>DASXJN010000249.1:0-4581 GCA_036497365.1 Jatrophihabitantaceae bacterium | reverse complement strand
GACGACCCGCCCGGTGTCGACGTCGTCGTCGCCTGTGCGCGGTCGAGGATCCACGGGAACATCTGCCGGAGCGCTGTTCGCCAGGCCGTCCAACCGTTCACGCCCGTCACCGTCGACGCATGCACGCTCACGCCGGCCGCCGCCGACAGCGCGGCGAGCCGATCCTGTGTCCGCAGGGCTCCCCCGGCGCGCCGTCCCGACTCGAACCAGCCCGCAGTCGAGGGGTAACTGCCGTGCTGGAGCAGCCAGGAGGGCCGGTGCTGTTGGTCGGTGGGACGTGTCCGCCCGGAAATGTCGACGAAGTTCCCGAACACGTCGGGGTGCCGGAGGGCCAGTGCGACGGCGTAGGTGCCTTGCGAGGTCATGCCGGCGACGGTCCAGTTCTGAGTTCCGGACGCGGTGTCGTAGTGCGAACGCACGTAGTTCGGCACGTCGTCGGCCAGATAGTTCTCGAGGTCTTGGCTGTGCTGCTGTTCGCGCAGCGTCACGCAGCCGGTCGCGGGTGGCGTGGGCCGTCGCATCCCGGGCATGACGATGATCGGCGCGATGCCGTTGTGCGCCGCGAAGATGGTGGCGATCGCCTTGATGCCGCTGAAGTGCAGCCAGCTGTCCGAGCCGCTCGCCGGAGCGTGCAGCAGTTCGACAACCGGCAGCGACCGGCCGGCCGCGTGCGGCGGCAGGTAGATCGTGACCGGCCGCCCGTTGATCATGGATGCGGTGCCCGGGATGCGATCGAACAGCGTCGTGCTGCGGAATTGCGGCCGAACCGGAGCCGACGCGCAGCCCGCGACGACCAGCGCGGCGAGGGTCAGCAGCGCGACCAGCTTCTGCGAGCTCCGGCGCGAGATGGGCACGCCTCATCTTCGATCATGGAAGCTGTGGTTTCGAGAACACCCTCAGCCGGCTATTGCCTCTGTCACTCAGCGCACGCCTTCGCCGCGCTCACATCTTCGCTCAGCACGAGTCCTTGATGGACGTCAGGACCGTCGAGCCGTGCCGCAACTGAACCTTGTGCAGCGAGTGCGGAACGAGGGTCTGCAGGTGCAGCTGCTTGTCCAGCGCACGCGTGGCCGAATGCAGGTTGGGATACGCGCGGATGTGGATGCCGCCGCCGCAGTGCAGTACGGACACGCTGAACGGTGTTGCCGCATCCGCCGCCGTCCCCGCCGCCAGTGGTGCCGCGACAACGGCGCCGGCCGCAACCGCGAGTGTCAGTCTCCGCTTCCAACCCATAGATCCAACCAACACCACGCGTACGGAGCATGCCTCTACTCACGCTCAAGATTTCCGCTGAAACGTGGCGTTCCTCAACTCAATGCCCGCTGCGGCAATCAGCCCCGGTTGCGCCACTCCGCGAGCAAGGCGTCTCGATCGGCGAGCCGGCCGAGGTGGTGCAGCTTGTCGGGATTGATCACCGAACGCACCGTCTGGACCTGACCGCCGGCGATGTCGAGGCTCAGGACGTTGATCAGTCCGCCATCGGGAGCGTGCACGGTCGCCCCTGGTTGCCCGTTGACCTGGGTCGGCCGGATGGCCAGCCCCATCCGGGTGAGGTCGGTGCCCAGCGCGGCCAGCAACCGCGCAACCTTGTCGCGCCCGACGATCGCGTTCGGCCAGGACGGCTGGTGCCCGCCACCATCGCCCTGCACGACGACGTCCGCGGCCAGCATTTCAACCAGGCCGTCGAGGTCGCCGTCGGTGAACGCCGCCAGGAAGCGTTTCGCCAGCTCGTCGCGTTCCTCGCGCGATGTTTCGAACCGCGGCGCGTGGTCGTTGACGTGACGCCGGGCCCGCACGCCGATCTGGCGGCAGTTCTGCGGTGATCGCTCGACCATGCCGGCGACCTCGCCGTAGTCGTAGCCGAACACGTCGTGGAGCAGGAACACGGCGCGTTCGGTCGGCGACAACCGCTCGAGCACGAGCAGGAACGACATCGAGAGCGAGTCGGCGTCGACCGCCGACTGCTCCGGGCTGACGTCGTCGGTGATCAGTGGTTCGGGCAGCCATTCACCGACATAGGTCTCACGGCGCACTCGTGCTGAACGCAACTGGTCGATGCACAACCGGGTCGTGATCGCGGACAGATAGGCACGCGGCGACTCGATCGCGGCGTCCGCGCCCGCGTAACGGATGAAACTCTCCTGCACGACGTCCTCGGCATCGGCGACGCTGCCGAGCATCCGGTAGGCGATCGAGAACAACAGCGGACGCAACTCGGTGTAGACGTCCTCCATGACTCTCATCGTGCCGCGACAGGTCGAGCTATTTCGTGACGGAGCCCGTCACGCCAGCTCGTCCAGCGCGGCGCCCAGTCGAGTTCGCGCCGCGCCTTGGCGTTGGACGAACCGCGAGTGCGAGTGAGCATCGAGACCCCGACCTCGCCGGCGATCATGCCGCCGAGCCACACCGGAAGGTGCCGGGGCGCTTTGGCGCCGAGGATCTCGGCCATCGCGGGAAACATCTCGCGTACCGGCGTGGGGTCGTCGTCCACGACGTTGTAGATGCCGGCGCCGCGCTCTACGGCACGCACCGTCGCCGCCGCGCCGTCGTCCACGTGGATCCACGACCACACGGCAGCACCGTCACCGAGCACGGGCAACTGCCGCTTCTTCAGCGCGTCGAACACCTCGGTGGAAGCACCGCGCCCGTAGAAGAACCCGTACCGCAGCACGACGCTTTCCAGCGGCGCCGCCGTCACGGTCCGCTCCACGTGCTGGATCGCGGCCATCGACTTCCGCTGTTCGGTCGGCGGGTCCGGGTCGAACGGGTCGTTCTCGGTCTTGACCGGGCCACCGGTGCGCTCGTTCGGCCATCCGGTGAAGCTCTGCGCGACGAACCGGCGCACCCCGGTGGCGCGGGCGGCAGCGAGCAGATTGTCGGTGCCGATCGTGCGCAACTGGTTGGTCGCGGCAAAGATGCGGTCGAAGTGCTTGAGCGACTTCGCCGCGGTGATCGCCGTCATCTGGTGGATCACGACATCCGGCTCGGCGTGGGCCACGGCATTGCCCACGGACTCGGCGTCCAGTCCGTCCATGACCACTGGCTGGGCGCCGAGGTCCCAGAGCATGGCGAACTTGTCCTCGGTTCGCGTCGTCCCGACCACCGAATGCCCGGCCGCGATCAGTTGCGGCACGAGTGCTTGTCCCATTGCGCCGGTCGCCCCGGCCAGAAATACCTTCATGCCCATTACGACGAAACAGCTTGCGCCGGATGTGACACCTCGGCAACTACTAGGTCGTCCTACTATTTCTGGCATGGGTATCGGCAATCCGGACTTCGACCAGTACCAACTGACCGACGAGCAGCGCATGCTCCGCGCAGCCGTGCGAGAGCTGGCGGAGGACAAGATCGCGCCACGCGCCGCCGCGATCGACGAGGAGAGCGAGTTCCCGTACGACGTGCTCGACGCTCTCAACCGGGCCGGCTTCAATGCTGTGCACATTCCGGAGGAGTACGGCGGGCCGGGTGCGGATGCGATCTCGGCGTGCATCGTCGTCGAAGAGGTCGCGCGGGTATGCGCATCGTCGTCGCTGATCCCCGCGGTCAACAAGCTCGGGTCACAGCCGATCCTCCTGTCCGGTTCCGAGGAACTGAAGAAGACCGTCCTCACCGAGATCGCCGGCGGCAAGATGATCAGCTACGCGCTGTCCGAGCGTGAGGCCGGGTCGGACGCCGCGTCGATGCGCACGCGTGCTGTGGGCGACGGCGACTCCTGGGTGCTCAACGGGACGAAGTGCTGGATCACCAACGCCGGCGTCTCGACCTACTACACGGTGATGGCCGTGACCGATCCTGAGCGCGGTGCCAACGGCATCTCGGCCTTCGTCGTGCACAAGGACGATCCCGGGTTCTCGGTCGGTGCCAAGGAGCGCAAGCTCGGCATCAAGGGCAGCCCGACGTGCGAGATCTACTTCGAGGACTGCACCATCCCGGCGGACCGGATCATCGGTGAGCCGGGCACCGGTTTCAAGACCGCGCTGCGCACGCTCGACCACACCCGGCTCGCCATCGGCGCGCAGGCCCTCGGCATCGCGCAGGGTGCGCTCGATGCCGCGGTTGGCTATGTGAAGGAACGCAAGCAGTTCGGCAAGCGCATCGCCGACTTCCAGGGGATCCAGTTCATGCTCGCCGACATGGCGATGCGGGTCGAGGCATCGCGCCAGCTCGTCTATGCGGCGGCCGGCCGTGCAGAACGTGACGAGCCGAATCTGACGTTCACTTCGGCGGCCGCGAAGGTGTTCGCCTCGGACACCGCGATGGCGGTGACCACGGATGCAGTGCAGCTGTTCGGCGGTTACGGGTTCACCAAGGACTTCCCGGTCGAGCGGATGATGCGCGACGCGAAGATCACCCAGATCTACGAGGGCACCAACCAGATCAACCGCATGGTGATGGCGCGCAACCTACTGAAGTAGCCGCACGTAACGTGGACTGATGCCGGTACGCCGATTCGAGTTCGCATTCGAGGACCGCTACGTGCGGCCTGCCCGCCTGTTCGGTGTCACGCCGAGGACGAGCGGTATCGAGGTCGACGATCACGAGCTGCGCGCCCGGTTCGGGTCGTGGCGCATCGCGACGCCG
>DASXJN010000248.1:0-8496 GCA_036497365.1 Jatrophihabitantaceae bacterium | reverse complement strand
GGTGCCCATCGCTACGCGCACGCCCGCCGACACCGCGCGCCGGAACGACTCTGCGTGCACTCCGGCGACCTCGTGCGCCTTCTGGACGACACGGTCAGGTACTTTCTGGCCGCGTTCGATCGCGTCGAGCACGCCGTGCGGCGCCATGAGCGTCGGTACCAGCCAGACCTCGTTGGTGAGCATGAGTTCGATCGCCTCGTCGTCAAGATAGATGCCGTGCTCGATGGAACGCACTCCCGCCCGGAGCGCATTCTTGATGCCGTCCGCCGACTGGGCGTGCGCCATCACGTACGTCCCCGCCGCACGCGCGACATCGACGATCTCCTCGATCTCGTCCGGCAGGAACTGCGCGAGACGCGGATCGGACGTGGGTGACAGCACTCCCCCGGACGATGCGATCTTGATCTGATCCGCGCCGGCACGCAGGATCTCGCGGGTGCGGGCGCGCACGGCGTCCGGACCGTCCACGACGCCGTTCGGCATGCCGGGGTAGGGCGGCGTGTTGCTGTCGATGCCGCACGGCATCATGCCGTCGTTGTGGCCACCGGTCTGGCTCAGGATCGTCACCGCGATGCGCAGCCGCGGACCCTCGACCAGCCCGTCGGCGAGTGCCTGCTTGACGCCGATGTCGGTGAAGCCGGCGTCGCGCGCAGTCGTGATGCCGATGTCGAGGGTCCGGCGCAGGTTGCGTGCCGCCTCGAAGAACTGGTAGCTGAAGCCGCGCTGGAACGAGTGCAGCCAGTCGAGGTCTCCGGACGAAGTCATGTGGACGTGGCAGTCGAACAGACCGGGCAGCAACGTGAGCCCGGCGCAATCCACC
Organism: Jatrophihabitantaceae bacterium; assembly: GCA_036497365.1. Lineage (GTDB taxonomy): Bacteria > Actinomycetota > Actinomycetes > Mycobacteriales > Jatrophihabitantaceae > RYN-133. The sequence continues at coordinate 7,676 of DASXJN010000248.1, read as the reverse complement.
GACTCGTCACCGTCGAGTCCCGTGCCGATGCCGACGATCCGCTCCCCCTCGATCGCGACGTCGCCCGTCCCGATCGTGCCGGCTACCGCATCGAAGATCTGGCCACCCGTGAGCACTGTGCGCATAGGACGACGCTAGCCAACCGGGCTAGCCCAACAGAGCGCGGTGCGTAGTCGTGGACGAGCTCACGTTCTGGCGGTCTGCAGCGTCTACAGCGTGAAGGCATTCTGGTCACGGACAGAGGACGACGCCATGTACACACGCCACACGCTCATCGAGACGACCCTGGGCGAGGTCACCCTCGTCGCAACCGGCGAAGCTCTGGTCGGCCTGTACTTCGGCCAGCACTGGTATCGCCCGGCCCAGGAATGCTTCGGAGCGAGCGTGACGGACGGGGCCGACCGGCTGCTCTCGGAGGCGGCCGACCAACTCCGGGAGTATCTGAACGGCGATCGGACCGGCTTCGACCTGCGCATCGCCACCAGTGGCGATGTCTTCGAGGAACGGGTATGGCACCTGGTCAAGCAGATCCCTCGCGGCGAGACGACCACATACGGTGAGCTTGCCGAGAAGCTGGGCGACAAGAGTCAGGCTCAGCTGGTCGGCAAGGCGGTCGGGCGCAACCCGCTCTGCGTGATCATCCCCTGCCACCGCGTCGTCGGCGCAGATGGCCGGTTGACCGGATACGCGGGCGGGCTGCGGCGCAAGCAACATCTGCTCGACCTCGAGGAGCCGATCACCGTCAAAGCCGACAGACTGTTCTGAGCACCACCTCACGACTCAGCCGGCCCAGACGTTTACATATTGATGGACACACACCACACCAAGCAGCCGTTCGAGGCCATCGTGCGGACCCATTCGCAGATGGTCCTGCGGGTCTGCCGCGCGGTGGTCGACGTGCACGACGCCGAAGACGCCTGGACCGAGACCTTTCTCGCGGCCATGCGCGCCTACCCAGATCTGCCGGCTGAAGCCAACGTCGAAGCGTGGCTGGTGACCATCGCGCACCGCAAAGCCATCGACATCGTGCGAGCCCGGCAGCGTCGTCCGGTTCCGGTCGAGAACGTGCCCGACGTCGCATCGTCGCTCGGCGTGGTCGACCTCGACCATCACGAGCTCTGGGCAGCCGTCAGAACACTGCCGCCCAAGCAACGACAAGCCGTCGCCTACCACTACGTGGCCGGTCTGCCGTACGCCGAGGTCGCCGAGGTCCTCGGCGGCACGCCCGACGCAGCACGACGCGCGGCAGCCGACGGCATCACCAAGCTGCGAAGCATCTATCACGGTGCATTCACGAAAGAAGAAGCCCGATGACCCGACCGACGATGAACAATGTCTCCGAGCGCGATGTGGCGGGACTGTTGGCCTCGGCCGCAGCCGACGCCGACATCCTCGACCGACTGCACGAACGGCTGGAAGAAGCGGCCATCCGGGACGGGCTTCTCGATGTCGCCTACACCCGCATCGACACCCCCGTCGGCTCTCTATTGCTCGCAGCAACCGAGCGTGGACTCGTCCGGGTCGCCTACGACCGCGAAAACCACGACACGGTCCTCGAGACCCTTGCCGCCCGGCTCAGCCCACGCATCCTGCATGCCCCGCAGCGGCTGGAGCCGGCAGTCCGGCAGATCGACGAGTACTTCGCCGGGAGCCGCCTGCAATTCGACCTGCCGCTGGACTTCGCTCTCTCGCACGGGTTCCGGCAGACCGTGCAGCGACACCTGTCGCACATCGCCTACGGGCGCACCGAGTCCTACAAGCAGGTCGCCGTCCAGGTCGGCAGCCCCAACGCCGTGCGCGCGGTCGGAACTGCGTGCGCGACCAACCCGCTTCCTGTCGTGGTTCCGTGCCATCGCGTCCTGCGCACGGACGGCACCATCGGAAAGTATGTCGGTGGTCCCGACGCAAAGACGCACCTGTTGCACCTCGAGAGCGCAGCCGCATGACGGCGGCATCGACGGCAATCGGTGATCGGTGGCACCAGCGCGTCCATGCGGCCGACTGGCCGGCAATCACCGCGGAGCTGAATGAATTCGGCGGAGCCATGTTGCCGCAGTTGCTCACCGACGACGAGGCCCACGACATCCGGTCGCTGTACGAGCGCACGGACCTGTTCCGCAGCACCGTCGACATGTCTCGTCATCGCTTCGGCAAGGGCGAGTACCGGTACTTCCGCACCCCGTACCCCGAACCGGTCGAGCGGCTGCAGCAGGCGCTGTACCCGCACCTGCTGCCGATCGCGCGCGACTGGTGGACGAAGCTCGGACGCCGCCCGACATGGCCGGACACCCTCGACGAATGGCTCGAGCAATGCCACCGTGCCGGGCAGACCAAGTCGACAGCAATCCTGCTGAAGTACGGAAAGCACGACTGGAACGCACTTCATCGCGATCTGTACGGCGACCTTGTCTTCCCGCTCCAGGTCGTGATCAACCTCAGTACGCCCGGCGTCGATCACACCGGCGGCGAGTTCCTCCTGGTCGAGCAGCGACCGCGAGCGCAATCCCGCGGAACGGCCGCCCTGCTGCCGCACGGCCACGGGTATTTGTTCACGACGCGAGACCGGCCGGTCGCCTCCGCCCGCGGATGGTCCGCCGCGCCCATCCGGCACGGCGTGTCAGCCATCCGGAGCGGCGAGCGCTACACACTCGCGCTGGTCTTCCACGACGCCGCCTGACGTGGCCGCGATCGTGCGCGGCGGGCCTGCCTCGTCAATATGAGCGTGCAAGACAGGAAAGGTTCGTTAACCTGGTAGCCGGCGAATGAAGAGCACGACTGACTGGACGACGCGCGATGCCGAAACAGATCAAGGGAAACGCGGCGCGACAGCCGCCGGAGCCGTCCGCCGACCACTCCACCATCGATGACTGGTTCGGGCGCATCATGCCGTCCCTGGTGCCGATCGTGAAGGCGCTGGACGAGTCGATCCGAGCCGTGGTCCCAGGCGTTCACTTCGCGGTCAAGTGGAAGCGGCCGTACTACGGCCTCCCGGAACTCGGTTGGATCATCGAGCTGGCCCCGTACGACGTCTCGGTGAATGTCGTCTTCTTCGGCGGCGCGGACTTCGATCCGCCGCCATCACTCGGCACGACCGGCCGCACCCGCTACGTCAAGGTCACCACCGTGGAGGAAGCACAACAACCACAGCTGCAGGAGTGGATCGCACAGGCCGGGCGCACGCCGGGCTGGCAGTAGCAGCGTTCGCGGGGTGCTGATGACGCAACCAACGCTGTTCCTGACCGTCGGACTCCCAGGCACCGGGAAGACCACGGCTGCACGGCGTCTCGAGATCGAGCACGACGCGCTTCGGCTCACGAAGGACGAGTGGGTAAAGGCTCTCTACGGGCACGAGAACCCGCCGTCCGCCCAGGACGTCATCGAGGGGCGGCTCGTCGAGATCGGCCTGCGCGTCCTCGCACTCGGCGCCAACGTCGTGATCGACTACGGCCTCTGGAGCAGGGACGAGCGCTCTGCACTACGGCAAGCCGCAGCAGACCGCGGTGCAACAGTGGAGCTGCACTACTTCGAACTCACCGCTGCCGAGCAGCGCCGGCGACTAGATCAGCGCCAAACCGCGGCGTCACACACGACCTGGCCGATGTCCGAAGCGGAACTCGCCGAGTGGTCGGCCAGGTTCGATGTCCCGACACCAGGTGAGCTCGACGGCAGCGAACCCGTCGACGGCCCGCCGGCCGGCTTCGCGACCTGGGACGAGTGGCGCACCCATCGTTGGCCACCGTCGGTCTGACGAGTCACGACAGGTCGTCCCACAGGTTGTGTTCGGTGTAGACCCGTTCGACTTCGTCGAGTTCGACATCGGCGTCGTCAGGCGAGTCCGCAGCCGGCCCGGCGACCCACCATTCGGCGCCGGGCAGGCCGGCGGACAGGTAGGCGCGGGTGCCCGGTAGTGACCACGCGTAGGACGGTCGTGGTTGGGCCAACACTTCGCCGTGGGCCGGTTCCCACAACCTGACCAGCGTGCCCAGTTCCTCGACAACGACCGCGTCGTACCACCGCCACACGATCACGTCGGTTCCGTCCGGCGCTGTCGCGATAGCTACCAGATGGCCCGGAAAGACCCGCTCGATCCGGGGTGAGGGAAATTGGGGCGCGTACCGAACCACGCGAGGGCCGTCCTCGGTGCGAATCTCGCAGACATCCTCTCGAACGCGGCGCACGATGCCGCGACGCAGCCGCGCCGGGCCGATGCCCGCCATGGACGAAGGGGCAGCCGGAACACTCTCGAGCGAGCGCCCGAGGAACGCGACGAGCCGCTCGATCGCGGGTGCACGCACGCCGATGTCTCGGGCCGGACCGAATCGACCGGGCCGCGCTTCGGCTCCGAGCTGGGTGCGTGCAAACGCAAGGGACCGCTCGGCCACATCATCCGGCAGCAGGACAGGCTGCCCGGTCGCCCGGGCAAGGTCCCAGCCGTGCGCCAGCAGGTCGTAGAGCCGGATCTGCAACCGATCTGCACCCGTCGCCACGCCTAGTGGACCGCGATACTCGCGGTCGAGGATGTCTGGAGCGCTGAACGCCGACAGCAGCGCGGCCGCCGTATCGCGATACGCGCCGACCGGATCGTGTTCGACGTGGTCGGCAGTTGGGCGCGGCGGTGGCTGCCCGGCGAGCAGCGCGCTGAAGACCCGGTTCATTCCGATCAAGTGGTCGACCAACGCGCGGACGCTCCAGTCTGAGCAAGGCGTCGGCGCCGACCATTGGTCAGGACGGACGCGGGCGACAAGCGCGCCCACCGCGTCGAACGATCGGGCAAGATCGTCGACCGGCGAAGGGGATTGCAGAAACGAGCCAGTGGAATTCTGATCGGTCATCACGGGCCACCTTTGTCTCGGCGGCACCTTCGGCTGAGCTCGGTCAGTCAGCACGAGGAGGTGCACAAGCGGTCATCGACACGGGTGTCGCACCTCCTCTCGATCGACGTCGGTCCGTCCAGCCTGCCACATTTCCGGTATCGCGAAAGCAACGTGGGATCATGCGCCGGCGAGGAGACGTGGTGCGATGCCTGAGATCTATGTGCTGTCCGGTGTCCAGGCGGCCGGCAAGTCGACCGTCGCCGACGTCCTGGCCCGACGGTTCGAGCGCGGCGTACATGTAGGCGGGGACGCGATCCGCGCGATGGTGGTCAGTGGGCGGTCAGACATGTCTCCAGACCCGCCCGAGGAGAGCCTGCATCAGCTGATGCTCCGCTACCGCGCCAGCATCGCGGTTGCTCAGGTGTACTTCGACGCGGGTTTCGACGTCGTGATCGAGGACGTCATCATCGGCGAGATGCTGATTGCGTTCCTCGCTGCGGTTCCCTGGCCGAGGATTCGACTGGTCATGCTGTGCGCAACTCCGGCAGAGATCACGCGTCGAGAAGAACTGCGCGCAAAGGACGGATACGGTGGCGTGTGGTCGGTCGCCGCGCTCTACCGCATCTTCGATGAAGAGACGCCCCGGCTCGGGTTGTGGCTCGATTCGACCGGGATGACACCGGACGAGACGACCGACGCGATCCTCGCCGCCGGCGACGCCACGCTTGTCGACGTGCGTGCCGCTCGGAAGGCCTGAATAGCCATTGTCGGTGCTCGACACCGCTGGCTAGCCTCGGGCCTGGCTGCCAGGCTGGTGCCGAGATGGAACCCGCCGCTGAAGACGAGCTACCGGACGACGCAGCTACCCGCGCCGCCCGGTTCGGCGAGCGTCTCGATGCCTTGCTCGAAGCCGGCCACACGGAAGAGATGTGCGACGTCATCGCCACCGCCTTCGCCCGCCGCGCCGACGCCGCGGACGTACCCGAGGTGGCCGCGCTCGTGTCGGCACTCCCCGACTCAGTCCTGACGAACCGGCCGCGGGTACTGCTCGAACTGGCGCGCGCGTGCGAGGCCGAAGCCCGGGTTCGGCTGCGGCGCCGATTGCTCGAACGCGCCGCTCGGTTGGACGGCATCACGGTGGCCGGCTTCGATTTGGCCCTCGAAGCCGAGCTCATCGCCAACCTTGCCAGTGATCTACGCGCCGACGAGGTCGAGGCGCGGCACGCCGCCCTGGCAAAACGCATCGACGCGGCGCCGGACTCGCTCCTTGCCGACGAGGCCCGAGCCCGTTCGTCACACGCGCTGGGTCGAGTGCTGAGCTGGCGCGGCGACCCGACCTCGATGGAGCGTGCTGAAGATGCACTGCAGACCGCAGCGGGACGGGCTCGCGCGCTCGGTCGCCGGGAGTGGCGCGCGCAGTCCTTGCTCTCGCTCGGCTACGGCGTCTACTTCGAACGCGGCGAGGAGCTGCGCGGCCGCGCGCGGCTGCGCGAAGCGATGGACCTGTTGCCGGTCGGCCACCCCCGCCGGGCCGCAATCGGGACGTTCCTCGCCGAAGCCATGGTGCGCTCACATGTCGGTGAGGCGGCACTGCCGCTGCTCGATGAACTGCGGCACGAGGCGTCCGCGACCGGCGACCAGCGTGCTCTGGGCTATGCCGCCTGGATCATGGCGCTGTACACATCCGAACGCGGTGATCGTGCCGCAACCCTTGAGTGGCTCGCCGAGGCCGAACGACATCCGGGCGACTGGTTCGAGCATTCGACGGGATCGGAATTCCTCGCTGAGGCAGCGATGTCGGCGGAGCGGGTCGGCGAAATTGCGGTGGCCGATCGCTACCTCGCACGTGCGCTCGAACGATGCGTCGTCGACGGCATACCCGAGCAGAGCTGGCTCGCCACCGGCATGATCAACAGCCGCCGCGGCGACGCCGACCTCGCGATCGAGCGGCTCAGCGCCCTTCTGGACGAGCCGTGGTTCCCGCCTCGGGACGCCTGGACGGCACGGCTGCACCTCGCGCTCGCTCGGTTACGCTCCGGCGATCAGGACGGTGCCGCGCGCGACGCCGCGCGCGGTTTGGAGGCGGCCTCCGCCCTCGTCGGTCCAGGACGGGCAGCCGTCAGCACCGCCGACCTACCGGCCGTGCTCAGCCGCCTCGAACCCGACCTCGTCCGGCGACTCGGGCCACTGGCTGCAGCGGCCGGCTCGACACTTGCCGCCGCGCTGCAGCCGGCGACACCCCGCATCGGCCTGTTCGGTGGCTTGTCCGTCAGTGTCGGCGACACGGCCGTACCGGTGCCACCCGGCAAGCCCGCGCAGCTGCTCATACTGCTGGCGATCGTGCGCGTGCCCGTTCCTACCGACGTGATCATCGAAGATCTCTGGCCCGAAGTGTCCGGCGAGGTCGGACGCCGGCGCATCCGCAACGTGCTCGCGCGCGTGCGCGCAACCTGCGGGGATCTGGTCGTCCGCATCGGTGAGGCGCTCAGCCTCGCGCCGGGCACCGACGTCGATGTCGCGACCTTCGAGACGGCGGCCGAAAGCGCACTGCGCGCCGACCGATCGCAACGCGCCGCGTTGGCGGTCGCCGCTCTCGACCTGTATCGCGACGATCTGGTGCCGGAGGCGGCCTATGCGCCGCGCGTGCTCCGCCTGCGCGACGAGCTCGCCGCGCGGGCGATCGAGCTGCTCGAGTTGATCGCCGATGCGGCCACTGCGGCCGGCCGGTTGGACGACGCGGTTGCCGCCCTCGCCCGCATTGCCGACCTCGACCCGTACGACGAGTCGGTACTGCAGCGCGTCATCGACCTGCTCAGCGCCGCTGGCCGGCGCGACCAGGCCGGCGTCTGGACCGAACGAATG
>DASXJN010000247.1:0-6352 GCA_036497365.1 Jatrophihabitantaceae bacterium | reverse complement strand
CGCCGTCGCCGAGCAGTGGCGCAACGACGGCGATCGTCTCGACAGCCGGCATTGGCAGCCCGGCGTAGCCGAGGCATTCGAGGGTCGGCACCAAGGCTTCCTCGTCGAGCCCGAGGCCGCCGTCCTGCTCGGGCACGAGCGCACCGACCGCGCCGGAGTCGGCGAACTTGCGCCACGCCGTGCGGACGACGGCCAGGTCGCCGTCCGGCCAGCCGGCGCGAACGACCGCCGGCGGTACCTCGGCAGCGAGCAGCGCCTGGCTCGCGTCGTGCAACGCGATGGCGGCATCACTCGGTGCGAAGCGCATCGGTCACTTCCTCGGCAGCCCGAGCAGTCGCTCGGCGACGATGTTGCGCTGGATCTCGTTCGTGCCCGCGTAGATCGGGCCGGCGAGCGAGAACAGAAAACCGCGGCTCCACGCGGCGTCGACCTCGGCCTCGGGTCCGAGCAGGTCCAGGGCGGTCTCGTGCAGCTGCAGGTCGAGCTCTGACCAGTACAGCTTGTTCAGGCTGGATTCGGCGCCGACGCTGCGGCCGTCGGCGATCGCGGTCACCTGCTCGAGCGTGAACAGCTGGTACGCGTGCGCGCCGAGCCACGCACGCACGACGTCATCGCGCTGCCGGTCGGACGAGCCACTGCGCGCGAGCTCGACGAGCCGGTCCGCGGCGCGCGTGAAGCGGCCGGGCGAGCGCAAGGTGAGCCCGCGTTCCGAGGCGGTCGTGGCCATCGCCACCTGCCAGCCGTCGTCCACGCCACCCAGCACGTTGTCGTCCGACACGAACGCGTCGGCGAAATACACGTCGGCGAACCCCTCGTCGCCGTCGAGGCGTTCGAAGCCGCGAACCGTGACGCCGGGCGTGTCGAGGGGCACGAGGAAGTAGGTGAGCCCGCGGTGCCTGCCGGCGGACTGATCGGTGCGGAACAGGCCGAACAGGTGCGTGCAGAACGCACCGCGCGTGGTCCACGTCTTCTGCCCGTTGAGCACCCAGCCGCCGCGCTCGTCGTCGCGTTCGGCCCGGCTGGTGATGGCGGCCAGGTCGCTGCCCGCCCCGGGCTCGGACCAACCCTGCGCCCACAGCTCCTGCGCAGCCGCCATCCGCGGCAGGATGCGGTCCTGCTGATCCTGCGTGCCGAACGCGAACACGGTGGGGGCCAGCAGGAAGATCCCGTTCTGCGTCACCCGCTGCGGCGCGTCCGCGCGGTAGTACTCCTCCTCGAAGATGAGCCATTGCCACAGGGACGCGTCGCGCCCGCCGTAGCGCTCCGGCCACGACACCACGGACAAGCGCGCGTCGAACAGCGCTCGCTCCCACTCGAGGTGCGCGGCGAAGCCCGCACGCGTGTCGCCGGACGGCAGGCCGTGCGGCACGTTGGCGGCGAGCCAGTCGCGCAGCTCGGAGCGGAACTGCTCGTCCTCGTCGGACCAGGTGAGCTCCATCAGTCGCCCGTCCCGAAGTCCCCGCGCAACCGGTCCGAGACGCCGGACAGGTTCAACTCGAAGGTGAACCCCTGCTCGTAGCGGTAGCTGCGCTTGACGTCCCACGGGTCGATGCCGTTGAACGCCTCCTTGGCCATCCGCATCACCGCCGGATCCTTCGCGGCTATCTCGCGCGCGACGTCGAACGCCGTGTCGCGCAGGTCGTCCGGCGCAACTACCCGCAGTACCGATCCGAACGCGTGCAGCTCGGCGGCCGACGCCGTCGCTGAGGTGTACATCATCGCGCGTGCCTTGTGCTGCGGGACGAGACGCGACAGGTGGGTCGCCGCGCCGAGCGCTCCACGGTCGACCTCGGGCAGCCCGAACGTCGCGTCCTCGCCGGCCACGATGATGTCGGCGTTGCCGACCAACCCGATGCCGCCGCCGAGACAGAAGCCGTGCACGGCCGCGATCACCGGTACGGCGCAGTCGTACACCGCGGCGAAGGCTGCGAAGCATCCGCGGTTCGCGCCGATGAGCGCATCGAATCCGGTGCTCGACTGGATCTCTTTGATGTCAACGCCGGCGTTGAAGCCGCGCCCGTCCGCCCGGAGCACGACAGCGCGCGCTACGTTGTCGCGGCCGGCCGCAGTCAGCGCGTCGGCGAGGTCGTACCAGCCGGCGACGGTCAGCGCGTTGACCGGCGGCGCGTCGACGACGATCTCGACGATGCCGTCGGCGTCGCGGGCCGACCGAACTGCGGATCCCATCACGCTCCTACGGGTGCTGACTGCTGACCGAGACGACCTCGCCGGTCAGGTAGGACGAGTACTCGCTGGCAAGGAACACGATGACGTCGGCGACCTCCCACGGTTCGGCGGCCCTGCCGAACGCCTCGCGGCCGGCGAGTTCGGCCAACAGCTCCTCGTCCGAGACCTTCGCGAGAAAGGCATGCATCGCGATGCTCGGTGCGACGGCATTGACGCGGATCGCGTGCTCGGCGCCCTCGATCGCGGCGCACCGGGTCAGCGCCATGACGCCGGCCTTGGCCGCCGCGTAATGCGCCTGGCCGGCCTGCGCGCGCCAACCGATCACCGATGCGTTGTTCACGATGACGCCGCCACCGCTCGCGCTCATCTGCCGCATCGCCGCGCGGGTGCACCGGAACGTGCCGTTGAGCGTCACGTCGAGTACACGGAACCACTGGTCGTCGGTCATCTCGAGCAGCGGTGTGTCGCCGCCCAGACCGGCGTTGTTGATCGCGATGTCGACTCCGCCGTACTCGCGCGCGACGGTGTCGAACAGGTGCTGCACCTGGTCCTCGACCGTGACGTCGCACGCAACCGCGAGCGGCTTCTCGCCGGTGAGCTCGGCGAGCGTGTCGGCCGCTTCGGCCAGCCGCCGCTCGTGCCAGTCGCTGATCGCAACGCGCGCACCCTCCTCGGCACAGCGCCGTGCCGTGGCGAAGCCGATGCCGGTGCCCGCCGCAGCGGTGACCACGACGGTGCGCCCCGCGAGCAGCCGATGGCTGTCGTGCGGGCGCGGCGGGAGCGCGACGTGCGGCATCAGCCCACCCTCGAGCGGCCGCGCACATGGGGCTTGGTGGCCATACCGTCGAGCAGGAGTGACGTGCAGTCGTCGGCCAGCTGGCGCAGGGTGAGGCCGAGCGCCGGGCGGTACCAGCGCACCGATTGCCAGACGACGTCGCGCATGAACCGGTAGAGGATCTGCGGATCGATGTCCGCGCGGAAGACGCCGGTGTTGATGCCTGCACGGATGACGTCGATCCAGGTCTTCTGCACCTCGACGCCGGTCGACTTCAGGTACTTGAACCGTGGTTGCGCAGCGAGCAGGTTGTAGTCGTTCTGATAGATCTCGGTCGCGTACGGATGCGCCTCGACGGCTTCCAGCGATGCCTGGACGAGATTCTCGAGCTTGGTGCGCGGATCCACGTTCTCGGCGGTGACGCGCTCGTACCCGGCGAGTAGATCGTTCAGGTAGCTGCGCAGTAGCTCGTCGACGATCGCGTCCTTCGACTCGAAGTGGTGGTACAGGCTGCCGGACAGCAGCCCGACGCTGTCCGCGATCTCGCGCACGGTCGTGGCGGCGACACCCTTGGCAGCGAACAGCTCCGCGGCCTTCTGCAGGATCACCTCGCGCCGGTTGGCCGCCGTCTCACTCACCGGGGGCTCCCGTCAGCCGATCGAGGACGTCTTCGGCCTCGGCGACGATGCGGTCGATCAGCTCGGCACAGGACGGCAGGTCGTCGATCACACCGGCGACCTGGCCGCTGGCGAGAGTGCCGAGGTCGAGCCGTCCGTCCACCATGCTCGCGCGCAGCATCATCGGCGTGTTCGCCGCCATCAGCACCTGCCCCCAGCCGAGTTCGTGACTCTTCTTCATCGCCAGTCCTTCGCGCACCATGTCGCGCCACGGGATGCCCGACAGCTTGTGGAAGGCGAGCGCGTGCCGCGCCGATCGCGACATCCGCGCCGCCGCGCCGCCGTTGATGAGGCGCTCGGCGAGTTCGGTGCGCAACACGCGCTGCGGCACGCCGTCGAGGACGGTCGTGACGACCGTGTCGGTGACGGTGCTGGCCAGGTACTGCTGCTTGACGTTGTCGGGGACGACGCAGTCGCTGGTGAGCAGGAACCGGGTGCCCATCGCGATGCCGGCCGCGCCGAAGGTGAGTGCGGCGACCAGGCTGCGCCCACTGCTCATCCCGCCGGCAGCGATCACCGGGATACCGACGGCGTCGACGACCTGCGGCAACAGGATGGACGTCGGCACCGAGCCGGTGTGCCCGCCGCCCTCGCCGCCCTGGACGATGACCGCGTCGACACCCCACGCGGCCACCTTCTCGGCATGCCGGCGCGCGCCGACGGACGGGACGACGACGAGGCCGTCGTCCTTCAGCGACCGGATCACCCGCTCGTTCGGTGCGAGCGCGAACGACGCGACGCGCACACCGTGCTTCACGAGCAGTTGCGCACGGTCGAGCAGATCGGGCGCGTCGCCCCGCATGTTGACGCCGAAGCTGTTGCCGCTGAGTTCCTTCGTCCGTGCGATCGCTGCATCGGTCTCGTCCACCGACAGTGTTGCGCTCGCCAGGATGCCGAGCCCGCCGGCGTTCGATGTGGCTGCGACGAGCTCGGGTGTCGACACCCAGCCCATGCCGGTCTGCACGATCGGATACCGCACGTCGAACAGCTCGCACAGCACGGTGTGCAGAGCGGCATGTCGCGCGGCTGCGGTCATGCCGCAACCTCCCGATTGCGCTTGTCCGCCGGGTCGAGCGCTTCGCGGATGAGCCGCAGTTCGTCATCGGAGGGCACCCGCGTCTCGGGCACGACCGCCGCGATCGTCAGCTCGAACCCTGTGTTCTCGACCACCTCGTCCACGTGTACGCCCGGGTGCACCGAAGCCAGCCGCATGCTGTGGTCGGGGGTGGCGAAGTCGAACACAGCGAGGTTGGTGACGACGCGGCGAAGGTCGTGGAACCTTGTCGCAGACGGTCCGGCCTTCTCGGCGCTGTCGTAGCCCACCCCGCAGATCACATCGACGCGCGACACGAAAGTGCGCGGCAGATGACGAGGCACCCAGTAGCTGGTCGGATGATTGACCGTGTTGCCCGGCGCACCTCGCGCGCCTAGCAGTTGCCGCGTCGGCCGCTCGAAGTCGCCGATCGCCGAGATGTTCGCGTTGCCGAACCGGTCGAGCTGACTGGGTCCCATCATCACGTGCCGGCGCCCCGACCAGACCAGGTCGAACACGGCGCGATAGGGCAGGTAACCCTCGACCACTCCGTCCGCGTCGACGTAGCAGGCCTCGCCGTCGGTGAGCAGCAGGTCGGGAGCGAATGTCGCACGCGCGAGCCGTGCGCCGATCGACGGAATCAGGCCCATCGGGCTGGCCAGCAACTCGCCGTCGCCACGCCACGCGTCGGCGCACGCGGCGACGCACACCTCTGCGCGGGTGATCGTCATGCCACGGCCGCCTGGTAGACGGCCTCGTCGCCGGACAGATATTTCGCGACGAACTCCTCCCACCGCTGGGGATCCTTGGCCGCCTTGACGTACGCGGCTTGGAACGCCTCGTCCCGCCCGTAGTCCGGCACGCACGACGTGAAGTGCGCACCGTGCGGCGCCTCGACGACGCCGGCCACCATCCATCGCGAGATGCGCTGCGTGCTCGGCCCGCCGGTGGCCAGTTCGGCGGTGGGCACGATGCGCTCGCACGAGACGTACGCGCGCTCCGCGGCGGCGCAGAACAGGTCGTCGAAGTAGAGGTCCGGGCCGAGGAACTGTGCGTTGCCCCGTTCGTCCGCGCGGTTGAGATGGACGAAGGCGACGTCGAGCGGCAGGGCCGGCACGGCGACCAGCTCTTCGCCGTCGTCGTAGGGCGAGACGACCGTGCGCAGCTGCGGGTTGACGCGCAGCACGTCCGAGCCGAGACCGGACCGCGTCGGCAGGAACGGCACCCGGGTCGCCGCCGCGTACAGCGCGAGCTGCAGCATGCCCTCGTCGTACTCGGTCACGTCGATCTCGCCGCGTTGGCGGGCCTGCTGGAAATGCGGCTCGAGCGGGATCGAGTCGAGCGAAACGAAGCCGTAAACCAGTCGCCTGACCTTGCCAGCGGCGCAGAGCAGCCCGACGTCCGGGCCGCCGTACGAGACCACGGTGAGGTCGCGGACGTCCGAGCGCAGCAGCTCGCGCACCAGCGACATGGGCTTGCGGCGCGAGCCCCAGCCGCCGATGCCGAGGGTCATGCCGGACCGCAGCCCGGCGATCACCTCGGCCGCGGTCATCCGCTTGTCGGCCATTCCCGGAGCGTAGCAAGCGCTTGGTTGGTTCGCGAGACAGGCTTCGGTTCGTCGAAATTTCGCCGCTGCGGCGCTAGCGTCGCGGCCATGACGATTCCGCAGACGGTGGTGGG
>DASXJN010000246.1:0-9785 GCA_036497365.1 Jatrophihabitantaceae bacterium | reverse complement strand
ACCTCGCCGAGTCGGTCGCGCGGATGCTCGACCTTCGCCTGCTGCGCGTTTCCCCGGCGGCCATCGACAGCGTCCTCGACGACGACACCGCGGTCGTCGCGATCGGCTCGGTCGACTACCGCACCGGCGAACTGTGGGACGCCGCCGCATTGACGCGGCGAATCCACGACGCCGGTGCGCTCGCGCTGTGGGATCTCGCGCACGCGGCCGGCGTGGTGCCCTACGACCTGGACGGTATCGGCGCCGACGCGGCCGTCGGCTGTTCGTACAAGTACCTCAACGGCGGCCCCGGCGCGCCCGCCTGGATCTACCTCCCGTCCCGTCACCAGGCGGCGGCCGATCTGCCGCTGACCGGCTGGCACGGGCACGCCGTCCCGTTCGACCTCGAGCCCGAGTTCGCGCCAGCCGGTGGGATCGAACGCGCCCGGATCGGCACCCCGCACGTGCTGTCGATGCTCGCGCTCGAGGCGGCACTCGACGTGTTCGACGACGTCGCGATCGACGACGTCCGCGCCAAGTCGCTCGCACTCACCCGGTTCGTCATCGACTACTCCGACGCGTACCTGTCCGAGGTGACCGTCGTGACACCGCGCGAGGACGAACGGCGCGGTGGCCAGGTCGCGCTGCGGATGCCTCATGCGTACGCCGTCACCCAGGCTCTGATCGCACGCGGCGTGGTCGGCGACTTCCGCGCGCCCGATCTGCTGCGCCTCGGCTTCGCGCCGCTGTACCTGAGCTTCGTCCAGGTCTGGGACGCGCTCGAGCAGGTGCGCGACGTGCTCGAGTCCGGCGCGTACGACGACCCCGCCTACCAGACCCGCTCGACTGTCACCTGACGTTATTTGGCGAGGGCCGCGCGGAGCGGGCCGAGGCCCATAGGGCCCAGTTGCAAGGCCCGCATGTGGAACCGCTTCAGCGTGAAACCCGGACGCTGCGCCGCGGCGTCGCGCAGCTGTTGCCACGTGCGCGCGCCGACGCGGAACGCCAGCGCCTGCGCGGGCCAACCCAAGTAGCGGTCGACCTCGAAGCGCGCGGTTGCCTCGTCCAGGCCGCCGGCCCGTTGCAGCACCTCGACGCCGACCTCCGGCGTCCAGGTCGTCGCCTCGGTGAAGCCGTTGCCGGACGGGACGGGATAGCCCAGGTGCAGACCCATGTCGATGACGATGCGGGCCGCGCGCCACCGCTGCCCGTACAGCATGCCGAGCCGCTCACCCGCGTCGCGCAGCAGGCCGAGCTCGTCGGCGAGCCGCTCGGCGTAATGCGCCCAGCCTTCGGCGTGGCCGTGCACGTGCGCCAAGCTGCGCTGCCACGGATGCAGCCTCGGCTGCCGCATCGCGATCACCGCCTGCGCATGATGTCCGGGCACGCCTTCGTGGTGCAGCGTGGTGACCTCGCGCCACGTGCTCGTGCTGGGGGTTGTGGGGGTAGCCCACCAGATCCGTCCGGGACGGGTGAACAGCGGGTCCGGCGGTTGATAGGTCGCGACGCCGCTCGCAGTCGGCGAGAGCGCGCACTCGGGTAGCCACGACTGTTCGGGCAGGTCGAGATGGTCGCCGTCCACGGTGAGGACGGCGTCCTCGATCCGTTCGTTGAGCCACTCGACCAGTCGCTCGGGATCGTCGATGCGGCGCTCGGGGTCGTCGTCGAGATCGGCGGCCGCGGCCTCGATCGAGTCCGCCCCCAATTCGGCGGCGACGGCCCGCATCTCGGCGGTCAGCGAGATGAGTTCCTGCCAGCCGAACAAGTAGGTCTCTTGCAGATCGACCTCGTCGCCGAGGAACGCCTGGGCCGTGACGGTGTACAGCTCGCGACCGGCCGCATCCGGCTCGGGTGCCCGCAGCGCCAGTTCCTCGCGCAGGAACGTAGCGAACAGCTCGGTCGCTTCGGACGCCGCATCGGCTGCAGGCAGCAGATCGGGATGTTGCGCGACCAGTCGTCGGTAGAAGTCGTCGCGGCCCGGGTCGACCCACTTGCTGCATTGCTCGGCAACGCCGAGCACCTGCCGGACCGGCGCGACGCGCGCTGCTCCGCGCAGCGTGCTGGCGTAGTCGCGCAATGCGCCGGGCACCTGGCGCAGGTGCGCGCCGATCGCCGGCCAGTCGTCGGACGGCAGCGTGTCGAACACCTCGCGCACGGAGTGCACCGGCGTGGCCAGCGGCGCGAGCAGCGACGAGGTGAAGCCGGCCTCAGCGAGCGCGATGTCGCTGGTGAGCCGTTCGCGCAGCGCGGCGGCGAGCACCATCTCGGCGGGTTCGACGGAGACGCCCTCGAGCCGGGTGAGGGCGCGCACCAGCGCCTGGTGACGCGCGCCGAAGTCGGACGGCGCCAGTTGCGGCATCAGGCTGGCGGGCTGCCGGCCGAGGGCCTGCGCCGCAGTCGGGTCGAGCGGCGCGAGGTCGGCGAGCAGCGTGTCGGCGACCTGGCTGACGAGCGGCATCGCCCAATTGTCTACCGATCGGTGGCGCGAAGTTTCGCCAGGCGCTCCGGTTTGGGCCAGCGAACCTCATTGGCCCAGCCGAGCTTCTCGAAGAACCAGATGACGCGAGCCGACGTGTCGAGCTGGCCGCGCAGCACGCCGTGACGCGCGGCGGTCGGGTCGGCGTGGTGCATGTTGTGCCAGCTCTCGCCGAAGCTCAGCACCGCGAGCGGCCAGAAGTTCGCGCTCTTGTCGCGCGCGACGAACGGCCGATCGCCGATCATGTGGCAGACCGAGTTGATCGACCAGGTCACGTGGTGCAGCAGGAAGATCCGGACGAGCGAGCCCCAGAAGAACGCGGTGAACGCGCCCGCCCACGACATCGAGATCAGCCCGCCGATCAGTGGCGGCAGCAGCACCGAGACCAGGAGCCACAGCGGGAACAGCCGGTCGACGATGCGGATGTCGCGGTCGCGCATCAGGTCGGGCGTGTACTTCTCGCGGTTGGTGTGCTCGAGATCGAACATCCAGCCGAGGTGGGCGAACCAGAAGCCCTTGGTCAGCGCGCGCAGCGATGTCCCGAACCGCCAGGGTGA
Organism: Jatrophihabitantaceae bacterium; assembly: GCA_036497365.1. Taxonomy (GTDB): domain Bacteria; phylum Actinomycetota; class Actinomycetes; order Mycobacteriales; family Jatrophihabitantaceae; genus RYN-133. Next base: position 6,773 of record DASXJN010000246.1, on the reverse strand, counting down.
ATGCGGGTCGCCCTCGCGGTCGCTGAAGGCGTGGTGACGGCGGTGATCGGCCACCCAGCGGATGACCGGCCCCTCGATCGCCATCGAGCCGGCGAGGGCCAGCGCGATCCGTAGCGGCCGGTTCGCCTTGAACGAGCCGTGCGTGAACAGCCGGTGGTAGCCGACCGTGATCCCCAGCCCGGAGACGTAGTAGAAGACGAAGAACAGCACCGCGTCCGTCCAGCCGAGGCCCCAGCCCCAAGCCACCGGCACGGCAGCCAGGAACGCCAGGAACGGCACGATCACGAAGCTGTAGAGCGCGAACTGTTCGCCGGTCCTCTTCGTCCCCTCGAACACCGGCTTGGGACCGGACTGGGCGGCGGATCGCTCGTCGAGCAGGGTCATGCAGGCCTCGCCATCGCGGGTCGGGGGACGTTCCGGTCTCTGGTTACGGAAGCGTAACTTACGGCCCCGTAGGCGGGAAACCGGAGCGGGCCGCGCCCGGGTGCGCCGGTAAGCTGACCGAGCGTTGATGCGGGATGGGGTAATTGGCAGCCCGCCGGCCTTTGGAGCCGTGCAGTCTGGGTTCGAGTCCCAGTCCCGCAGCGGACAACGGAAAGGGTGCAGATGGGTGACAGCCCGCTGGCGGTGATCGTCCTGGCAGCGGGGGAAGGCACCCGTATGCGCTCGCCGGGCACGCCCAAGGTGCTGCACGGCTTCGCCGGACGGTCGCTGCTCGGCCACGTGCTGGCCGCTGCTGCGCCGCTGGGCGCCGCGCACACCGTCGTCGTGGTCGGGCACCGCCGGGACGAGGTCACCGCACACCTGGCTGAGATCGCGCCGGACGCAGTCGCCGTCGTCCAGGACGAGCAGCACGGCACCGGCCACGCGGTGCGCGTCGGGCTGTCCGCCGTCCCGGCCGACGCGAACGGGACGGTGCTGGTCCTGCCCGGCGACGCGCCCCTGCTGACCACCGAGACGCTGCGCGCGCTGGTCGCGGCCAATCGCGATGCCGCCGCCACCGTCCTGTCCTCACTGGTCGACGACGCGACCGGGTACGGGCGGGTGATCCGCGGCAGCAACGGCGAGGTGCAGCACATCGTCGAGCACAAGGATGCCTCGGTCGAAGAACTTTCGGTGCGCGAGATCGGCACGTCGGTCTACGCGTTCGATTCCGCCTGCCTGCGCGGCGCAGTGGGACGGCTCTCGCGCGACAACGCGCAGGGCGAGGAGTACCTCACCGACGTCGTCGGCATCCTGGTCGCGGACGGGCGTCCCGTCCCCGCACTGATCGCATCGGCCGACGAGACCGCCGGGGTGAACGACCGCGTACAACTCGCCGCGGCGCACCGCGTCTACAACCAGCGCCTGCTCGAGGAGCACATGCGTGCCGGGGTGACCGTGATCGATCCGGCCAGCACGTGGATCGACGCGACGGTGGAGATCGCTGCCGACGTCACGCTGCAGCCCTGGACCGAGCTGCACGGCGACACGTCCGTCGCCGAGGGCGCGGTGATCGGGCCGCAGGCGTCGCTGAGCGACACGACCGTCGGCGCGCGCACCAGCGTCGAGCGGGCGGTCGCGCGCTCGACCCGGATCGGCGCGGACGTGACCATCGGCCCGTTCGCATACCTGCGGCCCGGCACGGTGCTCGCGGACGGCGTGCACGTGGGCACCTACGTCGAACTGAAGAACAGCGAGGTCGGCGCAGGGACGAAGGTGCCGCACCTGTCCTACGTCGGCGACGCGACGATCGGCGAGCAGACCAACATCGGCGCGGCGACGGTCTTCGTCAACTACGACGGCGTGGCCAAGCACCGCACCGTCATCGGCGATCACGCCCGCACCGGCGCCGACAACATGTTCGTCGCGCCCGTCGAGGTGGGTGACGGGGCATACACCGCGGCAGGCTCGGTGATCACACAGGACGTCCCCCCTGGTGCAATGGGGGTCGCCCGCGCCCGCCAGCGGAACGTGGCAGGCTGGGTGGAGCGGAAACGTCCCGGCACCCCGGCTGCGGATGCGGCAGCGCGGGCGACGGCACAGAGCAAGGACGACGAATGAGCACTCTTCAGGTCGCCGCTCGCAAGAGCCTCGTCCTCTTGTCCGGAGGTGCGTACCCGGAGCTGGCCGACGAGATCGCCTCGCACATCGGTGTCACCGTCACCCCGACGACACGACGCGAGTTCGCCAACGGCGAGCTGTTCATCCGTCCGAACGAGTCGGTCCGGGGCACGGACGCCTTCGTCGTCCAGGCGTACACGACGCCGATCAACGAATGGGTGATGGAGAGCCTCATCCTGGTCGACGCGCTCAAGCGCGCGTCGGCGAAGCGGATCACCGTGGTGTGCCCGTTCTATCCCTACGCCAGGCAGGACAAGAAGCACCGCGGCCGCGAGCCGATCTCGGCGCGGCTGATCGCGGACCTGTTCAAGACCGCCGGCGCCGACCGGCTCATGGCCGTCGACCTGCACACGGCGCAGATCCAGGGCTTCTTCGACGGGCCGGTCGACCATCTTTTCGCGATGCCGCTGCTGTCGCGGCACATCCTGCACCGCTACGGCGACGAGGATCTGGCCGTCGTCTCGCCCGACACCGGCCGGGTGCGCATGGCCGAGCAGTGGGCCGACGCACTGGGCGGTCTCGACATCGCGTTCGTGCACAAGTCGCGGGACATCGACGCAGCCAACGAGGTCGTCGCGAACCGAGTGGTCGGCGACGTCGAGGGGCGCCGCTGCCTGCTGATCGACGACATGATCGACACCGGTGGCTCGATCGCCAAGGCGGCCGACCTGCTGTTCGACAACGGCGCGACCGACGTGGTCGTGGCCGCGACGCACGGCGTGTTCTCGCTGCCTGCGACGGACCGGCTCAAGAACTCGCGGATCAGCGAGGTGGTCGTGACGAACACGCTGCCGATCCGACCCGAGCAGGAGTTCGACAAGCTGACCGTCCTGTCGATCGCCCCGCTGCTGGCCCAGGCGATCAAGGAAGTCTTCGAGGACGGATCAGTCACCAGCCTCTTCGCCGGCCGCTCTTAGTCCACCTTTGCCCCGCCAATGTGCGCTGGGACCCGCTCCCAACACGTATTGGCGGGGCAAAGTCCGGTCAGGACGGGCGGGACTCGGCGAGCCGGGCGAAGGCGGTGACGTCGAGCGTCTCGCCCCGCGCGGACGGGTCGATGCCGGCCGCGCGCAGCGCCTGCTCCGCCGCTGCGGGCGAACCGGCCCAGCCTGCCAGCGCCGAGCGCAACATCTTGCGCCGCTGGGCGAACGCGGCATCGACGACAGCGAACACCTCTGCCCGCGATGCCGTCGTCGCGGGCGGCGGACGGCGGATCAGCCGCACCAGCCCCGAGTCCACGTTCGGCACCGGCCAGAACACCGACCGCGACACCGCACCGGCACGCTTCGCGGACGCATACCAGGCCACCTTCACGCTCGGCACGCCGTACACCTTCGACCCCGGCGCCGCGGCGAGCCGCTCGGCCACCTCGGCCTGCACGAGCACCAGACCGCGCTGGAGCGACGAAACCGACTCGAGCAGGCGCAGCACCACCGGAACGGCCACGTTGTACGGCAGATTGGCGACCAGCGCCGCCGGCGCGCCCGGCACCGGCAATCGCAGCGCGTCGCCGACGACGACCTCGAGCCGCGCCGACGAGAACCGCTCCGCAACCGTCTGCGACAGCCGGCCGGCCAGCACCGGATCGATCTCGATCGCCGTCACCGCATGCCCGGCATCGAGCAGTCCGAGCGTCAACGATCCGAGCCCTGGCCCGATCTCGAGCACCGTGTCGTCCGCGGACAACTCGGCAGTCCGGACGATGCGGCGGATCGTGTTCGCGTCGTGCAGGAAGTTCTGCCCGAGCGTCTTCGTGGGCCGCACCCCCAGCTCAGCGGCCAGCGCGCGGATCTCGGCCGGGCCGAGCAGGGCCGTCACGAAGCGGCGATCAGAACAACGCCCGCAGGATCCGCTCCTTCACCGCGTTGTACGGCGGGTAGACGAACGACGGATCGGGCTTGGCCGGCTTGCGGAGCACCGCCTTGCGATGGCTGAAGGTCTCGAACCCCCACCGTCCGTGATAGGCGCCGCTGCCGCTGGTACCGACTCCGCCGAACGGCAGCCCGGGCGCGAGGACGTGGTAGATCAGGTGGTTGATCACCGTGCCGCCGTTGCTGACCTCGTCCAGCACCCGCCGCTCGGTGTCGCGGCTGGACGTGAACAGGTACAGCGCGAGCGGCTTGTCACCCGCGTTGATCCGTCCGATCGCCTCGTCGAGCGAATCGACCGACACGATCGGCAGCACCGGGCCGAAGATCTCTTCGTGCATGAGGTCGGACGTCGGGTCCGGGTCGACGATCACGGTCAGTTGCGCGGTCTTGCCCGACACTCCGCCGCCGCGCACCACCCGGCCGTTCGCACCGGCGATCAGCTCGCGGATGCGTCCGGCCCGTCGCTCGTGCACCAGGGGCAGGTCACCGTCCGACTTGAACGTCGTAATCGCCTTCTCGAGCTCGCTGACGAACTCGTCCCGCACCGAGCGGTCGACCAGCACGTAGTCCGGCGCGATGCAGGTCTGTCCCGAGTTCAGCGACTTCGCCCACGCGACGCGGCGCGCAGCGACCTTCACCGACGCATCGTCGGCGACGATCACCGGGCTCTTGCCGCCGAGCTCCAGCGTGACCGGCGTGAGGTGCTTGGCCGCCCCGGCCAGGATCGCTTTGGCGATCTCCGGGCCGCCGGTGAACAGCACGTGATCGAGTGCCTGGTCGAGCAGGTCCTGGGTCTCGGCGGCACCGCCCTCGACGACCGCGATCGTGTCGGGGTCGAGGTACTGCGGCAGCAACTCGGCCAGCAACGCGGACACCGTCGGCGTGTGCTCGGACGGCTTGATCACGCTGCAGTTGCCCGCCGCGATCGCGCCGACCAGCGGCGAGAGCAGCAGGAACACCGGATAGTTCCAGGGCCCGATGATGCCGACCACGCCCAACGGCTCGCGCTGCACCCAGCCCTTGCCGGGCTGCAGGACGAGCGGCAGCTTGGACTTCTCCGGGCGCAGCCACGAGCGCAGGTGCTTGCGGGCGTACTTCGACTCGGTCACGACCGGCGCCAGATCGGCCAGCCAGGCATCGACCGGGTTGCGGCCGAGATCGGTCGCCAACGCCGCCACGAAGTCCTTCTCGCGCTCGGTCATCAGCTGCTCGAGCGCCTCGAGCTGGCCGAGCCGCCACTCGATCGGACGGGTGCGCCGCGACCGGTACGTCGCGCGCAGCCGGCGCACGGCCGCAGCGATGTCCTCGGTGGATCGCGCGCCGGTTGGTGGCTTCGTGAGCGTCATCGGTAGTACCTCTCGTCGCCGGAGACGGGTCCGACGTTACCGCTCAGTACGAATGCGCGCCGAACGGCTCAGTACCAGCCCTGCGACTGCCAGATCGACCATGCCTCGCACGGGCTGTTGTACCGCGCGCGGATGTAGTTCAGCCCCCAGGTGATCTGGGTCCGGGCGTTGGTCTGCCAATCCGGCCCCACCGAGGCCATCTTCGAGCCGGGCAGCGCCTGCGGGATGCCGTAGGCACCGCTCGGGTTGTACGCGTTGACCCGCCAGCCGCTCTCGCGGTTCCACATCTGAACCAGGCAGTTGTACTGGTCGGTGCTCCAGCCGAAAGAGGCGAGCATGCGCCGGGCGATCGCCTGCGCGGTCCCGGGCGACGGGAGCGGCGCACGTGGCGAGTCCGGTGTCTGCGACGACGGCTGCTCGTCGCGCGTACCGACCCGCTCGATCTGGGTCACCGGCTGGCGCACCACGGTCGAGCTCATCTTCGCCTTGCCCATGAACTTGCCGTCCACGAACACGAGCGACCACGTGATCGCGCGGACGCCCGTGCGTCCCGGAGTCACGATCTTCGTCGTGCCCGACGGAATGGACGAATCCTGCTTGGTCTTCGTCTTGTACGGGATCGCCTGATGCTCGATCTTCGTGCGCGAGTGATAGCGGGTCAGCTTGATCCGCTCGCCGGCACTGATCGCAGCGGTCGTCGGCGCCGAGATGCGGTCGTTCGGGCCGATCCGCATGCTGAGGTCCTTGAGCAACTGGCCGACGGTCGAGTCCGTCGTGGTCACCGTGGTGTGCTGCCCGTCGTGCACGATCGTCACGGACTTCGGCGTCCGCAGCGCGATGTCGGTCGGGGACAGCGGCAGGCGCCGTGAGCGCGACACCGAGGTGAAGTCCGACGTCGAGAAGCCCAGGTCGGACAACGCCACCGCCACGGTCGGCGCCGTCGTCCAGACGAAGCGCGGCGTGCCGTTGACGTCGAGCTTGAGCAGCCGGCCGCGCTTGAACACGATCGTCGAGCCGTCATGCACCGAGCTGGTCAGCGACGGAGCCACGAGGTCGTGCGAGTCCGGCGAGTAACCGGCCTGCTTGAGCACGTCGCTCACGTCGGCCGCGGAGGTGTGGACGAGCTGCGGGCGCCCGTCCACCATCAGGTGGATCGTCTTGTCCCCCGTCGCGGTGAAGGCGACAGTGCCGCCGACCACTCCAGCGAGTACAGCTCCGTAGAGGCCGTACTTCACGCTGCGAAGCAAGACAAAATCTCCTGGAAATATCGGGGGACAATTCTTCGACCGGTTACGAAACAATAACGGACCGGTCTCGGCCAGGTACAGCCGAGGCATAAATCCGTTCTCAGGACCGCCTGGCAGCCCCGGTCAGATCTACAGATACCGGACGACAGATACCGCTCGCGCTACAGATACCGCCCGCAGACCGGCCACGAACTCGAGCCGGACGC
>DASXJN010000245.1:0-4282 GCA_036497365.1 Jatrophihabitantaceae bacterium | reverse complement strand
GCGTCGACATCGAGCGCAGCGTGGTGCTGGAAGAGATCGCCATGCGTGACGACGATCCGTCCGACCTCGTGTTCGACGAGTTCGCGACCGCGTTGCACGGCGATGTGCCGTTGGGACGGCCGATTCTCGGCACCGTCGACTCGATCACCGCGCTGACCCGCGCCCAGGTACACGGCTACTACCGGCGGCGCTACCGTGCCTCGAACTTCGTCGTGTCGGTCGCGGGGAACGTCGTGCATGCCGACGTGTTGCGACTGGTCCGGCGGTTCTTTGCGCCCGGCGACGGCGATCCCCGCCCGGTGCGCACAGGCGACGACACGACCGTCCGTCCGTCGCTCCCGGTGCGGGTGGTGGGCGACGACACCGAGCAGGCCAACCTCGTGCTGGGTATGCGCGGCCTGTCGCGGCACGACCCGCGCCGGTTCGCCGCCGGTGTGCTGTCGGCGGCGCTCGGCGGCGGGATGAGCTCGCGGCTGTTCCAGCGCATCCGTGAGGAACGCGGCCTGGCGTACTCGGTGTACTCGTTCACGCAGGCCTACGCCGACACCGGACAGTTCGGCGTGTACGCCGGATGTCAGCCGGGCAAGGCGGATGAGGTGTTCGCACTGATGAGCACCGAACTCGACGCGGCGGCGCGGGGTGGGTTGAGCGTGGCCGAGATCGAGCGGGGCAAGGGGCAGATGCGCGGAAGCATCGTGCTCGGCCTCGAGGACTCCGGCTCGCGGATGACACGCATCGGCAAGAGCGAACTGAGCTACGGCGAGATCATCGGGCTGGACGAGCTGCTCGCCGAGGTCGATGCGGTCACGCCGGAACTGGTCGCCGAGGTCGCGGCTGAAGTGCTCACACGGCCGCGCTGCCTCACCGTGGTCGGACCGTTCGGCGCGCACGACTTCGACGGCGCGGTGTGACCGTGTTGCGCGTCGGCGTTCTCGGTTCGCGGGGACGGATGGGCCAGCAGGTGTGTGCGGTGGTCGACAGAGCCGACGACCTCGAACTCGTTGCCGCGGTGGACGTGGACGATTCGCTCGCCACCCTGGTGAACTCCGGCGCTCGGGTCGTCGTCGACTTCACCCATCCCGATGCGGTCATGGACAACCTGCGGTTCCTGATCGACAAGAAGATCTCGGCGGTCGTGGGAACGACCGGTATGAGCGACGAGCGGCTCGACACGTTGCGTTCGTGGTTGGGCGACACGACCGAGCTGGGCGTGATCGTCGCGCCGAACTTCGGCATCGGCGCGATCCTGTCGATGAAGTTCGCCGAAATGGCCGCGCGGTTCTACGAGTCGGCCGAGGTCATCGAGCTGCACCATGCCGGCAAGGTCGATGCGCCGTCCGGCACGGCAATGCGGACGGCATCGCTGATCGCCGCGGCGCGTCGCGAGGCCGGTCTGGGCGCGGTGCCGGACGCGACGACACGTTCGCTCGACGGCGCGCGGGGAGCCGACGTGGACGGCGTGCACGTGCATGCTGTCCGTGCTGCCGGGCTGGTGGCGCACCAAGAGATCATCTTCGGCACGGACGGGGAGCTGCTGACGATCCGGCACGACTCCCTGGACCGCAGTTCGTTCATGCCGGGGGTCTTGCTTGCGGTGCGCGCGGTGCCGTCCCGGCCGGGCCTGACGGTGGGCATCGAGTCGCTGCTCGACCTGTGAGTGAGCTGCCGCCGATCCTGCGGCGGGGGTTGCGTGCCGCGTTCGTCGGTACGCGCGGACGCAGCGGTTCGCCGCACCAGTTGCACTACTACGACGGTCCGGGAAACAAGTTCTGGACGATCCTGCACATGAGCGGGCTCACGCCGGTCGAGCTCGCTCCGGAGGACGACGAGCGGCTGCCCGACTACGGCCTCGGTCTGACCGACCTGGTGTACGACGACGGGGTGCCCGATCTGGCCGGACTGCACCGCCGGTTGCGCCGGGCTCGTCCCCTCGTCGTGGCGTTCGTCAGCAAGACCGCGGCGTCGTCGTACGCGAGCGTCACGAAGCAGCGGCAGCCGCGCGGGTACGGGGCGCTGTCGTGGACGGTCGCCGGGCGTCCCGCGTTCGTCCTGCCGGGCACGTCGGGAGCGAACAACGCCATGCCGCTGCAACTGCGCGCGGCGATGTGGAGTGACCTCGCCGACTTCGCGGAGTCGCTGGACTAGTCCCGTCCGACGTGGGTGTCGAGCCAGGCGGTCAGCGGCGCGACGGCGCGCCAGGCCTTGACGATCTCGGTCTTCGCGCGCTTGGTGCCGAGCCAGGCCGGGCAGCCGAAGTCGCGGTGCGCGGTCAGCGATTTGTAGCGGAGCAGATCAGCGCGGGGATGGTCCTTGTCGTAACCGCTCGGGACGCGGGTGATGGTGTGCCCGCCGAGTTCGAAGTGCTTGCGCTCGACCGCAGCGATGGTGCGTCCGAGGGCCCCGCCGGCGACATCGTCCGCGACGGCGCGGCGGAACCGGTCGACCTGGGCCGACGAGGTGTCCCAGTAGCCGGCAGCGACGAACAACCCCGCCGCCGACACGTGCATATACGCCGACGACTCGCCGAACCAGACGCCCTGGTGGGTCTTGTACGGGGTCTTGTCCTTGCTGAACCGCACATCGCGGTAGGGACGGAAGAACTTCGGCGTGCCGAACTCGGGCGCCAGTTCGTCCGCCAGCGCCTGGACCGGGATCCGCACCGACTCGTCGTAGATCGCCTTGTGCGCCGTCCAGAACGACTTCGAGTTGTCGGCTTCCAAATCCTCGTAGAAGTCCAGCGCCGCGTTCGGGATCCCGGTAAAGCTCACCCGAGCACCCTAGAGTCCACCCCCGCTTGATTTGGTATCGGGTGACCAGATTTCCATGATCGAAATGGTGAGTCGATACCAAATCAAGGTGGGGTGGGGGGTGGGTCGGCTGGTACTAGTACCAACGGCGGATTGAGACCCGTACCTCGATCGACCGAAGCTGATCACGTGCAACTGCCAGCCGTGCTCACCGTCGCCGGGCCTACCGCCCGCAGCGAGGCGCGCCCGCTCGCGCTCTCGACGGCGCTCGGGATCGTGTCCATCGCGCTCGACCTGGCACGCCCCTGGCCGCTGGCCCTGGCCATCGACTACGCGATCGCGGGACGAACCCTCCTGGGCCTCACCCCGTCCGCCCTGCTCGTCAGCGCAGGCATCGCGCTCGTCGTCCTCACCGCGATCTCCGGCCTGGTCGACATGGCTGCCGAGGTGTGCGCCGAGAACGCGGCGGAGCGCATCGGCGCCCGGCTGCGCCAAGAGGTGTTCGACCGCGCGATGGGCCTGTCGCTGCGCTGGCACGACCGGATGCGCTCCGGCGAGCTGATCTCGCGGCTGACCACCGACGTCGGGCGGTTGCTCGATGCGGTCGTCGCGATGACGTCCACCCTGGTGCCCGATGCGGTGCGGCTGGTCGTCGTGCTGGCCATCCTGGCCGTGCTCAACCCGGCCCTCCTGGTCGTCGCGCTCGCCGTCGTGCCCGCGTTGCTGCTCTTCGCGGTCCGCCAGCGCCGCAACGTGCGCTCGGTGCAGCAAGAGGCCCGCGCCGAGTCCGGACGATTCGCCGCGACCGCCACCGACCTCGTACGCAACGTCCGCGCCGTGCAGGCTTTCGGACGGGCCGGGCTGACCAGCACGTCGTTCCGCACCCGCAGCACCGCGTTGCGCGACATCAACCAGCGCGCCATCGCCACCGAGGCACGCTGGTCGCCGGTCGCGGACGTCGTCCTCGCACTCGGCTCGGGACTCGTGCTCGTGGTGGGCGGACGGCAGGTGCTCGACGGATCCCTCACCACCGGTGAACTGCTCGTCGTCATGACCTACCTCGGCGCGCTCTACTCACCGATCCGCGGGCTGAGCCGGCTGGCCGGCGTGCTCGCCAAGTCGGCGGCCAGCGCATCCCGCGTGCAGGACGTCCTGGCCAGCGCCGAACGGGTCGCCGACCGCCCCGATGCCCGCCCCGCGCCGGTGCTTCCGCGCGAGGTGCGCTTCGCGAACGTCGGCTTCGGCTACGACTCCGCGCGTCCGGTGCTCGACGGCTTCGACCTCACCGTCCGGGCCGGCCAGACGGTCTGCCTCTACGGCCCCAGCGGCGCCGGCAAGAGCACGATCCTGCACTTGGTGCTGCGCCTCTACGACGTGGATGCCGGCGCCGTCACCCTCGACGGGGTCGACGTGCGCGCCATCGACCCGGCCGACCTGCACCGGCGGGTGGCGCTCGTACCCCAGGACCCCTGGCTGCTCGATGCCGGCATCGCCGAGAACATCGCGTTCGGCGCGGAGCGGGTGACCCGGCAAGC
>DASXJN010000244.1:0-9864 GCA_036497365.1 Jatrophihabitantaceae bacterium | reverse complement strand
GGCGGATGTGCTGCTCGCGGGTCTGCAGCGCGAGCCGATAGGCAGGTGCGCCGTCGGCGTCGACGGACACGCCGACAAGTCGCCCCGGCAATTGCCGCTCGAGCCCCGACCGCGTGGCGAGGTATCCGGCGTGCGGACCGCCGAAGCCCATGGGCACACCGAACCGCTGCGTCGTGCCGGCCGCGAGATCGGCGCCGAACTCTCCGGGCGTCTTGAGCAGCGTCAGCGCGAGCAGGTCGGCTGCGACCACAACGAGTGCGCCACGTTCGTGCGCGGCCGTGACGACGGGGGTGAGATCACGCACCGCTCCGGACGCACCCGGGTACTGCGCGAGCACACCGAACACCCCGTCGGGCAACGGCTCGTCCAGGTTCTGGACGATGACCTTCAGACCGAGTGGTTCGGCGCGGGTCTGCACGACCGCGAGCGTCTGCGGGAACGCGTCGGCGTCGACGACAAAGGTGTCGCCGGACCGCACCGAGCGGTGCGCGAGCGCCATCGCTTCGGCGGCGGCGGTCGACTCGTCCAGCATCGACGCGTTCGCGACGGGCAAACCGGTGAGGTCCTCGACCATGGTCTGGAAGTTGAGCAGCGCCTCGAGCCGTCCCTGGCTGATCTCCGGCTGGTACGGCGTGTAGGCCGTGTACCAGGCGGGACTCTCGAGCACGTTGCGGCGGATCACCGGCGGCGTGATCGTGTCGTAGTAGCCGAGCCCGATCATCGAGGTGAGCACGTCGTTGCGGGCCGCGAGGGCGCGCAACTCGGCCGCCACTTCCGCTTCGGAAGCAGCAGCAGGCAGCGCGAGGGCGAGCTTCTCGCGGATACTCGCCGGAACCGCGTCGCCGAGCAGGTCGTCGAGAGACGCGAATCCGATCGCCTCGAGCATCCGCGCCCGATCGCCCTCGGACGGACCGATGTGCCGTGTGGCGAACGGGCTGGCGGCGGCCAGCTCGGAGACAGTCTCGAGCTGAGCCGGAGAGTCGGACATCTGCTGGCAACTCCACGTCGTCGGGCGAAGACCGGACGCCAAGCCGGCGTGCGGCTTCCCCGTCTGTCGGCGTCCGGTTGCCGGGATGGTGCCGGCAACGCCTCCAGAGTGGCCTGGTCCGCACGGTCCTGGTGCCTGAGAGGTTCCGGGGAGGTTGCCCCTTCGGCGCTGGCCGGCACGCTGGCTGCAGGCCGGTCAGCTCTCCCGCGCGGGATCAGCAGCCGCCTCGACGGTACCAGCCGAAGCCGTCACCGGATCGCCCGAAGCGACCGGCGGGGGCGCGGCGTCACCGGCGAGCGGCAGCCGGATCACGATCGTGGTCCCGATGCCGAGGTCGGAGTTCACCTCGACCGTTCCGGAGTGCTGGGCGACGATCTCGGCGACAATGGCCAGTCCGAGGCCGGTGCCCTGGATGACCGCCTTGCGCGCGTTGGTGGCCCGGAAGAACCGGTCGAACAGGTGCGGGACCTCCTCGGTCGGAATGCCGATCCCGGTGTCGGCGACCCTGATCACCGCCTGGCGCACGCCGTCCGATCCGGACTCGAGGTTCGCGGACACGGTCACCTGCCCGCCGCGCGGAGTGAACTTGACGGCGTTGGCGACCAGGTTGGTGACCGCCTGCCCGAGTTGACGTGGGTCGCCGTCGACGATCAGCACGCCACTCGCCGGCAGGTGCATGGCGAAGCCGAGGTGTGCATTGTCGGTGAGCGGTTCGATGGTGTCCTCGACCTCGGACAGCACGTCCACGAGGTCGACCCGCGCCAGGTCGACGAGCCGGCGACCGGCCTCGATCTGCGACTGCGTGAGGAGGTCCTCGATGAGGGCCCGCAGCCGGTGTGCGTTGCGTTCGATCACGTGCAACATGCCCGCCACCTCCGCCGGCATCTCACGCTCGTCCATGTCGAGGAGCACGTCGAGATAGCCGATGATCGAGGTCAGCGGGGTGCGCAGCTCGTGCGACACCGTCGACACGAGCGCGGTCTTGGCTTCGTCGGCCTCGCGCAGTCGGCGCATGGCTTCCTGCTGTTGACGCAACACGTGGTTCTGCACGAGATGCTGGGCGAGTTCCGCGGCGACGTGTTGCAACAGGCCGAGCTCGGCCGAGGTCCAGTTGCGCTGCTCGTAGACGGTGCTGACCCACAGCAGCCCGATCGCCTTGGCGCCCTCGCCCACCGCGACGACGACCGACGACTGCGCGCCGCGCGACTGCGGCGCGCGCAGCAGTTGGGCATCGATATCGGCCGGTGGCGCACTGTGGTCGTCGACCGCAACGGGCGAGGAGGTGTGCCACAGCCGGTTGGCGAGCCAGCGCAGTTCGTCGGTCTCGGTGCGGCTCGGCACGATCTCGGGAATCCGCTTGCCGCGGCGCCACTGCTCGGCAACGACGGTGACCCGATGCGCATCGAAGGTCTGTAGCCAGACGCGATCCACGTCATAGGTGCGGCCCAGCCCGGCGACGAGAGTGCGTGCCATGGCGGCTGCATCGTGACCGAGCCGGATCGCGGCGGTGACGCCACGCACCTCTCGGCGCAGTTCGTCGTCGGATCGCTGGCCGGCCAGCGCGCGCCGCCGCTCGACCGCGAGGTTGTTGACCGCGGCGGCCAGCTCGCGGACCTCGGCCGGGCCGCGCGACTCGTCCGCGCGGGCGCTGAGGTCGCCGCCCTCGAGCCGCCGCAGACTCGCCCAGACCGCCTGCAGCGGACGAGCGACGCCGCGGGTGGTGCGCACCGCGAAGACGACTGTGAGGACGAGCAGCACCGCGACCACGAGGACGAACGGCAGGACGAATTGCCGTTCGGTCGTGCTCTGGTTGCGATAGGTCTCGCGGATCGCGTCGATCGCCGTACTGACGTTCGCGTTCGCGGTGCGGAACCTGTCGAACTCGCGCTTGGCGTCCGGGCGCACGACCGCACGACGGACGACCGAGGGCGCTTCGGTCGCTGCGGTCCGCATCGCGGTCAACCACTTCTGCGCCGCGCTGCGTTCTCCGGCGATCGCCGCGTCGATGGTGCTCTCGCCGACGTCGTGCAAAGTGTGCGCGATGTGGTCGACGGTCGGTAGCACCTCGCGCACGCTCTCGCGGTACGGGGCGAGGTAGCTGCGCTGGCCGGTCAGCGCGTAGCCACGAAGTCCGGTCTCGGCGTCGAGCATGTACACCAGGACGGCGGCGTTGTCGTCGGCGGCCGGAGCGTAACCGCTGGACAGCTTGCGCACGGTGCTCGACGACAGGAACAACGCGATGCTCGCCGCCACGCTGACGACCACGAGCAGAACGAGCACGCCGGCGGTCAGCCCGCCGATCCGTCGTGCGAGCGTGTCGGACGAGTGTCCGGGTGGATGGTCTCCGAGTGGATGGGCAGGGTGCTGCGAACGCGGGTCGGGTACCGGCAGGACGGCTCGGGAGGACGCGCGACCGCGCCTCCGCGGATCGCCTCCGCTAGCCGGTCGCGGTTCGCTGCTGGCGCCGTCGGGCCAGCTCGTCATCGCCCCTGGCCGGCAGTTCGTCGAGGTCGCCGCCGTCGGCACGCTCGCCGGGCAGGTGCGCGAGCGACCCGACGAGCTCGCGCCATGCTCCGCTCACCGCGATACCGAACACACCCTGCCCGCCACGCAGCAGGTCGACGACCTCTTCGGAGGAATGGCATTCGTAGACGGTGACGCCGTCGGAGAGCAGCGTGATGCCGGCGAGATCGTTGGCGCCGCGCTCACGCAGATGGTCCACGGCCGTGCGGATGTTCTGCAACGAGACGCCGGTGTCCAGCAGCCGCTTGACGACCTTGAGCACCAGGATGTCCTTGAACGAGTACAGCCGCTGACTGCCCGAGCCCGAGGCCGACCGGATCGAGGGCGCCACCAGACCGGTGCGGGCCCAGTAGTCGAGCTGACGGTAGGTGATCCCGGCGGCCGAGCAGGCCGTCGGTCCGCGGTAACCGATCAGGTCACCGTCGGCAGGTGGCGCGGCCGGGTCGTCGAACAGCGTGCCTTGGGCCTCGTCCACGACCCACCTCCGTCTCCCCCGCAGACGCCGCAGCGTCGAAGTTCAAACCGACCAAACTTCATCGGAGTGATTTGCCGACGGTAGGCCGCGCACCATGGCCCGGTCAACGCGACGCGCCGTCCATAACCCTCAACTAAAGCTAGAGGGTACCGAACTGCGCACGGTCGGTCAGCCGTCGGTGGCGAAGTCGTCCGGGCTGATGTTGTCCAGGAACTCCCGGAACTTCTCGACCTCGTCCTCCTGCTCGTCCGGGATCTCGATCCCGGCGGCGTCGAGCACCGCGTCGCTGCCGAGGATCTCGACCTCGCAGCGCAGCGCGAGGGCGATCGCGTCCGACGGACGGGCGCTCACGGACACCCCGCCGGAGAAGCGCAGCTCGGCGTAGTAGATGTCGTCACGCACTTCGGTGATGTGCACGGCCTCGAGGCGCTGGCCGAGCGCCGTGATCACGTCCCGCATCAGGTCGTGGGTCAGCGGACGGGTCGCCTGCACTCCCTGCTGCTGGAACGCAATCGCCGAAGCCTCAGCGGCTCCGATCCAGATCGGCAGGTAGCGCACGCCGTCCTCTTCGCGCAGCAGCACGACGGGCGCGTTGGCAGGCAGCTCCACGCGAACCCCGACGACTCGCATCGGATGCATCAGCTACCTCCCGCCGACGAGGGTTGGTGCGTTGTCCGGCAGTGTCGAGCACTGCAGTCTCGACGCTACACGCCCGGCGGGAACGAACCGACGGCTCACGAACCGCCGATGACCTCGCGCAAACCGATCTGTACGAGGGCCGCGTGCAGCCGTACCGACAAGGCCGCGAGCTCGCGTACCGTCTCCTCGGCGCGCACCTTCGCCTCGCTGCTGCGCTGCCGCGACATCGGCCCGACGACCTGGCTGAACAACCCGACCTCGCGCTCGGCCGCCGTGCGGAACGCGCGCAGGTGGCGACCCTCGAGACCGAACCGGGCCAGGTCGGCGACGATCTTGCCGACGGCGAGCGCGTCGTCGTCGTAGTGGCCGCCCGGCCTCTTGGTGATCAGCCCGAACTGCTCGAGTTCGCTGAGCTGGTCGACCCGCAGCCCGGCGGCGTTGAGCAGCTCTTCGCGGGATATCCGCATCGCGGCCGGTGCCGGCCGGAAGTGCTCGGCTGTCGGCGCGTTGTCGGCGATCGCAGCGAGTGACATGTTGGGCACGCGCGGCGTCGACGTCGCGGTGCTGGGCGCACCGGCAGGCACGAGACCCCGGTCGATGGCCTCGAGTTGTTCCTTGATCACCTTCAGCGGCAGGTAGTGATCCTTCTGCTGCGCGAGCACGTAGCGCAGCCTGGTCACGTCCGCGGCGGAGAACTTGCGGTAGCCGGACGGCGTGCGTTCGGGCTGGACGAGACCTTCGCCCTCCAGGAAGCGGATCTTGCTGATCGTGAGATCCGGGAACTCCGGCTTCAGGTGTGCGAGCACGTCACCGATCGTGAGCGTCGCGGGCGAAGTGCTCTTGCCGCGGGCCGCCGCGGTCATGCCGAAGCCCCGGAGCCGGCCCGGACGGCTGCGGTCAGGTACACCAGACGGAACTTGCCTATCTGCACCTCGTCCCCTCCTGACAGTGGTGCGAAATCGATGGGCTCGCGATTGACGTACGTACCGTTCAGCGAGCCGACGTCGTGCACGGTGTAGCCGTTGCCTTCGCGACGGAACTCGGCATGCCGGCGGGACACGGTGACATCGTCCAGGAAGATGTCGCTGTCCGGATGGCGACCCGCCGTGGTGACGTCCTGGTCGAGCAGGAACCGGCTGCCGGCGTTCGGTCCGCGCTTGACGACCAGCAGCGCCGAGCCCGGCGTGAGCGCGTCGACCGCGCCCTGGTGCGCCTCGGTCGAGAAGTGATCACTGTCGCCGTCGGGCACCGCGCTCGGCGTCGAGATGGTGCGCGTCGCATCGGTCGCGGGAACGTTGCCGGGCAGTTCCGCGCCGCAGTTCGCGCAGAACCGGCTACCCGGTGGGTTCTCAGTGCCACAAGCGGTGCAGAACACTCGGCTCGCCCTTCGGTTCGTGTCGGTCGTGCTGACTGACGCTGGTATCAACGGTCCGTGCTGCCGTCGGTGGTGATGCAATCGGTGGTGATGCAATCGGTTGGTGATGCCATCGGCTCGCTGCGAGACCACTGCTGCCGAGCGCTGCTGGTCGCGTCCCGCGTGGGTGGCGCAAAGGTTCCATCTGATCGGTTAGCGGTCGGTGCGCCGAGCGTAGGCCGCGCCCGTCCGGAGGGTCAATCGAGACTAGAGAGTGAGCCTCTGACAGTTTGTGGACACCGTGTGGACACCATGTGGACGCACCTGTGGACGCAGCAGCGGACGGCTCAACCGGAGAGCGCACCATACGCGGCACTGTCGAGAAGATCGTCGATGCCGACACCCTCGTCGAGTTCGATGTCGACGAGCCAGCCCTCGCCGTACGGGTCGGAGTTGATCAGTTCGGGTTGCCCGTCCAGTGCATCGTTGCGCGCCGACACGCTGCCGGTGAGCGGTGCGAACAGGTCCGAGACGCTCTTGGTGGATTCGATCTCGCCGCAGGCGCTTCCGGCGCTCACCTTCGCGCCGACCTCGGGAAGGGATACGTACACGACGTCGCCGAGTGCTTCCTGCGCGTAGTCGGTGATGCCGACGCGCACGGTCCGGCCGCCCTCGCTCACGCGCACCCACTCGTGCTCGGCGGTGTACTTCAGATCGGAAGGAACCTCGGCCATGTCGTGCCCTTCTCACTCGCGGTCGTCCTCGGCGAGACAGACACTACCGATCGCTCAGTGCCCGGACGGCACCGCGTACGTGGGCGTCGGAAGCGGCCGGGTGGCCGCGATCGTCAGCCGCTTCTGCTCGTCTACGTGCAGCTGTCCGCCCTTGTTCCGGACCGCGTCGGCGACGCCGCCGGGGATGTTCAGCGCGGTGTCGAGCGTCTTCGGATCGCCGATGGCGAGCACCTCGTACGGCGCGACGACGGCGGTGCCGTCCACCCGAACCTGGTGGTCGGCGTCCTCGGTGAACGCCGTCGTGGTCGACACGCGCACGCTGCCGAACTGGATGGCCTCGGCGCCGGCGCCGCGCAGCTCCTCGACCACATCGAGCAGGTCTTCATTGGTCAGGTGGTGCTGCGGATCGGTGACCGTGACTCGCACGCCGGGCCCGTCCGCGGGCAAGGTGCCGAGCAGCACGCCGAGGGCCTTCGCGTCCTGCTCGGCCTGGTGCCGCGCCGCGGCCGAGCGGTTACCGCTGCCTTGCAGTTGCCGCACCGTCTGCTCCAGTTGCGCGATCTGCTCGCGCAGTCGGTCCGCGCGCGCGTTCTGGTCGTCGAGGATGCCGATCAGGTCGTCGTCGCGCAGGTTGGCCAGGTTGTCGTTACGCGAGTTCTGGTGAACCTGCACGACGATCGCGAACCCGAGCAGTGCCGTGAGCACCGCGATGATCACGCCGGCCGAGATGTGGACGAAGTGGCGTCGCTTCGGAGTGGTCGCGTCCGGCGCCGAATCAGTGGAGGTATCGGCGGTCGCGGTCTCGTCCACGTCCGTGCGTGGTGGTGGATCGGGAAGTTCCTCAGGCACGGAACACCCTGCGGCGGATCGCTGCCGCGTTGCCGAAGATCCGGATGCCGAGAACGACCACGACCGCGGTCGACAGTTGGCTACCGACGCCGAGCTTGTCACCGAGGAACACGATCAGCGCCGCGACGAGCACGTTCGACACGAACGAGACGACGAACACCTTCGAGTCGAAGACGTTGTCGAGGCGCGCGCGGATCCCGCCGAACACCGCGTCGAGTGCGGCCACGACGGCGATGGGCAGGTACGGCTCGAGCCAGGTCGGGACGGTCGGGCGCAGCAGCAGCCCCGCCACCACGCCGGCGATCAGCGCGAGGGCGGCAATCATCGCGCGGCTCCGGTCGGCGTCGCGTACTGCGGCGGCGGGACCACGCCTGCCGCGAGTTGCAGCCGCGGCTTCTCGCCGAAGGAGAAGCCGATGCCTTTCGCTCCCGCCAGAGTCTGGTAGCGGCTCGCGACGGCGCTGTTGGCGAACGCGGTGTCGAGCCGGTCGGGCGCGCCGATCGCATCGATGACATAGGGCGAGGCGATCTGTTCGTAGTCGACGAGGATCGCATCGCCGGCGAAGCGGATGGCCGAGGTGGGCGTGAGCCGGATCCCGTTCACCGAGATCGCCTCGGCGCCGTCGGCCCACAACTCGTTGACCACGCTGCGGATGTCACGGTCGATGAGGATATGTCCGCCGGACTCCGGCGTCCGGTCGCCGTGCCCGGGCGCGGTGCTCGGTTCGGATTCGCCGGCGGGTTCGGACAGCCGCACCTCCAGCCCCGGCCCGTATACGGCCTCGGCGCCGGCAAGCAGCCGGTTGCGGTTCAGTTCGCGCAGCAGCGATGCGGCGGCCGGGCCGAGCGCCGCCTGCTGCAGGCCGGACACCTCGGCGTTGAGGCGCGCCTCGTCGCCGGTGAGGCCGGACGTCGTTGTCTCGGCAGTGCGCACTCGTTGCACGAGGCTGTCGTGGACCTTTGCCTCCTGCGGCGCGCCACGGTGGGTCTGCACCCAGGCGACGGCGAGCACGAACCCGATCACGAGGCAGCCGATCGCCACGGCCGGACGGTCGTACCAGCGCCGGACACCGGCCGTGCCCGCCGCGACCTTGCGTTGCGCGGCCGCTTCGTACCCGCGATCGCGCGGGTCGAGCACCAGATCGACGAGTTGCTGCGTGCTCGAAGGCGAGCGCCGATCGCTCACGGCGCTACCGCCGGTTCCTGCCGGATCAGCCCGAGCACCTGGCGCAGGTACATGGCGCCGGCCCACAAGTACAGACCGGTGCCCCAGATCGTGAACGCCCAGGCGATCGGGCGGGCGATGTCCGAGAGCGTCCCGGTGTGCGAACCGAGCAGCAGCAGCGGGAATGCGTAGAGCAGGCAGAACGTGGCGGCCTTGCCGAGGTAGTGCACTTCCGGTGGCGCGTACCCGCGCCGTCGCAGCGGGATGAGCGCGACGCCCAGGACGAGGTCCCGCGCGATGATCACCACTGCGAGCCACAGCGGGATGATGTGGCGCAGCACGAGCCCGACAAGCGTGGCCAGGATGTAGAGCCGGTCGGCCGCCGGATCGAGCAACGCACCGAAGTCGCTGCGCTGGTCCAGCTTGCGGGCCAGCACCCCGTCGGCCCAGTCGGTGAATCCGGACAGCGCAAGCAGGCCGAGTGCCCAGCCGTCCGCGTGCGGGCCGAGGAGCAGCCAGAGGAACACCGGGACGCCGAGCAGTCGAAGCACGCTGAGCGCGTTCGGAATGGTGAGGATGCGGTCGGGCGCCGCCGTCACGTGCGCCTCCCGCTCGCCGCTGGTCCGGTCGGGGTCGGGCTGGTGGTGGTCGGGACGGCGGGATTCGAACCCACGACCCCTTGACCCCCAGTCAAGTGCGCTACCAAACTGCGCCACGTCCCGGTCGTGTTTGCCGGGCTACAGTATCGCAGCGCCGCGAACCGATGGCTCAGCGCGTCGACGGTGTGCGGTTGGCCGCACGCTTCTCGCGGACCCGGACCGAGATCTGGATCGGCGTTCCGACGAAGTCGAAGTCCTCACGCAGTTTGCGCTCGAGGAAGCGGCGATAACCGGCCTCGAGGAAACCGGTCGTGAACAGCACGAACCGTGGCGGCCGGATGTCGGCCTGGGTGGCGAACAGCACCCGCGGAGCCTTTCCCCCGCGCGGCGGTGGTGGCGTCTGCGCAACGACGTCGGTGAGCCACGAGTTCAACCGCCCGGTCGGGATGCGGCGGTCCCACGAGCCGAGGCTGACGCGCAACTGCGCGGCGAGTTTCTCCACCGCGCGGCCGGTGCGTGCCGAGAGGTTGACCCGCGGC
>DASXJN010000243.1:0-9178 GCA_036497365.1 Jatrophihabitantaceae bacterium | reverse complement strand
GCTCGGCGATCGCCTCGGGCCGGCGCTGGTCGTGGTGCAACGTGGCACCGCACGAACCCTCCCCCGCGTCGAGGTACTCGAAGCCGACCATCCGACGCCCAGCGAGGCCAGCCATGCGGCCGGACGCGCACTGCTCGACGCAGCCGCGCAGGCCGGCCCGGACGACCTCGTACTCACCGCCTTCACCGGCGGCAGCTCGGCGCTCGCCTGCATGCCACCGGACGGCGTGAGCTTCGCGGCCAAGCAGGATCTGCACCGGCGACTGCTCGCCAGTGGCGCACCGATCGAGCAGATCAATGCGGTGCGCAAGCACGTCAGCGCGATCAAGGGTGGCCGGCTCGCGCGGCTCGCCGCGCCGGCGAAGATCGTCAACCTCACGCTGCCCGACGTCGCGAGCGGACGCCTCGACTGCATCACCGACCCGACGGTGCCCGACGAGTCGACCGTCACCGACGCCGTCGACGTGCTGCGTCATCGCGGCCTGTGGGACGACGTCGATCCCGCCGTTCGTGCCTTCCTCGAGCAGCCGGCAGCACACTCGCCCGATCTGAGCGACGTCGACATCCACACCGTGCTGCTCACCGACGGCGAGCACGCCTGCGCGGCGATGAGCGCGGCGTGCGATGAACTCGGCCTCGTTCCGCACGTGTTCGGCACGCAGGTCGAAGGCGAGGCGGCGACCGTCGGTCGCATGCTCGCGACGCTGGCGATAGAGACGGCACAACGCGGCCGCCCCTTCCGCGCGCCGTGCGCACTGATCGGTGCCGGCGGCGAGGCGGTCGTGACGCTGAGCGGCACGCTGCCCGACTCGGGGAGTGCAGGCGGCCCGAACCAGGAAGCTGCGCTCGGCTTCGCGCAGGCCCTCCCTCGCCGGCCGCTGCCGCTGTGCGCCGTCTTCGTCGACAGCGACGGTTCGGACGGCGGTACCGCGCACGCCGGCGCGATCGTGGACGGCGACACGCCTGCCCGCGCGGCGGCCGCAGGTGTCGATCTGACCGCGGCACTGGCAGGTCACGATTCGGCGCGCGCCTTCGCCGAACTCGACGACGCGGTGATCACCGGGCCGACCGGCACCAACATCAGCGATCTGTGGGTCGTCGTGGTCGGTGACCAACGATGAGCGACGCTTGCGGAGCGAGGGTTCGGCAATGAGTAAGTACGACGCAGTCGTCGTCGGCGGCGGGCACAACGGCCTGGTCGCCGCGTTCTATCTCGCCCGCGCCGGGCTGCGACCGTTGGTGATCGAGCGTCGCGACTTCGTCGGCGGTGCCTGCGTGACCGAGGAGTTCGCGCCTGGTTATCGCGCGTCCACCGGCGCGTACGTGCTGAGCATGCTGCGCCCGGCGATCTGGGACGACTTCCGCCTGGTCGAGCGCGGCCTGCGGGTCGACGCGGCCGGCCCGACCCTCAACCTGTTCCCCGACGGCGCGCACGTGACACTCGACGACGATCTCGCCAAGACGTCCGAGGACATCCGGCGGCACTCGAAGGCGGATGCGGATGCGCTCCCCGAACTCGAAGCAGAACTGGGCCGGCTCGCGCCACTGCTCGTACCCACCTTCGACTGGACCGCACCCAACCTGTCGCGGCTGAAGGCACGCGACCTGCCGACCCTGCGCCGCCTCGCGGCCAGCACGGTGCGTAACCGGCGTCAGCTCACCGAGGCCGCGTACCTGCTGACCACCTCGGTCGACCAGTACCTGTCGGAGCGGTTCACCTCGCCCTACGTGCGCACCGCACTCGGCTGGCACGCGGTGAACGACAGCCTGGCCGGGCCGTCGACCGGCGGCACCGCGTTCGTCCTCCTGCATGACCATGCATCGCAGGACCCCGACGGTGGTGTGCGGCAGTGGGGATTCGTGCGCGGCGGTATGGGCGTGCTCACCTCGATGATGGCCGACGCCGCACGCGAGGCCGGCGCCGAGATCCGCACCGGTGTCGGCGTCGCCCGGGTGCGGACGCGCCGCGGCGTGCACGGCCCGATCGCGACCGGCGTGGTGCTCACCGACGGCACCGAGATCGACACCTCGACGGTGCTGTCGAACGCCGATCCCAAGCACACCTTCCTGCGGCTGTGCGATCCGTCCGACCTCGACGACGATTTCCAGGCCGCCGTCGCGACGATCCGTTGCGAGGGCACCAGCATCAAGATCAACCTCGCGCTGGACCGGCTGCCGCATGCCCGCACGCTCGGCAGCACTGACGCGGACGGCCCGCAGCCCTATCACCGCGGCATCCTCGAGATCGGGCCGACGCTCGACGTGCTCGATCTTCAGCAGGCACAGGCGCGCAGCGGCGTTCCCGCGACCGGCACGCACATCGAGCTGTGCTTCCCGACCGTGCACGATGCATCGCTGGCACCGTCCGGTCGGCACATCGCGACGATCGACGTGAACTCGCAGCCGTACACGCTCGCGAACGGGAACTGGGACGAGATCAAGGACGGCGTCGCCGACCGCGTGCTCACCGAACTCGAGGACTACCTGCCCGGGCTCGGCGCCAGCGTGCTGCACCGGCAAGTGCTGTCACCACTCGACCTCGAGCGGTTGCTCGGCCTCACCGGCGGGCACGCCCTGCACGGTGAGATGGCGCCCGACCAGCTGTTCATGAACCGTCCGGTGCGCGGGCATGCCGACTACCGCACGCCGATCCGCGGGCTCTACCTCTGCGGCGCCGGTACCCATCCGGGCGGTGGTGTCACCGGCGCCAACGGACGCAACTGCGCTCGCGAGGTGTTGCGCGACCGGAAGCGGCGGGTCCGATGAGCGATCCCGGCACGCCCGACGTGCCGCACATCGTCACGCCACCGCCTGGCCCACGCAGCAGCGAGTTGCTGGCACGCGCGGCCAAGCACTTCTATCTCGGCACCGCACAGGGTGTTGCGCCCCTCGTCCTCGCGAGCAAGAGCGGCTACACGGTCACCGATGTGGACGGCAACGTCTACCTCGACATGGCCAGCGCGAGCGCGACCGTGCCCTTGGGCGCCGGGCGCGAGGACCTGCTCGCGCCGGCGATCGACGCACTCGGCCGGTTCGGCAACGAGGACACCCACGCATTGCTGACGCCGGATGCGATCCGCCTCGCCGAGCGGCTGCTCGAGATCGCGCCGCACGGGCTGAGCCGCGTCGACATCGCGCTGAACGGCACCGAGGCGGTCGAGATCGCGTTGCGCATGATGCGGCGCGCGACCGGGCGGCCGCTCGTGCTGACCTTCTTCGGCGGCTACCACGGCGAGTCGCTCGCGACGGCGGCCGCCGGCGCCGAGGAGGCCTCGATCGGGGCGGGCCTTCGCACTCTCGCGCCCGGCTTCGTGCACGTGCCCTATCCCAACCCGTACCGCAGTCCGTTCGGGCCGCCTCGGCCCGGCGGCTCGGGCGACGCCACGATCGACTACGTCCGCGATCACGTCCTGTTCCACTCCATCGATCCGCGTGACGTCGCCGGTGTGCTGATCGAGCCGGTGCTTGGTTCGGGCGGCGTGGTCGCACCGTCCCCGCAGTTCTGGTCCGCCCTGACCGCACTGTGCGAGGAACACGGCTGGCTGCTGACGCTCGACGAGGTGAAGACCGGCTTCGGACGCACCGGCCGGATGTTCGCCGCGGAGGAGTGGGATCTTCAGCCCGACCTGATGTGCCTGGGCAAGGCGCTCGGCGGCGGCGTCATGCCGATCGGCGCGGTGCTCTCGACCGAACGCGTGCTCGGCGTGATCGACGACGTGCCGACGGGCAGCACATGGGCGTGGCTGCCGGCGTCGTGCGCCGCGGCACTCGCGACGATCGACGCCCTGCTCGCCCCGGGCGTGCTCGAACACGTGCGCGAGATCGAGGTCGCCTGTCGTGCCGAGTTCGGTGCACTGTTCGACCGCTACGCCGTCGTCGGCGACGTCCGCGTGAAGGGCTGTTTCACCGCCGTCGAGTTCGTGGCCGACCGGGCCACCAAGCAGCGCGTCCCGCACATCCAGGACGCGGTCGCGCGAGCATGCCTGGCTCGAGGTCTGCTCGCCGATTCGTCCACCACGTCCTACAACATCCAGCCGTCACTGATCACTCCACTCTCGGTGATCGAGCAGGCCGCGGCGATCGTCACCGAAGCGATCGACGAGGTGCTCGCCGCCAACCCGCAGTACGCCGGCGCGCCGACCGCACAAGCACCGGCGGAGTAGCACGATGCGCCGGATCGACTACGTCATCAAACGGACCGCGTCCGCGATCCTGACAGTATTCGCCGCGATCACCGTCAACTTCTTCTTGTTCCGCGTCCTGCCGGGCAACGCGGTCACCGGGATCGCGCACGTCCCCAACGCCACGCCACAGTTGCGTCGAGCGCTGACCACGGAGTTCGGGCTCGACAAGTCGAAGTGGGATCAGTACCTGGCCTACCTCAACCAGTTGCTGCACGGGAACCTCGGTATCTCGTTCGCCAACCAGCAATCGGTGACCAGCAATTTGCGCAGCGCGCTCCTCAACACGATCCCGGTCGTGCTGGTTGCCACGATCATCTCGCTGTTGCTGGGCGTCGGGGTCGGAGTCCTGTCCGCGTGGAAGCGCGGATCGTTCACCGACCACGCCCTGACCACGACCGCAGTGGCCACCTACGCGTTCCCCACCCAGTGGATCGCGCTGTTGCTGCTGATCGGGTTCTCGAGCGTGCTGCCCACCGCCGGTTCGCAGGACGTGTTCTCACTCGTCGAACCGTCGATGTGGCAGCAGATCGTCGACTACTCCCGGCACATGATCCTGCCGGCGACCACTCTGGCGCTCACCCTGTACGGCGGCAACGCGATCGTGGTGCGTTCGGCGATGCTCGAGACCCTCGGTGAGGACTACATCCTCACCGCACGCGCCAAGGGCATGCGCCAACGACGAATCGTGATCAGGCATGCGCTGCGCGGCGCGATGCTTCCGGTGACCACGCTGATCACGCTCTCGCTCGGCACGATCGTCGCCGGCGCGATCCTCGTCGAGGTCGTGTTCTCGTGGCCGGGTGTCGGCGAGGCGCTGTACGACGCGGTCAAGCACCGCGACTACCCGGTGCTGCAGGGCGGGTTCCTCGTGCTGATCGTGTCGGTCGTCTTCTTCAACTTCGTGGCCGACCTGCTGTACGTGCGCCTGGACCCGAGGGTCGTCGAATGAGTAGCTCGGTTCTCAACGCCGAGACGGTCACCGCGTCGAACACGGTGCGCCGGGTGCGGATCGTGCGCTTCCTGCGCGACCACAAGCCCGCCCTGATCGGGCTGATCATCCTGGTGTTCTTCGTCGGGATCGCATTCGTCGGTTCGCTGTTCGCGCCGTACTCGGTCACGGCGTCGAGCGGACCCATCTATGCCGCACCGTCGGGCGCGCACTGGTTGGGCACCGACGACATCGGCGTCGACATGTTCAGCCTGGTTCTGCACGGTGGCCGCACCTCGCTGATTGTCGGCGGTGCGGCGGCCGCCGTCGCCATCGCCATCGGTGGCGTGGTCGGCGTGCTGTCCGGCTATTTCGGTGGCGCGGTCGACATGATCCTGATGCGGATCACCGACTACTTCCTCGTCATACCCGACCTGGTGCTGATGATCGTCGTGGCTGCGGTGTGGGGGCCGAGCCTGACCCACACCATTCTGGTGATCGGCCTGCTGCTCTGGACGAGCACGGCACGGGTCGTCCGCGCGCAGGTCAAGACGCTGCGCGAGCGCGCCTACGTGCGACGCGCCCGTTCGGTCGGCGCAAGCCACGTCAGCGTGATGGCGCGGCACATCGTGCCACAGATCGGCCCGCTGCTGGTCGCCAACACCGTGATCACGATCGCGGTCGCGATCTTCGACGAGAGCGCGCTCGCCTTTCTCGGTCTGAGCGACCCGAACAAGGTCAGCTGGGGAACGATCCTCGAGCACGCGAACGACCGCACCGCGGCGTCCAACGGCGCCTGGTGGGCCGTCGTCCCGGCCGGCGCCTGCATCGCCGCCGTGGTCATCGGCTGCTATCTGCTGGGCAGCGCCATCGAGGACGCCCTGAACCCACGCCTTGCCGTGTCGCACCTGGCCGCGAAGGGCTGGCGGCTCCGGTCCACGGCAACGCTCTCCGCGATGGGCCGGCTCGGCGTCACGCGGCGACGCAACTCGGAGCGGGACACATGACCGGCCTGCGCGACGCCGCACACGACGCGCCGATCGCTCCGGCAGGCGCGACGCGACTCGACGTGCGCGACCTGAACGTGTGGTTCGACCCACCGCGCGGGGTGGCCGAGCCGGTGCATGCCGTCCGTGGCGTCGACTTCAGCCTCGGCGCCGGCGAACGGTTCGGGCTGGTCGGTGAATCCGGCTGCGGCAAGACGACCACGATGCTCGCCCTGATGGGGCTGCTACCGCCGAGCGCGGAAGTGTCCGGGCAAGTTCTGCTCGACGGCGTCGACATCCTTCCCGGCGGTGAGAAAGGATTCATCCCGCGCCGCTGGAAGCAGCTCGCGATGGTCTTCCAGGGCGCGCAGAGCGCGTTCACGCCGGTCAAGACGATCGGGTGGCAGCTCGCCGAGCCGATCCGCCTGCACGAGAACGTGTCCGGACGCGTGGCGGATACCCGCGTGCGCGACCTGCTCGCCCGGGTCGGCCTGCCGGCGCATGCCGCACGGCGCTATCCCCACGAGCTCTCCGGTGGCATGCGGCAACGCGCCGCCATCGCGATGGCACTCGCCTGCGATCCGCGCGTGCTGCTCGCCGACGAACCGACCACGGCGCTCGACGTGATGGTGCAGGCCCAGATCCTCAACCTGCTGCACGAGGTGACGAGCGAGAACGGCATCACGCTGGTCTTCGTCACGCACGACCTGCCCGTCGTCGTGCAGTTGTGCGAGCGAGCCGCGGTCATGCGGGCCGGCGAGGTCGTCGAGGAGGCTGTGGTCGGTGACCTGGTGTCGTCGCCGAAGCACGAGTACACCCGAGAGCTCTTCGCGGCAACACCGTCGCTGTTCTCGATCCCGGCGCGCGATCCGCGCGAAGCCGGTGTTCCGATCCTGTCGGTCGCGGATCTGTACACCCGCTACCCGGTCAAGCGCACCTTCACCGACGTGGTCGCCCGCCGGCCGAAGCGGTCGGTGCGTGCGGTCGACGGAGTCAGCCTGTCGGTCGCACCGGGCGAACTGCTCGCCATCGTGGGAGAGTCCGGGTGCGGCAAGACGTCGACGGTGCAGACCGTGCTCGGGCAGGTCCGCCCGTCCGGCGGGACGGTCGAGTTCGACGGTCGCGACTTCGCGCATCTGCCGGCGCGGCAGCAGCGGGCAGCGCGCCGGCGCATCCAGATGATCTACCAGGACCCGTACGAGGCGCTCGACCCGCGGCTGCGAGTGCGCAACATCGTCGCCGAGCCGCTGCGGGTGCACCACGTACCCCGGCGGGAGCGCACCGAGCGTGTGCTCGCGACTCTGGAGCGCGTCGGGCTGACGCCGGGCACGGCGTTCGCCGACCGCTTCCCGCACGAGCTGTCCGGCGGCCAGCGGCAGCGCGTCGCGATCGCGGCAGGCCTCGTACTCGGTCCAGAGGTGCTTGTCGCGGACGAACCGGTGTCCATGCTCGACGTCTCGCTCCGCGCGGGGATCCTGCAGTTGCTCGACGGGCTGCGCCGCACGGAAAAGCTCGGCGTCGTGCTCGTGACCCATGACCTGGCCAGTGCCGCGCACTATGCCGACCGCATCGCGGTGATGTACCTGGGCCGGGTCGTCGAAGAGGGCACCGCAGCGCAGATCGTCAATTCGCCGCAGCATCCGTACACCCGCGCGCTGCTCGCGATCGCTCCCGACCTGGCCCGGGTCGGTGTGCGCGGCGAGGTCTTGACCGGTGAACCACCCGACGCCACCGCGATACCGGTCGGCTGCCGGTTCCATCCGCGCTGCCCGGTTGCCGAAGACCGGTGCCGAACCATCGATCCCGTCCTGACCGAGGGGTCTCGCGACGGCCATCGCGCAGCCTGCGTGCTGCTTGAACTGGAGGTCACCACACAATGAAGGGCCGCACATGAAGAGTTGGCGTCGTCCCCTTGTGCTGGTCGCACTCGCCGCGCTCGCGACGTCCACAGTCGCCGCGTGTTCGTCCTCAGGCAACGGCGGCCAGACGGTGCTGCGGATAGGCACGACCGGAACGGTCGAGTCGCTCAACCCGTTCGTCAGTGACGACACGCTGAGCTTCGACTTCTATCAGGCGATCTATCCGCACCTCGTGCAGTACGACCTGAAGACCAAGAAGCCGGTAGCCGACTTCGCGACGAAATGGACGAGCAGTGCCGCCGGCCGCAAGCTGACCTTCACGCTGGTCAAGAACGCGACCTGGTCGGACGGCAAGCCGCTCGGCGCCGCTGACGTCGCCTGGACGATCGACCTGATGCTGAAGTTCCGCAAGGGACCGACCGCGGCATGGGCCGGCGCGGTCACACACATGACAGCAGCGAAGGCGGTCAATCCGACCACCGTCGAGATCGACTACGACCATCCGGTGGCCAATGCGATCGCGCTCATCGCACGCATCCCGGTGCTGCCCCAGCAGTCCTGGGCCCAGTACGCGACCGGCGATGGCAAGCAGCTCACCAAGGTGTCGAACGCGCCGACGTCGTCCGCACCGTTGGTGAGCGGCGGACCATTCATCTTCTTCAAGTACCTGAAGGGGCAGGCGGCCGTCTTCAAGACGAATCCGAAGTACTGGGGCAGCAAGCCACACATCGACGGGTTCGGGGTGCAGTTCTTCGGCAACGACGACGCGGAAGTGTCCGCGCTCAAGTCGAACCAGATCGACCTCGCGATGGGCAACCCGAGCCTGCCGCCGACCGACGTCGCGCCGATGCGCAAGAGCAACCTGCGCATCCACACGGAACCTTCGGTCTCGTTCGACGACCTCATCATCAACACGAACTCGAAGAAGACCTCGCACACCGAGTTGCTCGATCCGGCAGTACGCAAGGCGTTCGAGTACGCCACCGATCGTCAGCAGATCGACCAGCGGGTGCTGCTCGGGTTCGCCACTCCCGGTGCGTCGATCATCCCGCCCGCGACCGGCTCCTGGCACGATTCGGCGGTCAAGCCGCTGCCGTACAGCGTGGCCAAGGCCAACCAGCTCCTGGACACCGCCGGGTACAAGAAGGGCAGCGACGGCATAAGGCAGGCCGACGGGCACGACATGGCCTACGACCTGCTCGTCTCGCCTGATGTCGCCGGC
>DASXJN010000242.1:0-13667 GCA_036497365.1 Jatrophihabitantaceae bacterium | reverse complement strand
TCTCGTCGCACACGCCGTGGGCGCCGCTTCCGCACATGGTGCCGTGGAACCAAATCGGCGACGGCTCGATCTTCGATCCGCAGCCGGCCGAGGGACGTACGCCTGACCAGGTCTGGCAACACGCGTCGGACGTGCAGGCGAACTACGCGAAGTCGATCCGGTATTCGCTCGCGTCGCTCGTCGAGTTCGCCCGCACATCGAACGACCCGAACCTCGTGCTCGTCGTACTCGGCGACCATCAGCCGTGGGGCGAGGTCAGCGGAGACAGCCCGACGCACAACGTCCCGATCTCGATCATCGCGCACGACCCCGCCGTGTTGTCCCGAATCGATTCGTGGCACTGGCAGAGCGGCCTGCTGCCCAAGCCCGATGCGCCGTTGTGGCCGATGAACGCGTTCCGCAACCGCTTCTTCAGCGCCTACGACTCACCCTGATCGTTTCGCCTGGCTGCTGAACCGCTGCATGCGTTCGTTCGTAGTAACGGACGAACGAGTACGAGGCGGTACGTATGAGCAGCATCTCCCTGCACGGGCACCACTGGTCCAAATCCGGACTGTTCCATCGTCACGGCGTCGCTGACGCCGGCAAGCACAGCACGCAGTTCGTCCCGACGATCGGCAACGACGAGCGTGTGCTGTACCGCTCGAAAGCCGGCTCCGAAACGACAGTGGTCGCGACCGATTACGCGATGCACTATCGGACGGACGGCAGCGCGTGGCGACGCGTCGCATGGTGTGACGTCGTCGCCGCCGGCAGCTCCAAGGACGACGGCACGACGGTCCTCCGGCTCTGGCCGGACGCGTCACGTGAGTCGTCGATCGCGTTCGCTGCGGACGGCCACTTCGCCGAGTTCGCCGCGGAACGCGTCGCACACGTAAGGGTCTTCTGCCGACGCATCGTTGTCACGCCGAGCGTCACCGGAGCGGTCGAGGCTGTGCGCGTCGCGAACACCGAGACGTTGGCCTGGCGAGTGCACCTCGACGTACCGGCACACGGCGACAATCCGCTCGTTGCCAGCCAATGCGCGCGAGTGGTGACAGAACTGCGCGCGCTGGTCGGCTGCTGATCCATTGACCCTTCCTGGCCGCCGCGCCGACGGGCACACTGTGCGGCATGACGCAGGCCAGCGAGTTGCCGGACGGTGCGAACATCCCGGCACTCTCCACGCGCACGAAACGGTTCCGCAGCGCATGGCGTGAGCACCTCGACGTCAAGCTCGACAAGTTGGTGGTCGATGTCGATGGCTTGCAGCCTTCGCCGCACAAGGCGTTGGCGTCGCACTACCTGACCCGCGCACGAGGCGCCGTGCAGCACGACGCCTCGTGGTGGCAGGCGATCGTGGCCGGCTGGACCGGCGTCGACGTCGAGCGCGCCTGGGTGAGCACGCACGCGGCGGAGGTGGCAATGCTTCGAGGCTCGACCCTCGCGCAGACCAAGGACATGCTGGCGACGATCGTCAGCGAGTGCAGCCCGTTGCTACCGGGCAGGGCCAAGGACGATCGCATTCGCGCACTGCAGAAGGTGGCCGATGCATCGGGCGCGCCGACCGAAGCGGACCAGGCTCTTGCCGGAGATGTGCTCGAGTCGGCTTATGCGTTGTCGGACGCGCAGCACATGCGCGTGCGCAGCTTCCGCAACATCCTGATCGGCACGACGTTCGCGCTGACCGTGCTAGCACTCCTCGTGGGGATCATCGGTGCTGCTGCACCCCACGCGGTTGCGATCTGCACACCGTCCGGAACGAGCGGGTCGCGTGCGTGCCCTACGGGTGGCCGCGCGCCGAGCGGTGGTGACGCGTTCTTCGTCGAGATCCTCGGGCTCGCCGGCGCGGCAATCACCGCGGTGACCGCGATCCGCAAGCTGCAGGGCACTTCGACGCCCTACGCGGTGCCACTCATCTCGCTGCTCCTCAAGCTGCCCACCGGCGCGATCACCGCGCTGCTCGGGCTCGTCCTGCTTCGCGCGGGCTTCGGCCCCTCGATCAAGTCGCTCGGGCAGGCACAATTGATCGGGTACGCGGTCTTGTTCGGCGCTGCGCAGCAACTCTTCCTGCAGTTCGTCGACAAGCGGGCGAAAGCGGTCCTGGGCAAGGTCAAGACCGCGAAATAGATCTCGCGGTGGAGGATCGGAATGCGCAGGCGAGTGTTGATTGCGGCGGGAATCGTCGCTGCGGCGGCGATCGGCACGGCACTCTTCGCGATCGGACGGGCAACTGCCCCGTCGCCCGCGCACCATGCGCCGAGCACGTCGGTGGGCGACTACTTCGACGGGCTGCGCGTCGGTGAGGCAGAGGGGCGGCGCGAGGGCCGGGTATTGCAGGAAGGCATCTCGCTACCGAAGCACGATCGCCGCCCGGTGCGGCACGCGTTCGACGCGGGTTACACGGCGGGCGCGAACGATGCGTTCGCCGGCTACGACGGGGGCTGGGCGCTGCACGTGCCCTGGATAGTGACCATCGAGGGCGGCGCCGGCCAGATCGCCTATCGGATCAAGGGCCGCGAACAGATCGAGCCGGGTGTGGAGTACTTCCTCTGCGCGGACGGGCACTCGCTCTGTCATCAACCGCGGCGGTAGCGGTTGGTCACTCTGTGACGTCGTCCAGCTCTGACTGCAGTCGCTCGTTGTCGTCCTGGAGCACGAGTACGAGCGCGATGCCCGCGAGGTTGATCCCGTCGGCGAGAAGCGCACCGATCCTGCGCAGCCGATCCAGGTCGTCCTCGCTGTAGAGCCGGGTGCCGCCGGTCGTGCGCGTGGGCGTGAGCAGTCCACGACGTTCGTAGAGCCGCAAGCTCTGCGGATCCATCTCGACAAGGTCAGCGGCGACCGAGATCGCGAACACGCCGCGGCCCGACGATCTCGTTTGCGCTGGGCCTTGCTTGGGCACGACTCAAATGCTATAAGAAATATATGGCAAACGCCATAGATAAGCAGTGAGCATCAGCGCAGCTACGAGGAGGAGACATGTTGATGCACACGGACCCCTTCCGTGACCTTGATCGCCTGGCTGCCGCACTGGCCGGAACAACCGGAACTGCGTCCCGACCGACCGCGCTGGCCATGGACGCCTGGCGCGAGGGCGACGAGGTCTTGTTCGAGTTCGACCTGCCCGGCGTCGACCCCAAGACGATCGATCTCGACGTCGAGCGCAACGTGCTGACCATCCGTGCTGAGCGCGAGCCGGTCGGCGACAGCCGCGACATGCTCGCCGCGGAGCGACCTCGCGGCGTGTTCAGCCGGCAACTGGTGCTCGGCGACAATCTCGACCTCGAACGCATCGACGCGTCCTACGACGCCGGGGTGCTGGCGCTCCGTGTGCCGGTCGCCGAACGGGCCAAGCCGCGACGCATCGCCGTGCAGTCGCAGGCGGGCATCGAGAGCGGTTGAGCGCGACCAGTGACTGAGTTCGACTCACCAGCCGTGTCCGGCGAACTCGAGCAGGCGCTGGCCGCCGCGTATACGCAGATCAGGAATCTGGAGCTCGCCCTGATCTCGTCGCGGACGATCGGCACTGCGATGGGAATTCTCATGGCGACGTTCAAGGTGACCAGCTCTGCTGCCTTCGACTTGCTCCGTGCAGCAAGCCAGCAGCGTCAGGAGAAGCTGCGTGCCGTCGCCGAGACGGTCGTCCTGACCGGAGCCCTGCCGAGCGACGGTCGTGTACTTCCGAAGGCTGCTGGCCAGTGAAGACTGCCAGCGGTCATTGGGTAGGGCACTGCGTATGCGGCTCGCCACGTTCAACATCCAGAACGGCCGCTCGGCGGACGGGCACGTCGACATCGATCGGTTCGCATCGGTCGTCCGCGAACTGGATGCGGATGTGCTGGGACTGCAGGAAGTCGATCGAGACCAACCCCGGTCGCACCTCGCCGACTTCACCGCGGTCGCCGCAGAAGTCATGGGGGCGCAGGATGCTCGTTTCGTCGCGGCCGTCGCCGGGACGGTGGGTGCTACCTGGGTCGCGGCGACCGGCGACGAGCAACCCGGGACCGCGACGTACGGGATTGCGCTGCTGGCTCGGTATCGCGCACTCAGTTGGCAGGTGATGCGGCTGCCGCGTATTCCGGTGCGGTTCCCGATGTACCTGCCCGGACCGCGCCGGGTGAAAGTCGTCCGTGAGGAGCCGCGCGCGGCTGTGGTCGGCGAGTTCGACACACCGCTCGGCCGGCTGGCCGTGGCCAACACGCATCTGTCGTTCGTACCCGGTTGGAACGCTGTGCAGTTGCGTCGGGTGCATCGCAAGCTGCAGGCGCTGCCGGATCCGGTCGTGCTGCTCGGCGATCTGAACATGACCCGGCCGCGCATGCCCGGGTTCTGTTCGCTCGCGGCGGCGCGGACCTTCCCGGCCGACGCGCCGGACCGGCAACTCGACTACGTGCTCGTTCGAGGGCGTGTTCCAGAGGTCATCGGGGTGCGCACGCCCGAGCTCGCGCTGTCCGACCATCGACCGTTGATCGTCGATCTCGGTACCTGACCCAAGCCGGCCCCGGACGTGGCGATGCCCCGGTGAGCGGGGGTTTCACCGGGGCATCGCAATATGAAGTTATAACCGGCTTACACCGGCTTGGTGCAGAGGATTTGTCAGACCGAGGCGGGGGTTCTCTGTCCGACCTCACAAAGACTAAACATGGGACGGCGAGAGTGCAAGCCGTCCGAGCGCCATGTGGCGTGGATCACATTTTCGGCTGCGATGGTGCCTCGCCGGGCTTCACCCCCGCGGTGAAGCCCGGCTGCACGCAATGGAGGGAATCCCCGCAGATACCTTCCGAGGAAGATATTATCAGGCTGCGGTGCGGCGCGCATGTCGAGCTCCGGGAATTCACGAGTTCTCGACCGCGCCTTGGTTGGCGAGCTCGTCGGCCCGCTCGTTGCCGGGATCGCCGCTGTGCCCCTTGACCCAGCGCCAGTCGATGCGGTGCCGCCGTGCGGCGCGGTCGAGCGCACGCCAGAGGTCGCTGTTCTTGACCGCCTTCTTGTCGGTGGTCGTCCACCCGCGCTTCTTCCAATTCGTGATCCACGTCGTGATGCCGTTGCGCACGTACTGGCTGTCGGTGAACAACTCGACGTCGCAGGGCTGCTTCAGCGCGTTGAGCGCCTCGATGACGGCGGTGAGTTCCATCCGGTTGTTGGTCGTACTGGGCGATCCGCCGTGCAACTCCTTGACGTGCGATCCGCTGGACAGCACGGCGCCCCACCCGCCCGGACCGTCCGGGTTCCGCTTGCACGAACCGTCTGTGTAGATGACCACACGGGGGAGCGGGCCGGGCGGCACGTCCGGCGCGGCGGGCTCGGTCTCGGCGAACAGTTCGGGCACGGACGGACGCTAGCGCCTCGGCCTGGCCGGCTCGGGAAGCAACGTCGTCGGCCGGGCAATCTCTTTGACAGCGTGCGGGGGCTGCTGGATCGTGTGCCGCATGGTGCGCTGAGGCGAATGTCCGCCGGAGTCTCGATGTCCGGCCCATCAGGTACGCGTCGTCGTCGTACGACGCGCTCTCCCGACGTTCGTGGATCTTCCTATCAGCGAAATGAGTACCGCTATGTCTACTTCCGAACGACCCCAGGTGTTGTTCCTCGTCGGTGCGGTGGGTGTCGGCAAGACCGACGCGTCCTACCGGATCTTCTCCCGGCTTTGGAGCACGGGGACGCAGACCGCTCGTCTCGACATGGACGACCTGGGCATGTGCCATCCCGCGCCTG
The DNA here is from genome assembly GCA_036497365.1 of Jatrophihabitantaceae bacterium. Lineage (GTDB taxonomy): Bacteria > Actinomycetota > Actinomycetes > Mycobacteriales > Jatrophihabitantaceae > RYN-133. Next base: position 7,973 of record DASXJN010000242.1, on the reverse strand, counting down.
CCGACGATCCGGACAACCACCGTGTCAAGGCCGAGACGCTGGGTGTGGTGTGGCCCCTGTTCCGCGGTCGCGACACTCGTCGGCTCGTGCTCGCCGGCGATGTTCTCGACCAGGCCGAGGCCGATCTGTACCGTGCGCAGATCCCCGATGCGAGATGGTCGATCTGTCGGCTTCGTGCGACCGACGACGAGCGCAGTCGCCGGATCCTCGCCCGCGCGGCCGCGCTCGGGATGAGCGCGGCCCAGTCCGATTTCTGGCTGACCGCCGGCGCGGACGAGGACCGGCGCCTGGACGGCGAGTCGTTCATGGACTGCACCGTCGACACCACCGCGCGTGATCGCGACGAGGTCGTGCCCCTGGTTCTCGATGCAATCGGCTGGACGGTTGACGATCAGAACAGTAAGTCGTAGCTTACCGTTCGTGGCCGCTTACCGATCGAAGGGTGCGCCGGCCGGGTTCGAAGCGCTTGGCGACCGAACCCGGCTGGCCATCGTCGAGGTCCTTTCGACGCACCCGCACACCGTCGGTGAGGTCGCCGCGAAGGTTCCGGTGAGCCGGCCTGCTGTCTCGCAGCATCTCAAGGTCCTCAAGGACGCCGGACTGGTGAGTGAGCGCGCCGAGGGCACCCGGCGGATCTACCGGCTCAACCCGGCCGGCGTCGCCGCACTCCGCGACCAACTCGACACGTTCTGGTCGCGGGCGCTCCAAGGTTATGAAGAGGTCATCGACAACCCAGGAGGCTCGACATGACGTCATCGGCCGATACCGTCGTCCGTCGCACCGTTGTGGTGAACGCACCGGTCGAGGCGGCCTTCGACCAGTTCACCCGCGGGTTCGGTGACTTCAAGCCGCCCGAGCACAACCTGCTCGGCGTGCCGATCGCAGAGACGGTGTTCGAAGGCCACGTCGGCGGCTACATCTACGACCGCGGCACCGACGGCAGCGTGTGTCGGTGGGCCCGCGTATTGGCGTTCGAGCCGCCGCGGCGGGTCGTGTTCAGCTGGGACATCGGCCCGCAGTGGCAGATCGAATCCGATCCGCAGAACACCAGCGAGGTCGAGGTGCGCTTCGAACCGCAGGACGACGGTCGCACCCGGGTCGAACTCGAGCACCGCAACATCGACCGCCACGGACCCGGCTGGGAGGGCGTGCGCGGCGGCGTCGACAACCCCGCCGGCTGGACGCTGTACCTCGAGCGTTACGCGGCGCTGTTCCCGTCCGAGCGGTAGGCCGTCACTTTCCCTGCGGCGGCGGGCTGGGGATCGCGTCGCCGACGTCGATGCGGAATTTGGGGATCAGTTGCTCGGCGGTCTCCAGCGGGATCGGTGTCTGAGTGGTGCTCGCGATCGTCGCCCACATGTTCGGCGCGTACTGCCACGCCAGCGCGACGCGCGGGTGCACCGGGTGGTTCGGGATCTCCGGGTGCAGCAGGAATCGGTCGTAGTAGGCGGCTCGTCCGTCCACGGTGACCTGCTTGCCGCCGGTCGGAGTCCAGCCGTCCTGCGGATTGACCTTGACGACGAAGCCGCCCTGCGGGCTCGCGATCTGCATCTCCTGGTAGTTGTCGTCGTCGGTGACCTTGATCTCCGGGGTGCCGACGCCGATGACCGACGTGAAGCTGGCGCCCGGCCAATTGTCGAGCACGACCAGGTAGTGGCCGGTGGGCAATACCGTCGTCCAGCTAACGCTGCGGCGCTGCGGAGCAGCCGTCGCGGTCGTGCGCACGGAGTGCTTGGGCGCGGGCGTAGTCGAGTGTTGTGCCGCACTGTTGCCCGGTGCCGGACTCGCCGACGGACTGCGCGTCCCGAGCACGACGGCACCGACCGCGACGGCCGCGACCGTTGCCCCGGCGCCCACGACAAGGGCAATGCGATGCCGGTGCGGCGACGCGGCTGGGACGGCCGGCTGGGCAACGAGCGGATATGAGTCGGCGCGCGCCTCCAGTTCGCTCCACGTGTATTCGAGATCAGCGAGATCGGGCATCAGGACTCCCTGTCCAACGCCGGTGACGGCGTAGTCATCTGAATGCGCAGCGCGGCGAGCGCGCGCGTGACCTGGCTTCGGGCCGACGATTCGCGGCAGCCAAGGTTCTGCGCGACCTCCGCGAACGACAGGCCGGCGTAGTAGCGCAGCACGATCGCGGCTCGCTGCTTGGCCGGCAGCGCCGACAACCGGTCGTTGAGGTCGATCCGGTCGATGCGTCCGTCCGCATGGTCGGGTGCACCGGGCAGTGCGTCGTCGGCGAAATGCGCGACAGGTGCGGCACGGCGGCTTCGGCGTCGCCAGCTCAAGAACTCGTTGACGAGCATCCGGCGCACGTAGGCGTTGGTGTCCCGCGCTGCCGCGACGAGGTGCCACCGCTCGTAGGCACGCGCAAGCACGTCCTGCACGAGTTCCTCGGCAAGCACCGGGTCACCGCAGAGCACGACGGCGAACCGGAACAGCGCACGCTGTCGTTCGCGAACGAACTGCTCGTACTCCACCGTCACCTCCGTGCCGTGTCCTCGTCACATCTTCGACGCGCGAGCGGCCCGAAACGCTGCAACGCGAACTGCGGATCAGAGGTCGAGGACGATGTCGGTTCGCGGGCGCGCGCAGCAGACGAGCGCCTCGCTGTTCGCGGGCAGCTCCAGCGGTTCCGGGTCGTAGTCGATCGCACCGGACAGGATCGGCGTCACGCAGGTGTGGCAGACACCGGTGCGACACGACCATCGCGTCGGCACGTCGCACGCCTCAGCGAGCTCGAGCAATGAGTTCTGCTGATCGGACCAGCGCACGGTGAGTCCACTGCGCGAGAAGGTGATCTGGGGCCCGGTACCGGCGGCTCCGGCGGGTGGATGCGGCGGCACGACCTTGACGTCGACGATGCCGGGGTTGACGGCCGGCAGCGCGGCGAACAGTTCGGTGTGCACATGATCGGTGCGGATGCCGAGCGTGCCGAGCGCAGCACCGATGTCCGTCATGAACGAGGCCGGTCCGCAGACGTAGGCACTGGCGTCGGTCGGAAGACCGAGCGCGGCGAGCGCGGCCGGCGTGGGGCGACCGGGCAGCACCGAGGGCGCCAGGTCTGCGCCCGGAGCGGTGAAGAAGACGCACTCGTGCGCGTGCGGCAACGACTGCAACAACCGATGCGCTTCGTCGGCGAAGGAGTGCTGGGCGGCATCGCGCGTCACATGGATCCACCAGACCTCACGACTGGTCTGCGCGCCGGCGAGCTCGTAGAGCATCGCCAGGACCGGAGTCACGCCGATCCCTGCCGAGATGAGCAGCGCCGGATTCGGCTCGTCGGTCAGCACGAACTCGCCGCGCGGTGCCGCCACGTCGAGCAGCGCGCCCGGCCGGAGCTTCGAGTGCAGATAGCCGCTGACGACACCGTGCGGCTCACGCTTCACGCTGATCCGGTAGCTCGTTCCGTCCGGACGGGACGACAGCGAATAGCTGCGCACCGGTGCCGGATCACCAGCCGCAGTCGCGCGGATCGCGAGGTACTGGCCCGCGCGCGAGGAGGGCAGCGCCTGCCCGTCGTCGCTGGTCAGGTACACCGAGTCGACCGTCGCGTTCTCGGACACGATCTTCGTCACGCGCATCCGGCGAAAGCCCGGCCAACCCGGCTCGACACCGATCGGAGGAACCGCGGCGGTCGGGCCGCCGTCGGACGCCGCGAGCAGCTCACGAAAAGACTGTTGCCAGCCCGGGCTCAGCGCCGGGATGTCGAGGGCGGCCACCAGCATCGTCCGGTCGCGATCGGGGAGGTAGAGCAACGCGTCGATGTCGGCGACTGTGATCGCGTGCGGCCCGACGCGGGTGCGGACGATCTCGTCACCGGCCTGTACCTCACCTTCGCCGATCACGCGCATGTAGAAGCCGGGACGGTGATGAGAGACGAGCAGCGCGGGCAGCCGCGGCTCGCCGAGCCTCATCCCGACGCGGAAACACGTAACGCGCGGCTGGCTCACCTCGAACTCGGCCTCGCCGATCCGGTAGCGATCGCCGATGCACACCTCGTCGTCCGGCAGGCCGTCGACGGTGAAGTTCTCGCCGAACTGGCCGTATTCGATCGCGTCCCACCCGAAGTGGTCCTGCCAATGCCGGTACGAGTCGAGTTGGTAGACAAGCACGGCACGCTGCTCACCGCCGTGACCCTTCAGGTCACCCTGGCCGTCGCCGTCCACGTTGAGCCGACGCACGAGGCGTGATCCTTGGACCGGCCGTTTCCACACTCCGGTGTAGACGGTCCGGCCTTGCCACGACACGTTCTTGGGTAGTCCGACGTTGAGCGACAGCAAGCTCGCCATCGTGCTTCCTCCCGTGGTCGCGACTCGCGCTCCATCCTGCTCGCCGTTGCTGCGATCCGCGCGAACAAAGCGGTCTTATTCCTACCTTTGGAACCGAATCGGAAGCGTGGGGCGAATCCCCTGAAGGACGCCGCCGAGGGTGTGGCGTGGATAGGGGAACCCCGATGGGGATTCTGGGAACTACTCGTCGACGCGTGGTCGTGATCGCCGCCGCGACGGCGCTGATCGGGACGGGTGCGGCGGGGCTGGCGATCGCTTCGACGAATTCGTCGTCCGCGCCGCCCAGCAATGCGATGAGCAAAGGCATGGGCGTCGACGAGTCCGGCATGACCCACGCCTACCTGCACGGGATGAAGGTGCACTTCACCTATACGAAGGGTTTCTTCTGCGACACGTCGGTGAAGTCGCGTGCGTCGTCCAAGTGCGAGGCCGGGGCGAACTTCAAGAAGAACCCGTTCAAGCAGGTTGATCCGCTCTACATCACCGTGCCGTTGGGCTTCGACCGATCGATGAAGATGGACTGCCCCTCGGGGCTGGTCTGCGTCGATCACCCGGGCACGATCGACCTCACCCGTCTCGAGCCGGCACTCAAGCCGCTCTATCCGAACCTGTCCAAGCGCCAGTTGCACAAGGCGCTGGAGAACTTCGCGGTTCCGGGTCACGACCACTTCATCACGACCGCGAACGGCGGCAAGCCGGAGTGGTGGGACGTGAAGGTCGTCGGCGTCACCAGCCCCAAGACGTACAACAAGATCATCAAGCACGAGTCGTACGGCTACATCAAGCATTTGGTGAAGTCGGGCAACAAGCACGTCACCGCTCCGATTCCGACGAACCTGTTCCTGTTCTTCGGTGTCGGCATCGGGCAGCCGAACAAGTAGTAGTCGTTACTGCGTCAGCGACCGCCGTCCGGCTTCGTGCCGGTCGGCGGTTGCTTCGCACGTTGACAGGCCTTACTAGCCGCTGACCAACTCGCGCAGCTGTTCGCGACTGGCGTTGCCGCCACTGGCGACGACGGCGATCCGCTTGCCGGCGAGCTGATCACGCAACCGAAGCGCGGCAGCAAGCGGGGCTGCGCCGGAGGCTTCGACCAGGTTGCGCGTCGACTCGATCATCAGCAGCTGTGCCGAACGGATCTCGTCATCGCTGACGAGCACGAAGTCGTCGAGGTGCTCCCACAGAATCTGCTGCGGCAGTTCGAACGCGGTGCGCGTGGCGAGGCCTTCCGCGAACGTCTCCGACGCGGCCTTGACGAGCCGGCGTTCCTGCCAGGAGCGGTGCGCGGCAGGCGCTGCCTCTGATTGCACCCCGATCACCCGGACGTCGGGGTTCACAGCCTTCGCGACGATGCATGCGCCTGCTGCGCCGCTGCCGCCGCCGATCGGGACGATCACTGCATCGATCTGGGGTTGCTCCTCGAGAATTTCGAGCGTCCCGGTGGCGACGCCGGCGATCAGCAACGGCTCGTTGCCGGAATGGACGTATCGGTAGCCGTGCTCGCTCGCGAGCTGTTCGCAGCGCTCGCGCGCGTCGTCGAAATCTCGACCGGCGAAGACCAGCTCGGCGCCCAGGCCACGCATCGACGCGACCTTGACCGGATTGGCGCGTTCGGGCACGCAGATCGTCGCGCGCACTCCGAACAGTCTCGCGGCGAAGGCGATCGACTGGCCGTGGTTGCCGGTCGACGCGGCGATCACGCCGCGTTCCCGCTCGTCCGGGCTGAGCTGCGAGATCAGGTTGACGCCGCCGCGGACCTTGAAGGCCCCGACCGGCTGGTGGTTCTCGTGCTTGACGTAGACCTCGGCGCCGACCTGCTCATCGAGGGCCGCGTAGCTGTAGAGCGGCGTCGGGCGCAGGTAGGGCGCGATGCTACGACGCGCATCCAGCACGTCGGCCAGGTTCGGTGTCTGCCATGTCATCGGGCCTGACGATAGCGAAGCCGAGAGCCTCCCGGACCCTGTGCAGACTGATGACTGTGGGAACGGTGCCGAGGTTCGCGACGCACTACCACCTGCCCGACCGGGCGCCGTTCCTCAACTTGAGCGAGCTCGGGGAGGACGAGCTTGCCTCGGTGCTCGCCGGGCTCGATTCCGTTGCTTCGACGAGACGTTCGGCGCGCCGCTTCGGGCCTCGGTACATGGCGCTGCGGCGTGCGACCGAGCACGTTCTGCGCGAACGGTTCATCGCGGCGGGCGGGAAGCCGGTGCGGTACAGCCCGCACTACTTCGTCCTCGGCGAATCGGAGTGGTTTCGCGGGCTGTACGGAGATGCCGGCGAGGTACGCATTTCGCTCGGCGACCTCCCGGCCGCGGCGACGAGCTGTACCTATCCCGACAGCGTCACCTCGATGGGCCTGCTCGAACACTTCGGGTTTCCGACGTTTCCGCAGCCCTATCACGGGCAGGTCTTTCGCCTTGAGGAGCTGGCTGCGGTCATCGACAGGTACGGCCTACCCGGCACCCCGCGTCCCGACAGCTACGAAGGCCATCAGCGGCAATCCTTCGAGCACTACATCGAGATCCAGCTCTGGACCGACGACGTGCCCGCGATGCGATGACTCGCTTCAAGATCAAGAGGCCTGAAACGCCTCTATAGGGCGTTTCAGGCCTCTTGATCATGAAGCAATATGGTGCCCCCGGCAGGATTCGAACCTGCGCCACCGCCTCCGGAGGGCGGTGCTCTATCCCCTGAGCTACGGGGGCGGACGGCGATCAGACCAGTCCGACCAAACCAGAGAAGCCTAGCGCAGCGGTCAGTCCGTCGGCGGGGGCAGGGGAGATCCGCCGAGCTGGCGCAGCAGCTGCTCCATCTGCACGATCTCGGCCGTCTGGTTGTTGTACATGTGCTGCGCGAGGTTCCGCATGTAGGCGAAGTGAGCGTGCTGCGCTGCGTACAACGCCATCTGCACGCCGCCCTGGTGGTGATGGATCATCAGCTGCAAGAACATGATGTCCAGCGCGTGACCGTGCAGGCTCATCAGCTTGGTCATCTGCGCCGGCGTGGCCATGCCGGGCATCAGCCCGTTCGGGCCGATGTCGAAGTGATGCCCTGCCATCCACTTCATCGGCGAGTTGGTGTTGCGCGAGATGTGCCACTGCAGCAGCCAACCCTCCATCTCGCCCATCTCGATCGACTGCGACGACTCGATGTCGTAGGCGACGTTGCGCACCAACCCGTTGGTGGAGTTGTCGTTCGCGTAGGTAGCCATCGTGATGGCCTGCTGGTGGTGCGTGGCCATGTCACGCGCGAACCCGCCGTCGACCGAGTTCGACCCGGGGACGTACAACGCGGACGAGCCGGAGTTGCCGGCCGATCCCCAGATGAATCCGCCACCGACTGCGATGACCAGAACGAGGACGCCGATGCTGGCCAGAAGTGCGACCCGCACCGAGTTGCGAGGTGGCGGCGAGACATCAACCTCTTCGGGGGGTGCCATCAGCGTGTCGGCCATCGATCAGGTGGTGCCCTCGAACGGGTGCCCCGGTGTGCTCTGCGCGGCGTTGAAGTACGGGTCGGAGCAGCTCGCGTTCTCGGGCGTGGTCGTCGGGTTGTCCTTGAGCGCGTCGATGAACTTCTCGATGCGCGGGTCCGTGGCGCTGTTGACGAACAGCTGATAGTCCCACGACTGCAGCGAGATAGGCGTCTTGAGACCGGCGTAGGGCGACAGGGCCAGCCGGT
>DASXJN010000241.1:0-4763 GCA_036497365.1 Jatrophihabitantaceae bacterium | reverse complement strand
GACGCCATCGAGTTGCCGTACCTCTACGGCGACCTGTTCCACGAGCACGAGCTCGATCCGCCGAAGGGCATCCTGCTCTACGGCCCGCCCGGTTGCGGCAAGACGCTGATCGCCAAGGCAGTCGCGAACTCGCTGGCCAAGCAGGTGCAGAACGTGAGTGGCGGCGATGAGAAGGCCACGTCGTACTTCCTGAACATCAAGGGCCCCGAGCTGCTCAACAAGTACGTCGGCGAGACCGAGCGGCACATCCGGTTGGTGTTCCAGCGTGCCCGTGAGAAGGCGAGCGAGGGCACGCCGGTCATCGTGTTCTTCGACGAGATGGACTCCATCTTCCGCACCCGTGGCTCAGGTGTGTCCTCCGACGTCGAGAACACGATCGTGCCGCAGTTGCTCTCCGAGATCGACGGTGTGGAGGGGCTCGAGAACGTGATCGTGATCGGCGCGTCCAACCGCGAGGACATGATCGATCCGGCGATCCTGCGCCCCGGCCGGCTCGATGTGAAGATCAAGATCGAGCGCCCCGACGCGGAGGCTGCGCGCGACATCTTCTCGAAGTACATCCTGCCCGGCCTGCCGATCCACCCGGACGATCTGGGCGAGCACGGCGGCAACGCCGACGCGACGGTCGACGCGATGATCCAGCACACCGTCGAGCGGATGTACACCGAGTCCGAGGAGAACCGCTTCCTGGAGGTCACCTACGCCAACGGCGACAAGGAGACGCTGTACTTCAAGGACTTCAACTCCGGCGCGATGATCCAGAACATCGTCGACCGCGGCAAGAAGATGGCCATCAAGGACTTCTTGACCATCGGGCAGAAGGGGCTGCGGCTGCAGCACCTGCTCGCCGCATGCGTCGACGAGTTCCGCGAGAACGAGGACCTCCCGAACACGACGAACCCGGACGACTGGGCACGAATCTCCGGCAAGAAGGGCGAACGGATCGTTTACATCCGCACCCTCGTGTCGGGCGGCAAGGGCAGCGACGCGGGGCGTTCGATCGACACGATCGGAAGCACCGGCCAGTACCTGTAGGAGCCGCTACGCTTCTGCGCCATGGGTCTCGTCATCGGCATCGTGGTCGCAGTCGTCGTCCTGCTGCTCATCTTCTGGGTCATCAGGGGCTACAACAAGCTCGTCCGCTATCGCAACGGGTACAAGAACGCCTTCTCGCAGATCGACGTGCAGCTGCAGCGCCGTTTCGACCTCATCCCCAACCTGGTCGAGACCGCGAAGGCCTACATGTCGCACGAGCGTGAAACGCTCGAGGCGGTCACCCAGGCGCGCAGCGCCGCGATGGCCGGCCTCAGTGCCGCCCAGGCCAAACCCGGCGACCCGGCGGCCATGAACCAACTCGCCCAGACCCAGGGGGTACTCGCGAGCGCGCTCGGCCGGTTCACCGCAGTTGCCGAGGCCTATCCCGATCTCAAGGCCAGCCAGAACATGCAGCAACTGACCGAGGAGTTGACCTCGACCGAGAACAAGGTCGCGTTCAGCCGGCAGGCCTACAACGACTCGGTGCTCACGTTCAACAACCAGCGCGAGACGTTCCCGACGAGCGTGCTCGCCGGCATGTTCAACTTCAGCGCGGCCGCGCTGTGGGAGATCGACCCGGGCCATCCCGAGACACGCGAAGCGCCGAAGGTGCAGTTCTGATTCGTGGCAACACAGCCAACGTCCGCCGCGGTTGACTTCTTCGCGCGCCAGAGCTCGGCGCGCGGTACGTCGACCAAGCTCGTCACGCTGTTCCTTCTCGCGGTGCTCGCGATCATTGCGGTCGTCGACCTCGTCGTCTACCTCGCTTCGACCAAGGGGCCGCCCGGATACACGCTGACCTGGGTCATCGTCGCGACCGCGGTCACCTTGCTGATCATCGTCGGCGGCACGCTGTCGAAGATGGTCACCCTGCGCGCCGGCGGTGCAGCCGTCGCGCAATCGGTCGGTGCCGTACCGGTCGATCCGACCACGACAGATCCGCAACTGCGTCGGCTGATCAACGTTGTCGAAGAGATGTCGATCGCGTCCGGCGTGCCGATGCCGAGGCTGTTCGTGCTCGAACGCGAACAGAGCATCAACGCCTTCGCCGCCGGATACACACCCGCCGACGCAGCCATCACCGTCACGGCTGGTGCGTTGCAGCGGCTCAACCGAGACGAGCTGCAGGGCGTGATCGGGCACGAGTTCAGTCACGTGCTCAACGGGGACATGCGATTGAACGTGCGGCTGATCGGACTGCTTGCGGGCATCCTGCTGCTCGGGCTCATCGGGTTGCGCGTGCTCGCGTTCGGCGGTGGCCGCAGCCGCGACAGCAAGGGCAACCCGATCCTGTTCGCGGCGATCGCGTTCCTCGTCCTCGGCTTCGTCGGCCAGTTCTTCGCCGGGCTGATCCAGGCCGCGGTGTCACGACAGCGCGAGTGGCTGGCCGACGCGTCGTCGGTGCAGTTCACTCGGCAGACCAGCGGGCTGGTCGGCGCGCTGAAGAAGATCGCCGGTGTGCCGGGCGGGTCGGCGCTGCGTGACACCGCCGCCGAACGGCAGGTCAACCACATGCTGTTCGGCGAGGGCAAGCGGTCGTTCTCGCAGCTGTACGCGACGCATCCGCCACTGCTGGAACGAATTCAGGCACTCGAACCCGGCTTCCAGCCCGAGGAGCTGAAGCAACTGCGGCAGGAATACCACGGTGCGCCACCCGACGGAATGGCCGAAGACGCCCAGCGCGGGTTCGCCGCGGCCGCTCCGGCGCAGCCCGCAGCATCCCCGCAGCAGGTGACCGTGGCGCCGGAGCAGATTTCCGCCCGGGTGGGCACGTTCGGGCCGGACGACCTGGCCCGCGGTGCCGCGATCAGTGCCCAGATCCCGGACGCCCTGAGGCAACTGGCCGGTCAGCCGAGCACCGCATCGGATCTCGTCCTTGCGCTGATGCTCGACGCTGACGCCGAGGTGCGCACTCGCCAGGTCGCCATGGCCGGTGCGGGCGCGGGGGAGTTGTACGAGCAGGTGGCGAACCTGCCGGAACTGCTGCGCCTGCCGCTGATCGGCATCGCTCTGCCGTCCGTCGTGGCACGGCCGCCGCAGCAGGTGCAGGGCTTCGTGACACTCGCCGACCAACTCGCGCAGGCCGACGGCACGTACTCGTTGTTCGAGTACTGTGCCGTCCGCCTGATCGGCTGCTATCTGCGCGATTCCCTCGACCCGGCCCGCCGGTCTGCACCGGGTCGCGTCGACGTCGGCAAGGTGCAGCAAGCCGGACTGACGTTGCTGGCCGCGATTTCTGCGGCCGGCAATCCCGATCCGGCCGCCGCTGCGCACGCGTTCGGCGCCGGGGCCGCGCGGCTGATGCCGGGCGTCTCACTGCCCGCGTTCGACCCGCCGCCGAGCGTGTTCGCGCTGGACGGCGGGTGGCAACCGCTCGACGCGCTCGAGCCACAACACAAGCGGGCGCTGGTCGAGGCAATGGTCGCGGCGGTGAGCGACGACGGGGTGCTCACCGTCGCCGAGGCCGAGTTGCTGCGCACCGCGTGCGCGCTGCTGCACTGCCCCCTGCCGGCGATGATCGCCTGATCGGTCAGTGCGAGAGGACGTCGCCGCGGCCGATGTCTTCGCGGCGGAGATCGCGAATCAGCAGGCCGACGTTGTCGCCTGCAGTCGCAGTGTCGACGACCTTGCGGAACATCTCCACGCCGTCGACATGCACGTCGCGCAGGGATCCGTCCGTGCGGGTGAGCCGGATCGTGTCGCCCTTGCCCACCGAGCCGGCTTCGACCTTGCCGGTCACGACCGTGCCGCGCCCATGGATGGTGAACACGTCTTCAACAGGCATGCGGAACGGTCCGGACGGGCTGACCGGTTGCGCCGCCTGCGCCTTCGCGAGCAGCACCTGCGCATCCATGCTGTCGTCGTCGTCCGACTTGCGACCGAACCAGGCCATGCGACGCACTCTAAGACCCCAGAGCGACCACCGTATGGAGTGCATGCCGGACGGTTCGTCGCAACGGATTGCGCGAAGCGGCGAGTACAGCGATCAGGCCTGATTCCAACACCACGCGCACCGCGATCTGCCCCTCGTACGGAATCAGCTCGGCCGAGAAAGATTTGGCGGGCCACTGTGTGAGCAGTCGTGGCTGACCCAGTTGGGACCATTCGCCCAGGAGGACGTCGGTCGACGTGACGACAACGAGGACCCTGCCGGGCAACTGAACATATCGGTGTCGTTCGCGCTCGCGACCGCGGACGGATTGAACGGATGCATGACCGCCGCGGCCAGGACCGGCCGTCCATCGGCGAGCTTGCGTGCTGCCTGGCCGACCCTTCCGAACATCATTCAAGTGTGGGCCAACGCCCATAGCGGATGCACGCCATGGACACACGCCATGGCGTTCGCCGGCTATCAACATCTGCTCCCGGAATTCACACCCAGGTCATTGACGGCGCCTTGATCAGGATTAGGGTGGCGATCAGTCTCATTGGTCCGGTTGACGGGGAGTAGCGCAGTGTTGCGTCGTCTGTCTGTTGTTTCTGTTGTGTCCGCACTCACCCTGGCCGGCGCCGCGGCTCTGGCCGCGCCCTCAGTGGCCGCCGGACCGACAGCTCCCAGCGCACACCGTGCCCCGGCGCCAACGCCGGCGAAGCGCTCGCAGAACCCTGTCGTCATGTTCAGCTCGGACGGCATGCGCCCGGACCTCATGCAGAAGTACGCCGGCAAGGGGGACATGCCGCGCTACCGCAAGATGATGAAGCTCGGCGCCACTGGCGACAACGGGCTC
>DASXJN010000240.1:0-10497 GCA_036497365.1 Jatrophihabitantaceae bacterium | reverse complement strand
ACGCTGCCGACGCACCGGCTGCTGTTCGTCTGCATGTTGTTCGGCGTGACGCTCGTCGTGGTCGCGCTCACCTACTTCCCGGCGCTGGCGCTCGGGCCCCTGGCAGAAGGACTGCACTGATGCTCGACCCGAAACTGCTGTGGCGATCCCTGCCCGACGCGCTGCGCAAGCTCGACCCGCGCACCCTGTACAAGAACCCGGTCATGTTCATCGTCGAGCTCGGTGCGGTGTTCGCGACCGTGCTCGCCGTCGCGTCACCCTCGGTGTTCGCGTGGACGATCATCGTCTGGCTCTGGCTGACGGTCGTGTTCGCCAACCTCGCCGAAGCCGTCGCCGAAGGGCGGGGTAAGGCACAGGCCGACGCGCTGCGGCGGGCCAAGACGGACACGATCGCACACCGCCTCGTCGAGCGTGACCAGCTTGCCGGAGCGGTCGAACCGGTTCCGGCAACACAGTTGCGCACCGGCGATCGCGTCGTCTGCGAGACAGGCGACGTGATACCCGGAGACGGGGACGTCATCGACGGCATCGCCAGCGTCGACGAGAGTGCGATCACCGGAGAGAGCGCGCCGGTGATCCGGGAAAGCGGCGGTGATCGCAGTTCGGTCACCGGCGGCACTCGCGTGTTGTCCGACCGAATCGTCGTGGAGATCACGCAGAAACCGGGCGAGAGCTTCATCGACCGGATGATCGCCCTCGTCGAGGGCGCCAGCAGGCAGAAGACGCCGAACGAGATCGCATTGAACATCCTGCTGGCGTCGTTGACGATCATCTTCCTGCTCGCCACCGTCACGCTGCAGCCGTTGGCGATCTTTTCCAAGGCGCAGCAGCCCGGTATCGCGAACTCGGCCGCGCTGGACAACAACGGCATCACCGGCATCGTCATCGTGTCGCTGTTGGTGTGCCTCATCCCGACCACTATCGGTGCGCTGCTCTCCGCGATCGGCATTGCCGGCATGGACCGCCTCGTGCAGCGCAACGTGCTCGCGATGAGTGGCCGTGCTGTCGAGGCGGCAGGCGACGTGAACACGTTGCTGCTCGACAAGACCGGAACGATCACGTTGGGCAACCGGCAGGCGTCGGAGTTCATCCCGGTAGGCAACGTCGATGCACAGCGACTGGCCGACGCCGCACAGCTGTCGTCACTGGCCGACGAGACACCCGAGGGCCGTTCGGTGGTGGTGCTGGCCAAGACCCGGTACGGACTGCGCGAACGCGAAATGCACGGTGCGAGGTTCGTGCCGTTCTCTGCGCAGACCCGGATGAGCGGTGTCGACGTAGGAGACCGGCAGATCCGCAAGGGCGCATCCGGCGCCGTGCTTGCCTGGGTGCGCGACCTCGGCGGAGTCGCACCCGTGAGCACCGCCCGGATCGCGGACGGAATCAGCGCAAGCGGCGGCACCCCGCTCGTGGTCGCCGAGCGCACGGACGGCGGCGCGCCCAACGTGCTCGGTGTGATCCACCTGAAGGATGTCGTGAAGCAGGGTATGTCCGAGCGGTTCGACGAACTGCGCCGGATGGGCATCCGCACCGTGATGATCACGGGCGACAACCCGCTGACCGCGCGGGCCATCGCCGACGAAGCCGGCGTCGACGACTTCCTCGCCGAGGCAAAGCCGGAAGACAAGATGGCACTCATCAAGCGGGAGCAGCAGGGCGGCAAGCTCGTCGCGATGACCGGTGACGGCACGAACGACGCACCGGCCCTGGCGCAGGCGGACGTCGGCGTCGCCATGAACACCGGCACCTCCGCGGCCAAGGAGGCCGGCAACATGGTCGATCTCGACTCCGACCCGACCAAGCTCATCGAGATCGTCGAGATCGGCAAGCAGTTGCTGATCACGCGCGGCGCGCTCACGACGTTCTCCATCGCCAACGACGTCGCGAAGTACTTCGCGATCATTCCGGCGATGTTCGCCACGGTGTATCCCGGGCTCGACAGACTCAACGTCATGCGGCTGCATTCGCCGCAGTCGGCGATCCTCTCCGCGGTCGTCTTCAACGCGTTGATCATCGTGGCGCTGATTCCGCTGGCCTTGCGTGGCGTCCGGTACAAGCCGTCCAGCGCGAGCACGATGTTGCGCCGCAACATCTACGTGTACGGCGTCGGCGGCCTCGTCCTGCCGTTCCTCGGCATCAAGGCGATCGACCTCGTCGTCCAATTCATCCCCGGGATCCGGTGACCACATGCGTTTGTTCTCAGGCACGTTCCGTCAGGTCTCGGCAGCGCTGCGGATGCTGATCGTCTTCACGGTCATCCTCGGCATCGCCTACCCCCTCCTGGTGTTTGCGATTTCGCAACTTCCCGGACTGCAATCGCGCGCAGACGGCTCGGTCATCACCGAGAACGGCAAGCCGGTCGGGTCGAAGCTGCTGGGTCAGACCTTCACCGACTCGAAGGGCAACCCGCTTGTGCAGTACTTCCAGTCCCGCCCGTCCGCGAGCGCCTACGACCCGATCGTCAGCGGCGCGAGCAACCTCGGTCCCGAGTCGATCGTCGACGTGCTTCCTGATCCGAAGCACGAATCCGATACCGGCGCGCAGAGCCTGTTGACCCAGGTGTGCGCGCGCAGTCTCGCGGTCGGCAAGCTCGAACACGTCAGCGGAGCACGTCCGTTCTGCACGCCGGACGGCGTCGGCGCGGTGCTCGCCGTCTTCTACGCCGATCCTGGCTATCGCGGCAGCGTGACGCACTCGGTCAGCATCAACCAGGAGTGCCCGGCCACACCGTTCATCTCCACCTACGGCGGTGCGCCGGTCACCTGTGCCAGGTACGGCGTCGACTACAGCAACGCCAAGATCGTGCCGGTTCGCGGCGACGCACCGGCGCACCCGGCCGTGCCCGCGGACGCCGTGACCGCATCCGGGTCGGCGGTCGACCCCGAGATCAGCATCAGCTACGCGCGGCTCCAGGAGCCCCGGGTCGCGCGCGCACGCGGCGTCACCGTTGCGCAGGTCAACGAGGTCGTCGACTCGGTCGCCACAGGACGCGACCTCGGCTTCATGGGCGAGAGCAAGGTCAACGTCGTGCTCGTCAACCTCGGCCTCGACGCTAAGTATCGGTATCGGGGTGCGAGCACAATGAGACCGTGACGACCCGCGGACGGTTGCGCATCTACCTGGGTGCCGCACCCGGTGTGGGCAAGACGTTCGACATGCTCGACGAAGGGCGCCGGCGACTCGACCGCGGCACCGACGTCGTCATCGGCTTCGTCGAGACGCACGGTCGGGCCAAGACCGCGGAACGTGTCGGCGAGCTTCCGTCCGTCCCGCGCAAGCACGTCACGTACCGGGGCGCCGAATTCGACGAGATGGACCTCGACTCGATCCTCGAGCGCAAGCCCGAGGTCGTCCTGGTGGACGAACTGGCACATACCAACGTGCCCGGATCGGGACGGCACCCGAAACGCTGGCAGGACGTCGAGGAGTTGCTGGTCGCCGGCATCGACGTCCTCACCACGCTGAACATCCAGCATCTGGAGTCGTTGAACGACGTCGTCCGCACCATCACCGGAGTACCGCAACAGGAGACCGTTCCGGACGCGATAGCGCGGGCCGCGGACCAGGTACAACTCGTCGACCAGACGCCCGAGGCGCTGCGGCGACGGATGGCACACGGCAACATCTATCCGCCGCACAAGGTCGACGCGGCGCTGGGCAACTACTTCCGCGAGGGCAACCTGACGGCGCTCCGCGAGTTGGCGCTGCTCTGGCTGGCCGACCGGGTCGAGGAGGGCTTGCAGCGCTACCGCGAGGCGCACGGGATCACCGGCACGTGGGAGACCCGCGAACGGATCGTCGTGGCCCTGACCGGCGGACCGGAGGGCGACGCGCTGATCCGGCGTGCTGCCCGGATTGCAGCGCGTGGCTCCGGCGCGGACCTGATGGCGGTGCACGTCTCGCGCAGCGACGGCTTGCTCGTCGCCGGACTCTCCGGGCTCGAATCGCAGCGCTTGCTGGTCGAATCGCTCGGCGGCACCTACCACTCGCTCGTCGGTGACGATGTGCCACGCGCGCTGCTCGATTTCGCCCGCAGCGTCGACGCGACCCAGATCGTCCTCGGCGCATCGCGGAGGCGGCCGTGGGCAGCCGCGTTGACCGGACCGGGAACCGGGCAGACCGTCACCCGGCTGTCCGGGCCGATCGACGTGCACATCGTCAGCCACGACTTCGCCGGGCGTGGGTTCCGGCTGCCGCATCTGGGGTACGGACTCACACCGCGGCGCCGGCGACTCGGCCTGCTCACGGCCACCGTCCTGCTCGCTGCTGCCACGCCCTTGCTCACGCTCGCCCGCGGCAGCCTGACCTTCGCGACCGACCTGTCGATCTATCTGCTCCTGGTCGTGATCACCAGCCTGGTCGGCGGATTCTGGGCCGCACTACTCGCGGCCGTAGCCGGATCGCTGTTGCTGAACTACTACTTCGCCCCGCCGATCCATACCCTCACCATCACCGATACCGAAAACATCGTGGCGCTCGCGATCTTCCTGCTCGTCGCGGTGCTCGTCTCGCGGGTCGTCGATCTGTCCGCGCGGCGGTCGGCGCAGGCGTCGCGCGCCGGTGCCGAGGCCGAGACACTCTCCGCGCTGGCCGGCAGCCTGCTGCGCGGAGAGCAGACGCTCGACGCACTGCTCGCCCGGGTCCGTGAGACTTTCGGCATGACGAGCGTGAGCCTCGTCCAACGCGGGCCGGGCACGTCGTGGCGGACGATGGCAACACTCGGCCCCAACCCGCCGCAACACCCCGGCGACGGCGACGGTGTCGCGGACATCGACGACACGCAGGCACTCGTCCTGAAGGGGCACCCGCTCAGCGCGGACGACCAGCGGATCTTGTCGGCATTCGCCGCCCAGGTCGCGGTCGCCTATCGCCAACGCGAACTCGCCGAGGTCGCGAGCGCGGTCGAGCCACTGGCCGAATCCGAGCGCGCCCGCACCGCGCTGCTGAACGCGGTGAGTCACGACCTGCGCACGCCGATCGCATCGGCCAAGGCATCGGTCTCGAGTCTGCTCGCCGAGGACGTCGCCTGGTCCGACGCCGATCGCCGCGAACTGCTTACCAACGCAGACGATTCGCTCGATCGGCTCACCGATCTCGTCACGAACCTGCTCGATCTGTCCCGCCTACAGGCCGGGGTACTGCCCGTCCTCGTCGCACCGATCGGGCTCGAGGACATCGTGCTGCGGGCGATCGCACAGGTCGCCGGTCCGGGCGCGCCGGTCGACGTCGACGTGGCGACCGACCTGCCCGCCGTCAACGCCGATGCGGGACTGCTCGAACGCGTCATCGCCAATCTCGTCCAGAACGCATTGCGGTACTCGCCGAGCGACGCGCGGATCACGGTGACCGGAAGCGTGCACGCGGGCCTGGTCGAACTACGCGTGATCGACCGTGGGCGCGGCATCGACCCGGACGAAGCCGATTCGATCTTCGCCCCGTTCCAGCGTCGCGACGACGTCCCGACCTCCGGCGCCGGCGTCGGCCTCGGCCTGGCGATCGCACGCGGCTTCGCAGAAGCGATGGGCGGTCACGTGTTCGCCGAAGAGACGCCCGGCGGCGGCGCGACACTGATCGTCCAACTGAAAGCCGCCGACGCATGACGAAGGTACTGATCGTCGAGGACGAGCGGACGTTGCTGCGGGCGCTCGCGATGAACCTCACCGCCCGCGGTTACGAGGTGACCGAGGCCGAGACCGGCACCCGCGCCCTGGCCTGCGCCGCGAACGAGGAGTACGACGTCATCGTGCTCGACCTCGGCCTGCCGGACCTGTCCGGACTCGACGTGATCAAGGGCGTGCGCGCGTATGCGAGCACGCCGATCCTCGTGCTCTCGGCACGGACCGGAACGAGCGAGAAGGTGGCCGCGCTCGACCTCGGCGCGGACGACTACGTCACGAAACCGTTCAGCGTCGACGAACTGCTCGCGCGGTTGCGCGCCGCGACCCGGCGCGGCGGGGTCAGCGGCAGCCCGGAGGTCGTGCAGATCGGGGCGACCCGCGTCGATCTCGGCGCGAAGACGGCAGCGGGGACTGACGGCGCGCCGGTGCACCTGACGCCGACCGAGTGGCACCTGCTGGAGGCGCTCGTCCGCCGCCCGGGCAAGCTGGTCACCGGGCGTGCCCTGCTCACCGAGCTGCGCGGCAGCCCCGATCACACCGACCCGTCCTACCTGCGCATCTACATCGCCGCGCTGCGCCGCAAACTCGAGGCCGAGCCGAGCCGGCCACGTCATCTGATCACCGAACCGGGCATGGGCTACCGCTTCGAGCCGTAGTGCCATCTGCTGGTTTTCGCAGCTAGGTGTCGTGACCGGTGCCGACCGCCAGAAGCGCAACCGGTTACTGGCAGGATGGCTCGATCATGTCCGCCCCCGCCGAGCCGACCACCCGCGTCTCCCGCGGATGGACCGTTCGGTTCGCGCTGCTCTGGTTCGGGTTCTGGGCGGCCAATCTGGCACCGGTGCAGCTCGTGCTGCCCAACCATTTCGACGCCATCGATCACGCGCACAAGGTGCGCGACTTCGGCGTCGTCAGCGGCGTCACCGGCATCGCCGCACTGTTCGCGCTCCCGCTGTTCGGCGCGTTGTGCGACCGCACTCGGTCGCGGTTCGGGCGGCGCCGGGTGTGGATGATCGCCGGCACGGTCGTGTTCGCCGCCGGCCTGATCGCGACCGGATTGCAAACCACGTGGGTCGGTGTCGGTATCGCCTGGCTGTTCGCCACGCTCGGCATCGACATGGCCACCGCCGGTGCGACCGCGGCCATCGCCGACGACGTTCCCGACTCGCAACGCGGCTCCATCTCGGCGGCCATCTACGGCCCGCAAGCAGTGGGGATCCTGGTCGGTGTCGGCCTGCTCACCGCGCTCGACAACCACGGCGTGCTCGGCTATGTCGTCCTCGCGCTGCTCCTCGTCCTGGCAGCAGGGCCGTTCCTTTTCTGGTACCGCGACGCTCCGAACATTCCGACGCCACCGCTGAAGCTGCAATCGATGCTGCGCGGTCTGTGGGTGCGCAGCGCGGACTTCGGCTGGGCCTTCGGCGGCAGGCTGCTCGTCAACCTGGGCAATGCGCTCGGCACGACCTACCTGCTGTACTTCCTCCAGGACGACCTGAAGCTGGACGACCCCGACAACGCGCTGCTGTTGCTGTCGCTCGTGTATCTCGTCTTCACCCTGCTGGCCACGGTGATCGGCGGCCGGGCCTCCGACCGGTCGGGCAAGCGGCGCTCGTACGTCGCGGTCGCCGCCGGCCTGCAGGCGATCGCCAGCTTCCTGCTCACGTTCTTCCCGAACTTCAACGTGGCGATCGTCGGCGCGGCCTTCCTCGGCGCCGGATACGGCGCGTACATGTCCGTCGACCAGGCGCTGATCACCGCGGTGCTGCCTAGCGCGGCGACGCGCGCGCAAGATCTCGGCATCATGAACATCGGCTCGATCGGGCCGCAGGCGCTGGCACCGCTCGCGGCCAGCCTCGTCATCAGCGAACTCGGTGGCTATCCGGTGCTGTTCGCCGCGTCCGGCGTCACCACGGTGATCGGCGCGCTGTTCGTGTACCGCATCCGCTCCGTCCGCTGACCCCGCCCGCGCCACCCCCCAATTTGATTTGGTATCGAGTCACCATTTCGATCATGAAAATCTGGTCGGTCGATACCAAATCAAGGTGGGGTGGGGGTCAGCCGGAGGTGGGGTGGGGGGTCGGACGGGGGAGAGGTCGGTGGGGTCGGGGTCAGTCGGAGGTGCGGGTGACCTCGAGGTTGCCGTCGGCGAAGCGCGCCCGCAGCACCTTCTTGTCGAACTTGCCGACGGTGGTCTTGGGCACCTCGTCGATGAACGTCCAGTTCTCCGGCACCTGCCACGACGCGACCTTGCCGTCGAGGAAGTGCGCCAGGTCGTCGGCGCTCACCTCGCCGCGGCGCACGACGCAGGCGAGCGGACGTTCGGTCCACTTCTCGTCCGGAATTCCGATCACTGCCGCCTCGAGCACGTCCGGCGAGCCCGCGAGGAGGTTCTCGAGTTCGACCGACGAGATCCATTCGCCGCCGGACTTGATGACGTCCTTCGACCGGTCGGTGATCTGGAAGAAGCCACGGTCGTCGATGGTGCCGATGTCACCGGTGCGCAACCACCCGTCGTGGAACTTCTCCGGAGCTGGATCGCGGTGGTACCCACCGGTGATCCATGGTCCGCGCACCTCCATCTCACCGACGGATTCGCCGTCCCACGGCAACACCTCGCCGGCGTCGTTCACGATGCGCATCTGCACCCCGCCGAGCAGCCGGCCGGACCGCATCCGCCAGTCCATCT
This sequence comes from Jatrophihabitantaceae bacterium, assembly GCA_036497365.1. Lineage (GTDB taxonomy): Bacteria > Actinomycetota > Actinomycetes > Mycobacteriales > Jatrophihabitantaceae > RYN-133. The sequence goes on along the minus strand of DASXJN010000240.1, from coordinate 2,193 downwards.
CCTCGGCCGTGCCGAGCTCGACGTCGATCGGCGGATGCGCCATGCCCCCGACCGGCGACGTCTCGGTCATGCCCCAGCCCTGGATGATGCGCAGGCCGTACTGCTTCTCGAACGCTTCGGCCAGCGCACGCGGGATGGCCGCCCCACCGGACGTGCCCATCCGCACCGACGACAGGTCGAGTTCACGCTGCGCGCCGAGCTGCAGGATGCCACCCCAGATCGTCGGGACGGCCGAGACCAGCGTGGCCTTTTCCGTCTCGATGATGTCGACCCAGTCCGCCGGCGTCATGTGCGGACCGGGGAACAGCAATGTCGCGCCGGCGAGGAACGCGCCGTACGGGATGCCCCACGCGTTGACGTGGAACATCGGGACGATCGCGAGCTGGCGATCGTCCTCACTGGCTGCGGTGCAGTTGCGCGACAGCGTGCCGAGCGCGTGCAGGAACGTCGATCGGTGGGAGTAGACGACGCCCTTCGGATCGCCCGTCGTCCCGCTCGTGTAACACATCGACGCCGGCGACTTCTCGTCCAGCTCGGGCCATTCGAAGTCGGCGGAGGCGTTCTCGGTGAGAGTCGCGTAGTCGTGCACCGTCTTGTCACCGAGCACCGTGGTGTCACCCGTGCCGACCACGATGTACGCCTCGACACTCGCGAAGCTGTCGGCGATCGGCGCCAGTAGCGGCAGCAGGCTCGCGTCGACGATGACGATCTTGTCCTCGGCGTGGTTGACGATGTGCGCAAGCTGCGCGGGCGGCAGGCGGAGGTTCAGCGTGTGCAGCACCGCACCCATGCAGGGCACCGCGTAGTACGCCTCGAGGTGTTCCTGGTTGTTCCAGCACAGCGTGGCAACCCGGTCGCCGGTACCGACACCCAGTTCGGTGAGCGCGTTGGCCAGCCGTTTGGCATTGGCACCGATCTCGGCGTAGCTCGTCCGTCGTGCACTGCCGTTGCCCTGCCACGTGATGCACTCGCTACGACCGAACACCCGGCTGCCGTGCTCGAGGATCGCGGTGATGGTCAGCGGGAAATCGTCCTGCATGGTGCTCGAGATAGCCGACATGGAATGAAGCGTAACCACGCGCCATCGGCACCGGTAACGTCCAAGCCGTGATCCGACGGGCGGCCGTTGCAGGAGCGTTGATCCTGCTGAGCGCGTGCACGGCGTCCGGCCACGGCGCGAAGTCGTCCGCACCACCGTCCGGCCCGGCACCAGCCCCGACTTCCCCACGCACCGCGATCGCGACGCCGTCGGGTTCGCCGACGTCATCGTCGACCTCTTCGCAGCCGCACCGTCCGCGGCGCCGTACCGTGACCGTGCTCGGCACCGGCGACGTGCTCATCCATCCCCAGCTGTGGCAGCAGGCGCATCGCGACGCCCGCGCCGAGGGACGGCACGGCTGGGACTTCGGGCCGATGTACGCGTCGATCAAACCGGACGTCGAGCGGGCCGACCTGGCCGTGTGCGAGATGGAATCGCCGCTCGCCCCGCCACAGGGCCCGTTCACCGGGTGGCCGGAGTTCTCCTCGCCACCGCAGGTCCTCAAAGCGCTCGTCGGCGTCGGCTACGACTCGTGCACCACCGCGTCGAACCACACCATCGACGAGGGCTATCCGGGTGTGCAACGCACTCTGAACGAGCTCGACAAAGCCGGGTTGAAACACACCGGCAGCGCACGCTCCGCGGCGGAGGCGTCGAAACCGCTCATCATCACCATGCCGAACGGCGTGCGTGTCGCGCAGCTCGCGTACTCGTTCGGGTTCAACGGCCTGACCGTGCCGTCCGGCCAGCCGTGGCTGGCCAACTTCACCAACATCCCGGACATCCTCGCCGCCGCCCGCCGTGCGAAGCGCGCAGGTGCCGACATCGTCGTTCTCTCGTTGCACTGGGGCATCGAGTACCAACTGCAGCCGACCCCGGAACAGGTGCAACAGGCACACCAGTTACTGCGGTCGCCGGACATCGACCTCATCCTCGGCGACCACCCGCACGTCGTCGAGCCGGCGCAACGCATCAACCACAAGTGGGTCATCTACAGCATGGGCAATCAGATCTCGCGGCACGAGGACCCGGTGCTGGTCAGTCGCGAGGGCGCGATGCCCGAGTTCACCTTCACCGAGGTCCGCCCGGGCCGGTTCCGCGTCACGCACGCGCGAGTGATCCCGACACTCATGCAGCTGAAACCGAAGCTTCGG
>DASXJN010000239.1:0-13455 GCA_036497365.1 Jatrophihabitantaceae bacterium | reverse complement strand
ATGTCGCCTCCGGCGCGATCGACGAACGCATCGTCCCCGCCGGTCCGCCCGAGATCGCCGGCCTCGCCGAGGACGTCAACCTGATGCGGGCCCGGATCGCCAACGAGCTCAGTCGCGTCGAACTCGCCCGGGCCCGCCTGATCGAGCGGTCCGAAGAGCTGTCGCGCTCGAATGCCGACCTCGAACAGTTCGCCTACGTCGCCTCGCACGACCTGTCCGAGCCGCTGCGCAAGGTCGCCAACTTCTGCCAGCTCCTGGAACGGCAGTACAGCGCAGAACTCGACGACAAGGCCAAGCAGTACATCGCATACGCGGTGGACGGTGCCAAGCGCATGCAGGCGCTGATCAACGACTTGCTCTCGTTCTCGCGGGTGGGTCGCAGCACCGACGGTTTCTCATCGGTCGACGTCGGCGAAGTGCTGACACGTGCGCTGGCGACCCTGGACGATCGCGCCGCCGCAGCTGAAGCCGACATCGTGCGCGGCCCGATGCCGACCCTGGAGGGCGACGCCACCCTGCTCGTAGCGCTCTTCCAGAACCTCATCGGCAACGCCCTCAAATACCGCAGCACCGAGCGCACCCTGCATATCGAGATCACCGCCGAGCAGCAGGGCACGAACTGGCTGTTCACCGTGGCCGACAACGGCATCGGCATCGAAGCGCAGTACGCCGAGCGGATTTTCACCATCTTCCAGCGGCTCCACCTGCGTGACAAATACGGCGGAACGGGCATCGGACTGGCGCTGTGCCGCAAGATCGTCGAGTTCCACAAGGGCAAGATCTGGCTGGCCGCGGGCAGCGGTCCGGGTGCTACCTTCCACTTCACGATTCCCGGGTTCGGGAGTCCGGACGATCCGGCGGGTTCCCGATGAGCGGTCAGTAACGAGTAATGAGTAGTGAGTAATGAGTACTGAACCGATGGTCGAGCCGGCACGGCCGCTCAACGTGCTGCTCGTCGAGGACGACCCGGGCGACGTGCTCATCGCGCGCGAGGCGATGGCGGCCGGGCAACTGTCGACCTCGCTGGACGTGGTGACCGACGGGCGCGAGGCCCTCGCCTTCCTGCGCCGCGAGGACGGCTACGCCGAAGCCCGCCGTCCCGATCTGATCCTGCTCGACCTGAACCTGCCGCGGATGTCGGGGCACGAGGTGCTGGCCGAGGTGAAGAGCGACCCGGAGCTACGTCGCATCCCGGTCGTCGTGCTGACCACCTCCCAGGCGCACGAGGACATCGCCAAGAGCTACGACCTGCACGCGTCAGTACATGTGTCCAAGCCGGTGGACTTCGACGACTTCACGGGGGTCGTCAAGCAGATCGATCAGTTCTTCGGCAACATCGCTGAACTACCCAACGACTGAGTTCATCGGACCGTGCGAGGGTCGGAAAAACTTCTTCGAATCCGTCGTTAGACCGCCCCAGGTCGTGGGAAAGGTCGAGCCATGACCGGACGGATCACGACCCTCGCCACCGAGGCCTCGACCATCTCGCAGGCCGATCTCGAGCGCATCGCCGCCGAAGAGCGCCTGCACGCCGAGCAGCAGCGCAAGGCTGCCCGCGTAATCGCCGCCGCGGCGCACGACGCCGACGACGCCCGCATGCTGCTCGACATGCTCGGTCTCGGGCACGACGTTGTCATTGCTGCGCGCAAGACTCCGAACGAGACGCCGACGCGTACGACGGGCAGCCGCCGTCGCAGCCGCGCTGCGTGATCGACTCGGTGCGCTCGATCTTTCGGTCGAAGCGCCAAGTTCCGCGGACGAAAGAGTTTCCCGTTACGTCATAAGGCGTTAAGGTTTCCCGCGTGTCGATCACGCGCGAGTCGAAAGCCGCGCGGTTCGCATGACAGCCTCCACGTTGCAGCACACCCCGCTGCCGTACTCCGGTCACGGAGGCTTCGTCGCAGCCGCCGTCGAGGTGGTACGCGAGGCGATCGACGACGACGCGCTGCCGGTCGTGCTTGCCGAGCCCGGTGAGATCGCGCAGGTGCGCAAGACGGTTGGTGCCGCTCGGGACGAGGTCCTGGGTTTCGACATGTCCGTCGCCGGGCGCAACCCGGCTCGACTGCTTCCGGCCCTGCGGCACTTCCTCGACGACCACCCCGGCCGACAACTGGCGTGCATCAGTGAGCCGGTCAAGGCCGAGGTTCCGAGCGCGGTGCTGCGCGAGGTCGAACTGCACGAGCTCCTCATCGGCCTGCCGGTGTTGCACACCTGGAACTTCCGGCTGATCTGCGCATATGACACCGAGGCACTACCGGGGCCGGTGGTCGACATGATGGCCGACGCCCACGCCGACCACTCGACGGATCCGCTGAGCAAGGTCGAGCGCGCGCGTGCCGAGCCGCTGCCGCCGCGGCCGATGCACAGCGAGGAACTCGGCGTCGACATGACCACCCTCGGCGCCCTGCGCGGCTTCATCCAAGGCCGTGCCCAACGAGCCGGACTCGACGAGGAGCGTGTCGACGACCTCGTCTACGCCGTCAACGAGGTGGTCACCAACAGCATCTGCCACGGCGAGGGCCGGGCGCGGGTGAGCTTCTGGACCGAGGACAGCTCGGTCATCTGTGAGGTGCGCGATCGCGGGTTCATCCGCGATCCGCTGGCCGGGCGAGTGGCGCCGCGTTCGGATCGGCAGAGCGGTCGTGGGCTGTGGTTGGTCAACCAGCTGTGCGACCTCGTCCAGCTCCGATCCTCACCGGCCGGCACGACACTGCGTCTCTACATCGAGGCCTGAGCCGGCCGCTTCGCCGGCGTCGCTCAGTGCGAATGCATAGCAATCAGCTCATCTGGGGATAACCGGGCCACGACTGTCAGTGCCGACACCCCGATGAGAGCCGCCTCATGACTGCAGCTGTAGAGACCAGCCCCAATTCCGTCCGCAGCCTCGTCCCGGCCCGGATGGACCGGCTGCCGTGGACGCACTTCCACTGGCTGGTCGTGATCGGGCTCGGCGTCTCGTGGATCCTCGACGGTCTCGAGATCCAGATCGTCTCGCTGATCGCCGGCCCGCTGACGAGTCCGCAAACCCTCGGGCTGAGTACCGGCCAGGCCGGCTTCCTCGGTTCGATGTACCTGATCGGTGAGGTCGTCGGGGCGCTGGTGTTCGGTCGGCTCACCGACAAGCTGGGCCGCAAGAAGCTGTTCATCATCACGCTGGCCATCTATCTGATCGGCAGCGGCATGGGCGGCTTCGCCTGGGACTACTGGTCGCTGCTCTTCTGCCGCTTCGTCGCGGGCCTCGGCATCGGGGGCGAGTACACCGCGATCAACTCGGCCATCGACGAACTCATCCCGTCCAAGTTCCGCGGTCGCGTCGACATCGCCGTCAACGGCACCTACTGGGGTGGCGCCGCGATCGGCTCGGCGGTCGGCCTGTACCTGTTCTCGAACCACGTGCCGATCGACTGGGGTTGGCGGATCGGCTTCTTCATCGGCCCGGTGCTCGGCCTGGTCATCATCTTCATCCGGCGCGCTATCCCGGAGAGCCCGCGCTGGCTGATGACCCACGGCCGCAACGACGAAGCAGAACGCACCGTCGACGAGATCGAGGAACGGGTCAAGCGCGAGGGTGTCGACCTCAAACCGGTCGACGAAAAGAAGGCGATCGAAGTCACCGAGCATCCGCGGCTCGGGTTGATCGAGCTGACAAAGATCTTCTTCGGAACCTGTCCGAGACGTTCGATCTACGGATTCACCATGATGGTGACCCAGGCGTTCCTCTACAACGCGATCTTCTTCAGCTATGCGCTGGTGCTCGGGACCTTCTACCACGTCGGTGCTGGAAGCATTCCGTACTACTTCTTCCCGTTCGCGGTCGGGAACCTGCTCGGACCGCTGCTGTTGGGCCATCTGTTCGACGTGGTCGGCCGGCGCAAGATGATCCTTGGCACCTACGGCGTGTCAGGTGTCTTCCTGCTCGTCGCCGCGTGGCTGTTCGACGCGGGAGCGCTGAGCGCGGTCAGCCAGACCGTCATCTGGTCGATCATCTTCTTCTTCGCCTCCGCAGGCGCCTCGTCGGCGTACCTGACCGTCAGCGAGATCTTCCCGCTGGAGCTGCGTGGCCAGGCGATCTCCTACTTCTTCGCACTGGCGCAGGGTGCGGGTGGCGTCGTGGCGCCGTGGCTGTTCGGCCACCTGATCGGCGGACAGAACAACGTGCACGCCGGCAGAGGCCCACTGTCGTGGGGCTACGTGATCGGCGCGTCGATCATGATCATCGGCGGTCTGGTCGCGTGGTTCATCGGCGTCGACTCCGAACGGCAGTCGCTTGAGGACATCGCCCAGCCGTTGTCGGTGAGCAGACGGCCGGAAGGCGGCGTCACCGAAGCCGCCGCGGCGGCGAAATGACCATCGTCGTCGGTGTGAGCCCGACCAGTGGGTCGCCCGCCGCGCTGCGGTGGGGCGCGCAGGAGGCGGAACTGCGCAAGGTTCCGCTCCGGGCGGTGCTCGCGTGGCGTCCGCCGCGGCCGCCCGGTGCACCCGGCGGCCGTCCGCCCGGGACCCCGCTCACCGGCGTGGACGTCGAGGCCGACGCCGAGAAGAACCTGCACGACTTCGTCGCGGCGGCGCTCGGTGCGGATGACGGTGTCGAGTGCATCGTCGTCAAGGGCTCGGCCGTCAATGCCCTGCTCGCCGCGGCCAGCGACGCGGCTCTGCTCGTGGTCGGCGAACCACGTCAGGGTGCCCTCGCCGGGGCGCGCGTGGCCCGGCTGGTGGCCCCGCATGTCGTGCTGCGGGCGCCGTGCCCGGTCGTGGTGATGCCGGCCTCGGCGGCGACGATCGGCTGAGCCGGGGCGCTCGGCCACCGCGTAGCGTCTCGACCATGTCCGCCGTCCGCCGCGAGAGCGTCGATGTGGACGGATACCGCATCTGGTTCAGCGAGTGCGGCGACCCGTCCGCGCCGGCGATCGTGCTCGTCCACGGCCTGCTGTCGGACAGCGGAACGTGGGCCGAGGACCTCGAGCCGCTCGGCGCGCGCGGGCTGCGGGCCATCGCCGTCGACCTGCTCGGCCACGGCGACTCGGACGCCCCGACCGGTCTCTACCTGCTCGACGACTACGCACTGCTGCTGGACCGATTCCTGGACGCGCTCGACCTGAAGTCGGCGACCATCTGCGGCCACTCGCTCGGCGGGGCGATCGCGGTGCACTTCGGCTACCACTATCCCGAGCGCATCGATCGTCTCGTGCTCGTCTCGGCCGGTGGGTTGGGACGCGAGGTCAGCCTGGCGTTGCGGATGCTCGCGCTGCCAGGCGCCGAGTGGCTCACCGGAGCGGTGCTGGGGCGGCGGTCGGTGCAGCGACTGCTGCGCAGCCCGAGGCTGCACCGCGCAGCCGGGGTCACGCCGCAGCGGTTGGTGAACCTGCGCCGCGTCGGTCGGTCGCTGTTTCGCGCCGATCTGCGCGCTGCCTTCTTCCGGTCGTTGCGCGGGGTGATCGGCCCGGCCGGCCAGCGTGGCTCGTTCCTCGAGATGGAGTACTTGGCCGCTCAGCTGCCCACCTTGCTGGTGTGGGCCGAGCGGGACGTGATCATTCCGGTCGCGCACGCCCGGAACACGCACGCGAACCTGCCCGGCAGCGAGCTCGTGGTCTTCCCGGGCGGCGGGCACGAGCCGCACCGCCGCAACGCGGAAGAGTTCGCCGACGCGGTCTCGAAGTTCATTCTCGCTTAGTGGGATGACGGTCCTGCTAAGTGGGACGGCTCGCTACGGTGGGAAGCATGACGGCGCAGCGGCGGTGGACGATCCTCGCCGTCGGCACGTTCGCGCAAGCGGCGACCTGCTCGTTCCTGTACGGCATGCCGATGCTGGTTCCGGCGCTGCGGTCGCGGGGCGGGCTGAGCCTGCTGCAGGCGAGCCTGCTCGTCTCCGCGCCGATCGTCGGTCTGCTGTTCACGCTGATCCTCTGGGGCGCCCTCGCCGATCGCTACGGCGAGCGAGTCGTGATCGCGAGCGGCGTCGGTGCCGCTGCCGCGCTGCTGGCTGTGGTCCCAACAGTGTCGGGTGTCGCCGGCGAGGGCGTGCTGCTCGTGCTTGCGGGCGCGTGCGCGGCCTCGGTCAACGCAGCGAGTGGACGGGTGGTGATGGGCTGGTTCCCCGTGCACGAGCGCGGCCTGGCCATGGGCACCCGGCAGACCGCCCAACCGCTCGGAGTCGCCCTTGCGGCCCTCGTGCTGCCCGGTTTGGCGCGCTCCCACGGAGCCGCGCCGGCCCTGCTGTTCCCGGCCGGGCTGTGTGCGCTGGCCACCGTGCTCGTCCTCGTGCTGGTCGCCGATCCGCCGCGGCCGCCACGCGCGACCGGCGTCGAAGCGGCTTCGCCGTACCGCGGCTCATGGACGCTGCCCCGGGTACACCTGTCGAGCGCGATGCTCGTGGTGCCGCAGTTCGCCGTCGCGACCTTCACCCTCGCCTACCTCGTCGGCCAGCGGCACTGGGACCCGGCGGTCGCCGGACGCTGGATCTTCGGCTTCCAGGCCGCGGGTGCGCTCGGACGGATCGTGGCCGGGGTCTGGTCGGACCGCGTCGCGAGCCGGCTGCGGCCGATGCGGCAACTGGCGGTCACGAGCGCCGCGCTCATGCTGCTGATCGCGCTCGGTGCACTGGTGCACCAGGGCTGGATCGTCGTCGGCTTCGCGCTTGGTGCGGTGGTGACCGTCGCCGACAACGGGCTGGCCTATACGTCGGTGGCCGAGCTCGCCGGGCCGGCGTGGTCGGGCCGCGCGCTCGGCGCCCAGAACACCGTGCAGAACATCGCCGCGGTCGTCACCGCGCCCGTGCTCGCTGCTGTGATCGGCGACTCGCGGTATGCACTCGCCTTCGTGGTGGCCGCGGTCTGCCCGCTGATCGCCATTCCGCTGACGCCGGTGCGCGCGGAGCGGGCCAGATCCTTCGCGAGGTGATGGACGTCGTCGGTCAGGTGAGCGCGCCGGTCAACAGGGCGACCGATTCGGCCAGCGCCTGGACGAGGCCGGCAAGGGTGCGCCGCTGCGCAGTTGTCACCGTGGTGAAGCGGACGAACCCGGTGCCGTCGTAACCGGGCTGCGCACGGAACCGGGCCAGGCCGGCGTCGAGCTGGTGCGAGCGGGTCGTGATCGTCGCCAGCAGCTCGGGATCCCGGCTGCGAAGCGCCGGCGTGAACACCTGCACCACCTCGCGCACGCCGTCGACGTTCGCGGCGAAGTCGACCAGATCGATGTGCGAGTACCGCTCCTCGTCGCCGGTCACCTTGCTCGCCTGGATCTCGTCGAGCAGTTCGGTGGCGCCCGAGGTCAACTCCAGCGGGGTGTAGTCGACTGCGCGGGCCAACGTGCGCAGCCGGGCCACGTTCGCGTCCGCGTCGGCGGCCACGGTGCGGGCGGCGACCAGGGTGGCAGCAGTCGGTGCCCCGTGCCCGCTCGTCCACAACAGCTGTTCGATCCGGTGAAAGCCGACGAAACGCGACGGCCGGACGAAGTCGTTCGCACGTCCGTCGATGCGTAGGTCGAGGCTGCCCCAGATTTCGGCGACGGGCTCGACGCGCTCGTAGTACGGACGCGCCCGACCGTAGGCCCGTCGCGCGCCGGTGAGGTCGCCGGCGGAGATCGCCGTGTCGAGGGCGTGCGCAGCGGATGCGAGATGGTCGAGCTGGTCGTCCACGTAGGTGGCGTAGCGGCCGACCGCGCTACGCAGCGCAGGGTCGTGCTGCCAGACGACTCCGCTGGGTGAGCTCGCCGCAACGTGGGAAGGATGTTCGGAGCTACAGGCGCTGAGCACGAGGACGGCAGACGACAGCACACCGACGATCGGGTGAATTGCGCGAGAGCGCCGCATCTGCCCAGTCCTGCCGTCGTTACCCGACACAGAGTCTTATCACGCACATTCTGGAGGTACTGCGCGATGTCGCTGTCTCGACGGAAGTTCCTGCGCTACGGCAGCCTCGCCGGAATGGCCGCGGCAGGCGCCCCGTTGGCCGGCCTTCCGGGCGCGGCAGCCGCGCAGGCTGCCGCCGCGGCGGTGCGCCGTCCGGGCAGCCGTCCGTTCCCGCGCCGTCCGCTCGGCAGCGTCAACAAGGACATGCCGTTCGACCACGTCGTCGTGGTGATGATGGAGAACCACTCGTTCGACAACTATCTCGGCGCGCTCTCGCGGCACGGCCAGCCCGAGGCAGACGGCCTGCGGTTCGACAAGGACGGCGTCGCGCTCAACCACAACCCTGGCCCGCGTGGCACGGTGCGGTCGCACAAGCTGAAGACGACCGAGCAGGCCAACGGCGTGACCCAGACCTGGAACGCGACCCATCACCAGATCAACGGCGGCAGGATGAACGGCTTCGTGACCGCCCCCGGCAACACGCGACAGGCGATGGGGTACTGGGGTCCGGACGTGCTGCCGTTCGCGTACTCGTTCGCGAAGACCTTCACCTCGGCGAACCGCTGGTTCTGCTCGGCGCCGTGCCAGACCTATCCGAACCGGCGGTTCCTGATGGCCGCCACGGCCTACGGCGACATCACGACCGACAGCTCGACCTTGACGCTGACGCCGCCTCCGAACGGGACGATCTTCGACAACCTCAGCGGCAACGGCGTCACCTGGAAGAACTACTTCACCGACCTGCCGCAGACGGGCATCATCCCGTCGATCATCGAGAAGTACCCGAGCAACCTCGCGCCGATCGCCGAGTTCTTCTCCGACTGCGCGGCCGGCACGCTGCCGTCGGTGAGTTTCGTCGATCCCGAGTTCGGCGTGCTGAGCGAGATCGGCGCACCGCTGGTCGGTGTCGTCGGAGTCGATCGCATCGGTGTCGTCTTCTCCGAGACCGGCGGCGACGAGGAGGCCCCGCAGGATCTCTCGTACGGCGAGAACTGGGCCTACTTCGTCGTCAACGCGGTGCTCAACTCGCCGGCCTGGGAACGCACGCTGCTCATCTACACCTTCGACGAGCACGGCGGCTACTACGACCACGTCCCGCCGCCGAAGGCGATCGCGCCCGACGAGATCCCGCCGGACCTCACCAAGGACGACGTGAAGGGCGGCTATCACCTGTACGGCCCGCGGGTGCCGGCCATCGTCGCATCGCCGTACGCGCGTCCCAGTGCGGTCACCGATGTGGTGCACGACCACACGTCCGTGCTCGCCACGATCGAGGCGAAGTGGAACCTGCCTGCGCTGACCTACCGCGATGCGAACGCGACGACGGTGATGGACTTCCTTAACCCGAAGCATGCGGCGTTCAAGAAGCCGCCCAAGATCTCGAAGCCGCTGGACTTCATGCCGGAGATGTTGCGCATACTTGAGGGCAAATGACCCTTGCTTCCTTGCGCACCGTTCGCGCGCTAGCCGCTTGCGTGCTGGCGCTGGTCGCCGTCGGTGTCGGCGCCGCGTTCAGTGACGACTCCGCCGACGCCGCGGCGTTCCCGCCGATCAAGCACGTCTGGGTGATCGTTCTCGAGAACGAGGACTATGCGACGACCTTCGGCAACCCGGCCGCCGACCCGTACCTGGCCGCGACGCTGCCGGCCAAGGGCGCAATGCTGACTCAGTACTACGGCATCGGTCACCAGAGCAACGACAACTACCTCGCGCTGGTCTCCGGGCAGCCGCCGAACCCGCTCACCCAGAGCGACTGCCAGGTGTACTCGGGCTTCGTAGCGGGCAGCGTGGACGACGGCATCGAGACCGGCGCCGGTTGCGTGTACCCGTCCCAGATCCGAACGATCGGCGCGCAGCTCAGTGCGCGCAAACGCAGTTGGCGGGCCTACCAGGAAGGGATGGGCAATGACTCGTCCCGCGAGGCGGCGGCGTGCGCGCATCCTGACCTGAACCAGCTGGACGGTACGCAGAAGGCCGAGCCGAACGACGGCTACGCGACTCGGCACAACCCGTTCGTGTACTTCGAGTCGGTCACCGGCAAGCAGTCGTATTGCAACCGGCACGTCGTGGCGCTCGGGTCGACCGACGGCACGATGCCGGCGGCGGCGTTGCCCGGCGAGACCGGTCTGGCCACCGATCTGAAGTCGGTGAAGACCACGCCGGCGTACTCCTTCATCACGCCGGACCTCTGCTCGGACGGTCACGACGACCCGTGCAAGAACCGCCCCGGGAAGGGTTCCGCGGCAGCGAACATCGACGCCTTCCTGCACAGGTGGGTGCCGCGGATCAGGAACTCGCCCGCGTATCACCAGGGCGGCCTGATCGTGATCACCTTCGACGAATCGGAGGGACCGCAGACCGATTCGTCGTCGTGTTGCGGCGAGACACCGGGGCCGTCGTCCGCAATGCCGGGTATCACCGGGCCGGGCGGCGGGCGGATCGGCGCGGTGCTGCTGTCGCCGTTCATCAAGCCGGGGACTGTGAGCAAGACGCCGTACAACCACTACTCGACCCTGGCTTCGGTCGAGAAGATCTTCGGCTTGCCGTTGCTCGGCGAGGCACGGTCGGTCACGGCTACCTTCGGACGAGACATCTTCAACAAATTCTCGAAGAGTTAGCGCGTCAGGCGAGCGACCTGCTCCTCGTCGAACAGCCGGGCGAGGCGGACCGGGTCGGCGATGATGTCGATCTCGACGATGCGGCCGTCCTGCACGGCCACGCTGAGCAGCGCGAGAGCCTTGCCGTTCGCGGCGGCGAGCAGCCCGGGTGCGCCGTTCACGAGCACCGGATGCGCCAGGCGCGCCATCGCGGTGAACCGCAGCGCCTGCTGCGCCACCGTCGTCGCGCCGTGCAGCAGTTGGGACGGGCCCATCGCGCCGCCCGACTCGGCACGAAGGACGACGTCCGGATGCAACACGGCGACCAACCGGTCGAAATCGCCCTCGCGCGACGCGGCGAGGAACGCGTCGACGACCTCGCGGTGGCGGCGGCGCGGCACGGTAGCCGTCGATCGGTTCTCGCGCAGCCGGCGACGGGCGCGACTGGCCAGCTGCTTCGCGGCGGCGGGTGAGCGATCGAGCATCGGCCCGATCTCGTCGAACGGAACCGCGAACACGTCGTGCAGCACGAACGCCAGCCGCTCGGTCGGCGACAGCGTGTCGAGGACGACCAGCAGTGCGAGCCCGACCGAGTCGGCCATGAGCGCATGCGGTTCGGGGCTCTCGTCGAGGTCCGGCTCGGCCCGCGCCGAAGTGACCACCGGATCGGGCAGGTGCACGTCGAGCGGGTCCTCGCGACGCGTGGCGCGGGCGCGGAGCATGTCGAGGCAGATCCGCGCGGTCACGGTGGTCAGCCAGGCCCGCAGGTTCTGCACGTCGCTGACATCTGATCGGGTCAGGCGCAACCAGGTCTCTTGCACCGCGTCGTCGGCCTCGTCCAGCGAGCCGAGCATCCGGTAGGCCACCGCGCGCAGATGGCTCCGCTGCGCCTCGAAGCTCGAGGCCGCCGATTGCGTCTCGTCCATCGTTACCTTTCGTCGCTGCGGTCCGTCCTAACAGAGACGGACGACGCACGTGCTAGGTAACAGGAGACCGACAGATGACCGACAGTGACATCCGCGGCACGCAGCCGCGCGCGCAGACCCTCGCCCTGCAGGGTCTGGTCAATCGCATCATGCGCGGCTTGTTGCGCACGCCGCTGGTGAGCCGCGCCATCGGCGCACGACTGATCACGGTGTACGTGGTGGGTCGCAAGACCGGCCGGCGGTACACCGTGCCCGTCGCGTACACGCGAGACGACGGTGCGCTGATGATCGGCACGCCGTTCGGTTGGGGACGCAATCTGCGCGGCGGCGAGCCGGTCGAGATCCGGCTCAAGGGCAAGCGGCTCGTGGCCGACGTCGAAGCCCTGACGGACGAGGTAGGCGTCGTCGACGCCTACGCGACGATGTCGCGTGCGAACGCCAACTTCGCCAAGTTCAACCGGATCGGCCTCGACCCGGCCGGCGAGCCCGATCCCGGCGATCTACGCCTCGCCTGGCAGTCCGGCGCGCGTGCCTTCCGCCTCCGCCCGCGCTGACCTACCTGGCGCGTGATGATCATGCACCAATGCGTCCTATGGCACGCATCCGTGCATGATCATCGCGGAGAGCGGAGGATGCGGGATTTGAACCCGCGAGGGGTTGCCCCCAACCCGCTTTCCAAGCGAGCGCCATAGGCCACTAGGCGAATCCTCCGCCGACGAGAATACGGGCAGTCCGTACACTCGGATCTCGACCCCCCGTGTGGCGCTCACCCTGCGAACTTCCCCAGGGCCGGAAGGCAGCAAGGATAAGCAGGCTCTGGCGGGTGCGCGGGGGGTCCTCCTCGCTCTGCGGGATGTCACCGGCGGTCGTTAGGGTGGGCCGGTGAGCGGGAATCTGGCGCTGTATCGCAAGTACCGCTCGGCCACCTTCGCCGAGGTGATGGGGCAGGACCACGTCACCGAACCGCTGCGCGCCGCGCTAGCGGCCGGACGGATCAACCACGCTTATCTGTTCAGCGGCCCCCGCGGCTGCGGCAAGACGTCCAGCGCCCGCATCCTCGCGCGCAGCCTGAACTGCATCCAGGGCCCGACGCCCGACCCGTGCGGCGTGTGCAACTCGTGCACCGAGTTGGCGCCCAACGGCTCGGGCTCGATCGACGTGATCGAGATCGACGCGGCGAGCCACAACGGCGTCGACGACGCCCGCGAACTGCGCGAGCGCGCGTTCTTCGCGCCGGTGCGTGACCAGTACAAGGTCTACATCATCGACGAGGCGCACATGGTCACCACGGCAGCGTTCAACGCGCTGCTGAAGCTGGTCGAGGAACCCCCCGACTTTCTGATCTTCGTCTTCGCCACCACCGAGCCCGACAAGGTGCTCACCACGATCCGGTCGCGCACGCATCACTACCCGTTCCGGTTGATCCCGCCGGGCGTCATGCGCGCCCATCTCGAGTCGATCTGCACCAAGGAAGGCATCGACGTCGAGCCCGCCGTCCTGCCGCTCGTGGTCAGCGCGGGCGGCGGCTCGGCGCGTGACTCGCTGTCGATCCTCGACCAACTCATCGCCGGCGCGGGCCCTGACGGTGTCACCTATCAGCGCGCGGTCGCCCTGCTCGGCGTCACCGATGCAGCATTGCTGGACGACATGGTCGACGCCCTCGCGGCGGGCGACGCGCCGGTCGTCTACGGGACGGTCGACCGTGTGGTCGAGGCCGGTCATGATACGCGCCGGTTCGCCGCGGACCTGCTCGACCGGTTCCGTGACCTGATCCTGCTCGACGCCGTGCCCGACGCCGCAGCCAAAGGACTCATCGACGCCTCGCAGGACCAGGCCGAGCGGATGGCCGACCAAGCCGCGCGCCTAGGCGCTGCGACGCTGACGCGCTATGCCGAGATCGTCCACACCGCACTGATCGAGATGCGCGGCACCACCTCGCCGCGCCTCGTGCTCGAGCTGCTCTGCGCGCGCATGCAACTGCCCGACGCTGCGGCGGACTCCGCCGCGCTGCTGCAGCGCATCGAACGTCTCGAGCGCCGGGCCGGCGCGGTGTCCGGGCAGCCCGTCGCGTCGATGCCGGCACCCG
>DASXJN010000238.1:0-3531 GCA_036497365.1 Jatrophihabitantaceae bacterium | reverse complement strand
TCTTGTGCAGGTGCGCGCCGTGCGTCGTGTAGTCGTCGACAGTCGGCTTGATGCGCGCGGCCGCCTTGCTGGCGGTGCGGTACAGGCTGACCTGGATCTCGACCCGGGCGACGTCGGTGTTGCCACGCGGGACGCCGTACTGGCAGTTGATGTAGCCGAGCCGGCCGATGGATGCGTCGGGCAGCCCGACCACGAATACCGTGCGCCCGTTCACCCGGTGCCCGACGGCGGCGTCGATGCTGCCCGGCGCGAGGACATGGCTGCAGCTACCGGGCAGCTTGGTCATCGCAGCGGTGCTGACCGGCCGGCCCGGTGTGCTCGAGGCGGACGGCGCGGCGGGCGCGCTGGACGCCGAAGGCGTCACCGTGCGCTGCACCGTGACCGTCGTCGGCGGGCCGACCTTCGTGTTCGTGCACCCAGCAGCGGCGAGCGGTGCGGCCACGATGAGCACCGCGACGAGCGCGCGCCTGCCGATCATGATTGGGACGGTAACTCCGCGAATCGGTGATTCACGGCAACGGCCGCGGCCTGTCGCCGCCTAGTCAGCCACCGGATGCTTTCCGAAGTAGCCCTTCGCGCTGCGAGCGACCTGGCCGAAGCACAGCGCGTTCATGGGCCGGCCCAGATCGACGAGCAGCCGGTACCTCGGCGCCGGTTCGAGCGCGATGGTCCACGTGAATCGCGATCGCCCGCCGGGACGGGCTTCGACGACGTAGTCCTCGGCGAAGCGACGCACGAACGGCCGGTTCGCCTCGGTGACGAAGAACGAGTAGCCCTCTCCCTCGTCCCAGCGGAAGAACTGCTCGCGCACTGCCATCGCGGCGAGCGGCAGGACGACCTCGCGTCGCGTGCCGACCCCGAACGGTCGCGGCGTCAGCCAGCGCAGCGACCGCACACCGAGCCCCCAGGCGGCCAGACTGCGGTCGGACTGCAGCGATTCCCACACCCGTGCCGGTGGCACGTCCAGGTCGACCGCATAGCGGTAGACGTGCGGCGCGGTCGCGAAGATCGCCTCGTCCGCCGGGTCGAGAGCGTGCCATTTCGTCACGTTCGACAGCTTGCCTTACTCACGGGTAACCAGCGACTTCGCGCAAATCCCTCGTGGCGTAGTGACGGCGCAACAAACCGGTGCCATTGTGTGCGCCATGACGGCCACGCCTACACCCACCACGCCGATCTACGACGACCCGAATCGCGACTACGGCGACAAGGTCGCGGCGGTAGAGCCGGGCGGTGTCGAGTTCATCCCGTTGGACGAGCGGCACGGATCGCCGAGGCAGCTGCTGTGGACGTGGACGAGTCCGAACATGGAGTTCGCCACGGTGGGTGTCGGCATCCTCGGCACGCTCTACTGGGGCCTGACCCTCGCCCAGACGGCCCTCGCCGTCATCATCGGCACCGCCCTCGGCGCTGCCTGTCAGGGCGTCTTGTCCACGTGGGGGCCGCGCGACGGCCTGTGCCAGATGGTGCTGAGCCGGACCGGCTTCGGGTTCCTCGGCAACATACTTCCGGCCGGCCTCAACGCGATCATTGCCGGCGTCGGCTGGTTCGCGGTGAACAGCATCAGCGGCGCGCTGGCCCTGCATGTTCTGATCACCGGCCTTCCGGCGCAGCTCTGCTTGCTGATCATCGTGGTGGCGCAGCTGGGCATCGCCTACTTCGGCCACAACCTGGTGCATGTCTTCGAGCGCTACGCCTTCCCGGTGCTGACCGTGATCTTCGTGGTCGCGTGCATCTGGGTGCTCGGCAAGTCTCATCCGGGGGCGGCCGCGATCACCTCGAACTTCCCGCCCCCGAAGATCGGCGGGTTCCTCTTGATGGTCGGAGCGGCGTTCGGCTACGCCGCAGGCTGGAACCCGTACGCGTCGGACTACACCCGGTACATGAAGCCCGACTCCCCGCGGCTGCCGGTCGGGCTCAACGCGGCGCTCGGCGTTTTCGTGTCGTGCGTGCTGCTCGAGGTCGCCGGCGCCGCGGCGATCACGACGATGACCAACAAGTCGGCCGGCGGTGCCGAGATCAGCCCCTCGATGATGACCAGTCTGCTGCCGGACTGGCTGGGCAAGCTGACGCTGCTCGCGATCTTCCTCGGTGCGATCTGCGCGAACGTGCTCAACATCTACTCGGGGTCGCTCTCGTTCATGTCGCTCGGGATCAAGCTGCCGACGCGGCAGGCACGAGCGGTGGTCGCCCTGGTGCTGGGCCTGATCGGTTACGCGGTCGGCGCGCACTACCTGAAGGACCCCTCGACCTACGAGAACTTCCTTTTGATCATCGCTTACTGGATCGGGCCATGGCTGGCCGTGGTCTTCGTCGACCGCTTCCTGCGTCGCAACGAGACCGACACCCTTGTGGTCGCACAGGACGTGCGCTATCAGAACTGGGCCGGCCCGATCGCGATGGCGGTAGGCGCAGGCGTGTCGATCTGGCTGTTCGCGAACCAGTATCCGAAGTACATCGGCCCCGTGCCGACCCACCATCCCGCGGTCGGCGACCTCACGTTCGAGGTCGGCTTCGTCCTGAGCGCGGTGCTTTATCTCGTGCTGCGCCGCGTCATCAGGCCGAAGGGATCCGCTAAGACGGTTGCCGACCGGTGACTGCGCCCTACCGGGACTGGCTCGACGTCGCAGTCGCGGAGGCAAAGGCCGGGCTGGCCGAGGGCGGCATCCCGATCGGCGGCGCGCTGATCGGGCGCGACGGCGAGGTGCTCGGCCGCGGCCACAACCGCCGCGTGCAGGACGGCGACCCGTCGGTCCACGGCGAGACCGCGGCGTTCCGCAATGCCGGCCGGCAAGCGTCCTACCGAGGGACGACGATGGTGACCACGCTGTCGCCGTGCTGGTACTGCAGCGGGCTGGTCCGGCAGTTCGGCATCTCGCGCGTCGTGATCGGCGAGGCCCGTACGTTCTACGGTGGGCACGACTGGCTCGCCGAGAACGGCGTCGAGGTCGTGATCATGGACGATCCCGAGTGCGTGCGGATGCTCGGCGACTTCATCGCGGCGAACCCGTCCTTGTGGAACGAGGACATCGGAGTGGACGAGTAGGAGCACCAACTTCATGGCATCGGTACCGGTCATCGATCTGACCGCATGGTTCGACGGATCCGATCGGGCCGGGGTGGCCGCGCAGGTCGACGCCGCGCTCCAGGACGTCGGGTTCTTCCTCATCACCGGGCACGGGGTGGCGCCGCAAGCTCGCGTCGCGGTCCGTGCAGCGGCGCGGGCGTTCTTCGCACTGCCCGCGGACGTCAAGCAGAAGTACGCCGTCACCGTCGCCGGCCGCGGCTGGTTGCCGCCCGGGGTCGAGGCGAACGGATACGCCGAAGGCACCGAGACACCGCCCGATCTGAAGGAATCGTTCGCGGTCGGCGCCGATGAGAACACCGCGCCGCTGGACGGGTACTGGTTCCAGCACAACGTGTTTCCGGACGAAGTGCCGTCGCTCGAGCCGATCGTGACGGCCTACCTCGCGCAGATGAAGGCGCTGTCGGACGAACTGCTGCGCATCTGTGCCGCGGCGCTCGAACTGG
>DASXJN010000237.1:0-1883 GCA_036497365.1 Jatrophihabitantaceae bacterium | reverse complement strand
GAACTGGTCGGGCTGAAGTCAGGGACGCCACAATCCTCGGCGCTCTCGGGCTGCCGGTTGATCCCGAGGATGCCGCCCGTGCTGCGGCCGGCATGCAGCTGCGCGGTCGCGCGCAGGTTCTCGACCTCGGGCGTGCGGCGGCCGTTCAGGACCAGGTCGGCACGCGTGCCGTTCGAGAGCGACTCGAGCTTGCCGTCGTAGACACCGAGGCCGGTGGGCACGCCGCCCACGGCGGGCAGTGCCGCGGTCCACGATGGGTGGGCGGCCGGATCGGTGAACGTGCCGGACAGCAGCTGCACACCGGCCGTGGGGGAGGAGGACGTCCAGTTGATGTCGCGCACGAATGACGCGTGCGCCGAGGCGGGTACGACTGCGCAGGCCGCGATCGCGGCCAGCAGAAAGCGACGAACTGATGTCCGCACGGGTTCCTCCGGTGTTGCCTGCCGAGTCGGTCGCAAGGCTAGGCGTCAGCGTGCAGACCCGTGTGAAGTGCTCGTGACCCCGAGGGGTTTGCGCGCACAGAGCGCCGGAGAGGATCGATGCGATGCGTCGAGTGATGCTGATGATCGTCACGGTGCTCGTGGCGATCTCGCTGGAGGGAGAAGCTGTCGGAGCCAGCCGGTCGCACCTGCCCCGTCCCGCGACTGGGCCGGCCGCCACGAGCGGCGTGGCGCCGGGTGCCCCCGGAGCGAAGGCCGATTGGGCGCCCGCCGACAAGCACGGTTTCGGCACCTCGAGGACGACGGCGAGCAAGGTCTGGTTCACCCTCGAGAGCGGCGAGCTGACCGAGACCTACTACCCGCGGCTCGATACGCCCAGCTACCGCGATCTGCAGTTCGTCGTCACAGACGCGCACAGCTTCGCCGAGAGAGAGCAGGACTCGACGGTCCAGCGGACCACGTTGCTGGATCCGCGCAGCCTGACGTATCGGCAGGTCAACACCGACAAGCAGCACCGCTGGCGCCTGACCAAGACATACGTCACCGACGCCCACCGCTCGACGGTCGCGATCGACGTCCGCTTCCAGTCGCTGACGGGCCGTCCGTACCAGCTGTACGTACTCGCCGACCCGTCGCTGTCCAACAACGGAGATGACGACAGCGGCAACTGCTCGAAGTCGGCGCTCGTGGCGAACGACGCTCAATCCGCTGCTGCGTTGATCACGAGGCCTGCGCTTGTTCAGGCATCGTGTGGGTTCAAAGGCGTCAGCGACGGTTGGAGCGACCTCAGCGCCCACAAGCGGATGTTGTGGCACTACGCGTCGGCGCCCAACGGCAACGTCGTCGAGACGGGCCGCACCGCGCTGACCGGCAAGCGCGGCCATCAGCGCCTGACGCTCGCACTCGGGTTCGGCAGCACCGGTTCGGGTGCGGTGTCGGCCGCCCGCGGCTCGCTGTCTGACGGCTTCCGCGCGCTCGCCTCTCGGTATGCACGCGGATGGCATGACTACGTCAGCTCGCTCAGGGCGACCCCGCGCAGCCTCACCACGGGCGCGCAGCGGCGCGAATACACGGTCTCGGCGATGGTGCTCGCAGCGAGCGAAGACAAGACCTACCGCGGCGCGTTCGTGGCGTCGCCGACGATGCCGTGGGCCTGGGGAACCGGGCTCGAGAACCCATCTGGCGCGTATCACCTGGTGTGGGCGCGTGACCTGTATGAGATCGCGACGGCGCTGATCGCAGACGGCGACGTGGCCGGCGCGCAGCGTGCCCTGCACTTCCTGCTCTACCGCCAACAGAAGCCGGACGGATCGTTCCCGCAGAACTCCAGGGTTGATGGCACCCCGGACGGGACCAACCTCCAGCTCGACGAGGTTGCCGACCCGATCATCCTCGCCCATCAACTCGGAGACCGGGACGCCGCGACGTGGTCGCACGTCAAGC
>DASXJN010000236.1:0-29060 GCA_036497365.1 Jatrophihabitantaceae bacterium | reverse complement strand
CACTACAACCACCGACCACACCGCGCCCTGGACGGCCGCACCCCCGCCCAGGCCTGGCAGGCCGCCGCCCAAGCCGGCAAACTCGCCCGACCAGCCCAACGCCCCATCCCCGGACCGTTCCACGTCCGCCAGGTCAAAGCCACCGACCTCGGCGTCGTCCCCGCCGGCCGCTACCGCATCAGCATCGGACGCCAATGGGCCGGCCTCACCATGACCGTCATCCGCGACGGCGACCACATCGCCATCTACGCCGGCAACCAGCTCATCCGGGCCCTCGACGCAGACCCCACACGCAGCTACCAGCTCAAACAACCAACTACCCACCCGACCGACAACGCGAGATGATCATGTCAGCGATGTCCCGAGACATAAGTGTCACCGATGTCCCGAGACACGACAGGAAACGTCTTCCCGTCAAGTAGAATCCGCAGAAATAACTGAAGATTCTGCCGAAACCAAGCATGAGCGAACGCACCGCAACCCGCCAGCGTATCGCGGCCCGCCGACAAGATCGCGCGCTCATAACTGCAGCTCTAAAAGGCGACCACAGCGCACCCGCAACCCACAAACTGCGCTATGAAAGAATGAACGCCACAACTGAATAGCACCGCTCATCCAGAGGGGCAGAGGGACCGGCCCGAAGAAGCCCCGGCAACCGCGTGCGAAGTTTTGCGTCGTCTCGACGCGAGGCCGCCTACGAAGGTGCCAACTCCGGCCCGGCAGATTGCCGGGAAAGATGAGGAGAAAGGCCTCGTTCCCTATGACTGCTGTTGTCGACCGTCCCGTTGTTCCGTCGCCGGCCTCGGGCCTGGTCTGTCGTAACTGTGGCGCCACCTACCCGCTCGGCCCCCAGCACGCCTGCTTCGAGTGTTTCGGCCCGCTCGAGGTCGGCTATGACCCGGACGCGCTTGCTCGCGTGACGCGCGAGCAGATCGAGGCCGGGCCGCATTCGCTGTGGCGCTACGCCGGCCTGCTGCCCGTCGGGCAGAACCCGGCCACCCGCGTCGACTCGGGTACCGGCATGACGCCGTTGATCCGCGCCGATCGACTCGCTGACGAACTCGGCTTCACCGCACCGGTGTGGGTGAAGGACGACTCGGCCAACCCGACGCACTCGTTCAAGGACCGCGTCGTCTCGGTGGCGATGACCGCCGCGCGCGAACTCGGCTTCGAGCGCATCGCCTGTGCATCGACGGGCAACCTCGGCAACTCGGTCGCGGCCCACGCCGCCCGGATCGGCATGCCGTCGATCGTGTTCGTCCCGTCCGACCTGGAACCGGCGAAGATCGTGCAGAGCGCGATCTACGGCGGCACGCTGGTCGGCATCGAGGGTTCCTACGACGACGTCAACCGGCTGTGTTCGGAACTCGCCGAGACCGACGAGTTCGAGAAGACCGGCTTCGTCAACGTGAACGTGCGGCCCTACTACGCCGAGGGATCGAAGACGCTCGGCTTCGAAGTGGCCGAACAACTCGGCTGGCGACTGCCCGAGCAGTACGTCGCGCCGATGGCGTCCGGCTCGATGCTGACGAAGATCAACAAGGCGTTCAAGGAACTGGTCGGCACCGGACTCGTCCCCGAGTCGAAGTGGCGGGTGTTCGGTGCGCAGTCGGCAGGCTGCTCGCCCATCGCCACCGCCTTCGACGAGCAGACGGACGTCGTGCGGCCGGTGCGTCCCACCGGCATCGCGAAGTCGCTGAACATCGGCAGTCCGGCCGACGGGCCGTATGCGCTCGATGCCGTGCGTTCGTCGGGCGGTGCGATGGCAGCGGTGGACGACGACGAGATCCGCGAAGGCATCGCGTTGCTCGCCCGGACGACCGGCGTGTTTGCCGAGACCGCGGGCGGCGTCACCGTCGCTGTGTTGCGCAAGTTGGTGAAGTCCGGCGCGATCGACACTTCCCTCGAGACCGTCGTCTTCAACACCGGCGAGGGTCTCAAGACGATCGATGCCGTCAGCGCCGGCGCAAAGCCGACCGCTGTCATCGCGCCGACCGTGAAGGGCATGCGCGAGGCGGGCTTGCTCTAACTGGCAGTGCTCTAGCGGGTCAGCCAGATCCGCCAGAGGCTGGACGGGTCCGACAGCGGATCGCCGTGCACGAGGCTGAAATGCGCGGGCCCGCCGCGCTCGATGCGTCCTGCGCCATCGATGCCGATCAGCTCGCCGCCGCGCCAGGTCGCCGCGGCCAGCGCAACGTGCGGCTCGATGCCCGCGGTGACCAATGCCTCGACCTCCCAGGCAAGCTGGTTCGCGCGCAACGACCCGCCACCGAAGTCGGAGCCCGCTGCGATGGCGACTCCCGCGTCGTGTGCAAGACGCACGCTGTGTTCGGCCTGTTCGCGGCGTTGCGCGATGCGGCTACTGGCGTCCGGCCCGGTGAACCGGTCGAGCTGCGTGGTGGCGCCGAAGGTCTGCCACGAGTGCAGGACGGCGAGCGTCGACACGAGGGTCACGCGGTTGCTTGCGAGCGACTCGGCTGTGTCGCGGTCGAGCGTGAAGCCGTGCTCGATGCTGTCGACGCCGGCATCGGCGCCCACCCGCGCGCCGGCGAGCACGCTCGAGTGCGCCGCGACCTTGGCGCCGCGCGCGTGCGCGAGCTCGACAGCAGCACGGACCTCGTTCGTGCTGAACGGTGCTGTGTCGGCATCGGGTCCGTCCAGGTAGAGCTTGACGAGATCGGCGCCGGCATCGAGCTGTGCTGCAACCGCCTCGGCCAGATCGGCGGCGTGTTCGAGTTCGACCGCGAGTCCGTGCGGGAGCGATCCCGCCTTGGTGAGCCACGTCCCTGCGGCACGCACGTACGGACGGTCGTGCTGACCGGTCCAGCGGTCGCGCAGCACGAGGCTCAATGCGCGCCCGTCGTCGCCGCGAGGGGCACCGACGTCTCGTGCCCAGCGGATGCCGGCGCGCACCATCGCCGCGCCGTTGTCCTCGCCGGTGTCGAGCAGTTCGTCCGACGGGTCGAGGCCGCGCTGCACCCACTGTGCGCCGCCCGGCATCGACAGGTGCGCGTGCGAGTCGACGAGCCCCGGCACGATCGTCGCGCCCGAGCCGTCGAGGATTGTTGCGTTCAGCTCGCCGGGATCTGGCGCTGAGCCGTCGGTCCACAGCCCGGCGATGCGATCGCCGTCGACGAGCAGCGTCGTGTCGTGCTGCAAGGCCGCCGATCGCCCGTCGGCCAGTGCCGCGCCGACTACGGCAACGCGTGGTGCATCGAGACGGGTCATGCCTCGATCATGCAGCCCAGGTCACCGAATCCAATGCTTGGGATGGATCCGCAGGCTGTGCAGCATCCGCGACACCGCGAATCGGTCGGTCGACGAAGCATGCGGCCCGATGCAGGCGGTCATCGCGAGCCGCGAGCCCGTGTACTGCGACCGCCCGCCGACCTTGATCGGCTTCGTGGGGATGCGGATGTACGCCGCCACTTCGCGTGCCGCCCCTCGGGGGCAGCCGCCGTCGTTCGTCCCGACCTCAACCTTCGCGATGTGATGGTGGATCTTGGTCACTCGTCCCGGTAGGCGCGGCCATTGGATGTCAGGGGCGCCGTCCTCGTCGTCGACCCAGCTCACCAGCACACCGTTGGTCGGCGTGACCACGTCTCTCGGGAACCAGTTACCCGACGTGCACAGGGTTTGGGTGGGTTTCGAGCAGCGGGTGGTCATCCGCGCGCTGCTGTAGAAGACGATCGGAAAGGCGAGTGTCGACGGCAACCCGTGGTAGCCCGAAGTGAGCCAGCGCCTCGGGATGACGACGCTCGCGCCACCGAGTGAGACCCGCTTGTTGCCCGGTTTCGGAGGCACCTTCGTCAGCGTCCCGCGCGTCCAGGGTGAGACCGTGCGAGTCGCGTCGCCCGTTCTGGGCGAGTGAGCGCTCGGCGTGCATGCGCCGGTGGCGAGCGCGACGCACAGACTGGCTACGCCGACAGCAGACCGCACGTACGTTGGACGACTTCGCCCGTCCGATCGGTTCCGAGTTTCTACCCTGGCCGACCGATCACGTTGGCCGCGATGTTGCCGCCGACGTTTTCTTCGTCGCGGTTCGCGTTCGGGTGTTCGCCGTACACCGCGGTCATGTCCTCGTCGCTGTGCAGCATGTCGCGCATCTTGCGGAACGGCGCGAAGACGGCCTTGACGATCTTCCTCATAGTGCGGACGGTAGACCGGGCGAACGGATTCGCCAACAGTTCGTCCTCAGCTCGCGGCCACCAGCGTGCGAAGTTGCGAAAGTGCCTCGTTGACGACCTGCGCCAGCATTCGGTCGTCCTTCGAGCGCACCCAACGGTCGAAGGCGACGCGGAACACGGCGATGCCCGCCTCGCCGGCCAGCCGGGCATCGCTGTCTCGAACGCCGCGCGTCCGTAGTCCGTCAGTGAGCGCAGCGGACAGGGTCGCCATCTTGATGAGTTCACGCTCGCGCAGCTCCGCGTTGGCGTCGATCACCTGCTGTCGCCTGCCGGAGAACTCGCGATCGACGAGCAACTCGGCGATCGCCGTCAGCGCGGCTGCGACCGCCTCGATCGGCGTCGCGTCGGCGGGTGCGTCCTCGAGCGCGCGGACGAGTCGCTCGTGCAGTAGCTCGGCTCCGCCGAAGAGCACTTCGCGCTTGTCGGTGAAGTAGCGGAAGAAGGTGCGCGCGGTGAGTCCGGCGCGCGCAGCGATTTCGGCGACGGTGGTCTGCTCGAAGCCCTGCTCGAGGTAGAGGTCCATGGCAGCCTCGCGCAGCCGGCCGGCCGCGTTCGGTTCCCAGCGCCCCATGCGGCCGATTCTAGGTGATGACACACAGTGTCATCGATTGTGTACAGTGATGACATCGAGTGACATCACTACGAATCGAGGAATCCCATGCGCATCTTCGTCACCGGGGCGTCCGGCTGGATCGGGTCGGCCACCGTCCGCGAACTCGTCGACGCCGGGCACGACGTGGCAGGGCTGGTCCGGTCCGATGTCGGCGCCGAGATCGTGGCCGCGTTGGGCGCCGACGTCGTCCGCGGCGACATCACCGACCTGGACGGGCTGCGCCGCGCCGCGGCCGCGTCGGACGGTGTCGTCCACCTCGCCTATCACCACGACTTCAGCCAGATGGCCGAAGCGGCAGTGATGGACCGCAACGCCATCGACGTGCTCGGCGAAGCGTTGGCCGGCACCGGGGCGCCCTTCGTCATCGCCTCCGGTGTGCTCGGCCTGGCACAGGGACGTCCAGGTACCGAGCGCGATCTGCCCGACCCGGCGACACACCCGCGGGTGGCGAATGCGCAGGCGACGCTCGACTTCGCCGCGCGTGGCGTGCGCTCGATCGTCGTCCGGTTCGCGCCGACGGTGCACGGCGCCGGTGACCACGGCTTCGTCGCGCGTCTTGTCGAGATCGCTTGCGAGACGGGCGTGTCTGGCTACGTTGGCGACGGGTCGAACCGCTGGCCCGCGGTGCACCGCTTCGACGCCGCGGCCCTCGTCCGGCTCGCGGTCGAGGACGCCCCGGCTGGCGCGGTGCTGCACGCGGTTGCCGAGGAGGGTGTGCCCGCGCGCGAGATCGCCGAGGCGATCGGCCGCAACCTCGACCTGCCGGTGGAGTCGGTGGCGGCCGAACATTTCGGCTGGCTCGGGCCGTTCTTCGCCGCCGACGTGCCGACCTCGAACGAGCTCACCCGAGAGTTGCTCGGGTGGAAGCCCACGCACCCCGGCCTGATCGAAGACCTTGACGCAGGCTCCTACTTCACAGATCAACGGTGATCGGGTGGGGGTGCGCTCGTGCTGAACCCGGCGGGCCGACGACCCAACCTCGCCGTCGCGAGCGGGCTATACATAGGTGTGGAGCGTGAGGTCGTCACGGACCGCCGAGCTGCGGTCGCTGTCGACGTGCGCACGCGTGCGGGCTTCGAGTCGTCGGTGGCGCCGCACTGGACGGTGATGGCGCACTTCGCGGCGAGGCTGGTCGGAGCAGTCGATGGTGACGACGTCGTCCAGGATGCGCTGGCCTCAGCGTGGCGGCTGCGCGAGCGGTTCGATCCGGAGCGCGGCTCACTGCGCACGTGGTTGCTGACGCTCGTCGCCGATCAAGCGCGCAAGCACCACCGCAGCACCGCGCGCCGGCTGCGCCTGATTTCAACCGCGGACGCGCCGCCTGCGAGTGATGCTCAGATCGAGCGCACCGTCGACCTCGAGCGCGCGGTGGTACGGCTCAGTCCTCGCCAGAAGCTCGCCGTCGATCTGTACTACTACCTCGACCTGCCGATAGCCGAGGTTGCGACCGTGATGGGTTGTTCCGAAGGCACCGCGAAGTCGACGCTCGCCGACGCACGAACGCGGCTGCGCGCCTACTTGGGAGACGATGATCGATGAACGAGCTGCTTGACGACGAGCTGCGCGAGCACGGCCGTACCTGGCAAGCGGCGCAGCCGCCACCGCAATCGTTCGACGAGGCGATGGTCCGTGCGACCGCGCAGCGAGACCATCGCGTGTTGCTTGCCGTTGCGGCAGCAGTGGTGGTCGTGTTGGTTGCCGTCGGCGTGCCGTTCGTCCGGTCTCTGGGTGGCAACGGCAATTCCGCGCCTGCTCCGGCAATGCGCTCGGCGACCGTGGCATCGCCGGCGCCGACGTCTGCCTCGCCAGTGCACTCGGTTGTGCAGGATTCGGTCGGCCGGACGATCAGCGAACTCAGAGAGCGCGCCCGCGTGGCCGCGATCGGCAACCAGGATCCGGCTGCGACGGCCGAGGCTGTACGCACCACCTACCGCCAAGCCGAGCGGGTGGCGTTCGGCGGCGACACCAGTTCGAGTCCGTCCGGTGATACGTCGGTTTGGGTGATCCAACTGCACGGAAGATTCGTCTGCGACGAATGCAAGGGTCCGGTGGGCTCGAACTCACCGAAGGGCACCGCGATCGTGCTGGTGTTGAATGTCCGGACGTTCGACGGCTACGACTTCGGGCTGTCGAAGAAGCCGGTCGACCTCGCGAAGCTCGGCAAGGTCGTCCAGCTGCCGATGTGACACGGCGAAGCGGACGATCGGCGAACTACGCGAGGCGGAGTACGCCGGCGTCAGTGGGCGTGAACCCGCACGCGTCGAAGTAGAACGGTCGCAGGCTCGGCACGAAGTCGACGTGCAGCCACGTGCATCCGGCGCCTCGTGCTTCGTCGGTGGCTCGCCTGACCAGTTGGGTCGCGATGCCGCGCCGTTGCTGGTCGGGCCGCACCTTCGGGTCGAGCAGGAAGGCGTGTTCGGATCCGTCCCACGCGACGTTCGCGAACCCGACGAGTTGCCGGCTGTCGTCGCGAGCGGTGACCCAGCCGAGGCTGTGCGCACGGACGCGGTCCCACCAGCCGACCTCGGCCTCGCCGCCGTGCGAGACCGTCAGCTCGTAGAGCTCAGCGTCGCTCACGTCGTCGCGCCACGAGTAGCTGAGATCCGCCGTCACGTCGCCGTTGTACTCGTCCCGTCACACAGTTGGCCGCGGTGCAGGGAGACACGCCGCGAAACACCCTGCACTGGGGCCAAATAGGGCGAAGCCCGGTCAGCCGATGCCGAGGTCGCGCAGGATCTCGGCGGCGACGGCGGCGTGCTCATCGGTGCGCTGGTGCGGCCGGTCGTCCGGCGCGGTGCGCACGTAGACGACCACGCCACGCCCGTCGCCGGCGATCGTCGCGAGCACGGAGTCGAGCCGGCGCGAGCACAGGCAGCTCTGCGCACCGAACAGGTCACCGGCCACGCATTCGACGTGTACATGCACCGGCACGTCCGCCCCGATCTCGCCCGCGATGAGCGCGAGATGTTGCAGCCCGGTGCGGCGCGAGCTGTACCGCACCGAGATCACCGGGCCGTCGGCGAGCGGCAGCCGCGCGCTGCTCGCCCGGCGCAGGTCGGTCGTCGTGCGCCGCCGCAACTCGTACACGCTCTGCGCAGTCACCAGCGGCATGTTCGGCGGCGCTTCGAGCAGGTGCGCGAAGACCGCAGCCGGCGCGCAGTCGGCCGCGCGCACCAGATCCAGCGCCGCTTCGGCCGGGCCGCTGCGTGCGAGCAGCCCTTCCGCGCGCGTGCGTACCGGCATGACATGGCCAGGGCGGGTGAGATCGCTGGCTGTCGTCTCGGCGTCGGCGAGCAGCCGGATCGTCGTCGCGCGGTCACTTGCCGAGATGCCGGTGCCGATGCCGTCCGCTGCGTCGACTGCCACCGCGTAGTCGGGCACGTCCTTGCGGGCATGCACCCGTGGCAGCGCCGGCAGCTGCAGCTCGTCCGCGCGCTCGTCCGGCAATGCGACGCAGAGGAAGCCGGACGTGTGCCGCACGGCGAACGCGACGCTGGTCGCCGCCACGCGGTCCGCCGCGAGCACCAGGTACTGCACACCGGCGACGTCGTCGAACAGCGCGACGGGACGGCCGGCGGCCACTTCCTCCAGCGCGTACCGGAGCGGGACGGGATCGCCGTCCCGCCCCGGTGCCGCGCTGTGGAGTGCGGTCACGCCTGCGCTGACGAGACCGTCGGCGTGTAGTGCGACTGGTCGCCCTCGAGCGAGTAGCTGCGCCGCCCGTCCGGACCGGTCGGGACGTCGCCGGCGATCGTCACGCGGTGCAGCAGCCGCGGCAGGTCGTCGTAGTCGTCCGGCGCGTAGTGCTGGGTGATGCGGTTGTCCCAGATGACGACGTCGCCCGGCTGCCACTGCCAGCGAATGGTGTTCTCGGGGCGCGTGACGTAGGCCTGCAGCAGTCGGAGGATGTCTTTCGACTCGGTGCGTGACAGGCCGACGATCCGGTCGGCGAAGCCGCCGATGTACAGGTTGCGCTCACCGGTGTCGGGGTGCACGCGCACGACGGGGTGCACCGTCTGGTACTTCGTGCGCGTGAACTCCTTGCGGTACTCCTCGCGATCACGCCGCAGGTGTGGCTCGGCGTAGTCGTAGTCGTTGGTGTGCACCGCGTCCAGGGTGTCGGCGAAGTTGCGCAGCGGATCCGGCAGGTCGCGGTAGGCCGCAGCGGTATTCGCGAACAGGGTGTTGCCGCCATAGGGCGGGATGGTGATGCCGCGCAGCGTCGTCGCCTTCGGCGGGCTCTGCACGAACGTCACGTCGGTGTGCCAGTTGTTGGCGCGGTTGCCGCGCTCGCTGTCGACCGGCAGCACGTTCGGCTGGCCGTCGACGGACTTCACCGTCGGGTGCGCGCCGGTGAGGTCACCGAAGTACGACGCGAACCGCTGGTGCGACTCGTCGTCGAGGTGCTGGTGCCGGATGCCGAGCACCTTGTGCTCGTGCAGCGCGTCGACCAGCCACCGCACCGAGTCGGCGTCGAGCGGCTGCTTGAGGTCGAGGCCGACGATCTCGGCACCGAGCCGTCCCGAGATCTTGCGGGCATCGCGGGTGGAGGTCGCGGTGTGCTTCGAGGTGGTCATGCGGCGTGCTCCTTCTCTTTCGTGTCTGCGGCGAGATTGGTGTTTGCCGGGCGCGCGAGGCCGTAGTGCTCGCGCAGCGTGCTGCCCTCGTACTCGGTGCGGAACAGACCGCGCTTCTGCAACTCGGGGATGACCTGCTCGACGAAGTCCTCGAGGCCGCCGGGCAGGCCCGGCGGCATGACGTTGAAACCGTCGGCGGCACCGGAGTGGAACCACAGGTCGAGCTGGTCGGCGACCTGCTCCGGCGTACCGGCGAAGACGCGGTGCCCGCGCCCGCCGGCGAGTCGCTGGATGAGCTGGCGGATGGTGAGGTTCTCGCGCTTGGCGAGATTGGTGATCAGCGTGAACCGGCTCTTGTGGCCGTTGATCGAGTCCTCGCCCGGCAGCTCGGGCAGCGGCCCGTCCAGCGGGTACTGACTGATGTCGTGCTCCAGCGTCTTGGACAGCTGGTACACCCCGTACTCCGGCGTGATCAGCGCGTTGAACTCCTCCTCCTTCGCCCGTGCCTCAGCCTCGGTGCCACCGAGCACGGCGCAGATGCCGGGCAGGATCACGATCTCTTCCGGGCGCCGGCCGAGCTGGGTGGCGCGCGACTTCAGGTCGCGGTAGAACTCCTGTGCGTCACCGAGCGTCTGCTGCGCGGTGAACACGGCCTCGGCGAAGCGCGCCGCGTACTCACGACCCGCCTCGGACGAGCCGGCCTGCACCAGCAGCGGATGGCCCTGCACCGGCCGCGGGACGTTGAGCGGGCCGCGCACCTGGAAGTGCTCGCCGATGTGGTCGAGCGTGTGCACCTTGCCCGCATCGGCGTAGTAGCCGTGTTCCTTGTCGAGCAAGCGGGCGTCGTCCTCCCAGCTGTCCCAGAGCCGCTGGACGAGCTCGACGAACTCGGTCGCACGCGCGTACCGGTCGGCGTGTGCCGGTCGCTTGTCGAGGTTGAAGTTCTGCGCCTCGTCCTCGCCCGCCGAGGTGACGATGTTCCACCCGGCCCGTCCGTTGCTGATGTGATCGAGCGATGCGAACTTGCGGGCCAGCTGGAACGGCTCGTAGTAGGTCGTCGACGCGGTTGCGATCAAGCCGATGTGGTCGGTCAGCACCGAGATCGCCGAGAGCAGCGTGATCGGCTCGAGGTGGTTCTGCGAGTTGTACTTGATGTTGCCACGTGCGGCCAGGCCGTCGGCGAAGAAGATCGAGTCCATCTTCCCGCGTTCCGCGATCTGCGCGAAGTTGATGTAGTGCTGCGCGGTCAGGGTGTTCTCGGGCGAGCTTTCCGGGTGGCGCCATGCGGCCTCGTGATGGCCGGTTCCCATCAGGAACGCGTTCAGGTGCAACTTTCGGGTCATGCGGTTCTCCAAGTCGAGAAGCGGCGTTCGAGGGACAGCAGGAGGTAGTTGAAGGCGACGCCGATCACCGAGACGGTGAGGATGCCGGCGTACATCTGCGGGATCTGGAAGTTGAACTGCGAGTTGAGGATCAGATAGCCGAGCCCGGCCTTCGCGCCCACCATCTCGGTGGTGATCAGCACGAGGATCGATGCGGCGCCGGCGAGCCGTACGCCGGTGAAGATGGTTGGCACCGCGGCCGGCAGGATCACCTTCTGGAACAACCGGAGGTTGCGCACACCGAGCGAGCGGGCCGACTTCACCAGTAACGGATCGACGTTCCGGACGCCGCTGATCGTGTTGTACAGCACCGGCCACAAGCTGGCGTAGACGATGATCGAGATCTTCGACGTCTCGCCGATCCCGAGGATCAGCGTGAACACCGGCAACAGCGCGATCGCCGCCGTATTCAGGAAGATCGCCATTACCGGGCTCAGCAGTTCGGCTGCGATCGGGTACCACCCGATGAGCAGGCCGAGCGGGATGCCGACTCCGAGCGCGATGCCGAAACCGGACAGCGATCGCTGCAGGCTGACGTGGATGTCGGTCCACAGCTCGCCGCCGGACGCAAGGCCCCACCACGCATGCAGTACATCGGTGAGCGGCGGCAGGAAGGTGCGCTCGACGAGGCCGAGGGACGGCACGATCTGCCAGGCGGCGAGCAGGACGGCGACGCCGATCCAGCTGGTGATCCACTTGCGGTTGAACCGGCGTCGGGTCTTGGCCGGTGCGGCGGCGGTCGCGGACGGCGCGGTCGTCGTGGCCGGCTTCTCGAGTGTGCTGGTCATGGTCAGGCCACCTCGTTGAGTCGTTCGCGGGTCTCAAGGTCGGCAGCGCGCAGGACCTCGTCGTGCAGCAGGTTCCAGATCTCGTGCCGCTTGGCCATGAAGGCAGGCGTGGAGCGCGGATCCTCGCCGGGTTCGGGATCGTCCAGCCGCACGTCGACGAACTGCTTGATCCGGCCCGGGCGCGACGTCATGACCGCAACGCGCTCGCCGAGGTAGACCGCCTCGTCGATGCCGTGCGTGATGAACACGATCGTGGTGCCGGTGCGGCGCCAGATGCGGAGCAACTCCTCCTGCAACGACTCGCGGGTCTGCGCGTCCAGCGCTGCGTACGGCTCGTCCATGAGCAGCACGTCCGGCTCGTAGGCGAGGCTGCGCGCGATCGCGACACGCTGCTTCATGCCGCCGGACAGCTGGTGCGGATAGCGGTCGCCGAACTGTTCCAGGCCGACGAGGTCGAGCACCGCGCGGGCCCGCTCGGCACGTTGCCTGCGGTTGAAGCCCTTCACCTCGAGACCGAACTCGACGTTCGCCTGCGCGGTGCGCCACGGGAACAACGCGTACTGCTGGAACACGACGCCGCGGTCGAGGCCGGGACCGGTGATCGGCCGGCCGTCGACGAGCACCTCACCGGCTGCCGGCGTGGTCAGCCCGGCGATCAGGTCGAGCAGTGTCGACTTGCCGCAGCCACTCGGTCCGACGAGTACGAGGAACTCGCCACGCCGGACGTCGAACGAGACACCGTCGATCGCCGCGATCTGGGCCGGTGCGGTGCGCACCGGGAACGTCTTCGCAACGTCGCGCACGCTGATCTTCACTTCGGTGGTCGCGGTCATGACGAGCCGTTCCCGCCGTTGGCGTACGGGTTGAACTTGTTCGTGTAGAACTTCGACGCGTCGATCGTTCCCGTGACGGCGCCGGTGTCGTGCAGCCAGCTCGACCAGCGGGTGAAGTCACTGTCGCTGATCAGACCGCCCTTGCTCGGCACACCGACGCTGAGCCAGTACTTGAGCGTCGAGGTGTCCTCGTCCGTGCGGTGCCGCGCGTTGATGATCTTCGTCATCTCGGCGATCACCTTCTGCCGTGGCGTGTCGCGTTCCCACTGGATCGCGTGCGCGACGCCGGACACGAATGCGCGCACGGCCTCGGGGTTCTTCTGGATGAAGTCGTTGCGGAACACGTACGGGCCGCCGTTGAACGGGCCGTACTCCTGGATGTCGGTGAACACGGCACGCAAGCCACCGTCGGCGACGGCGCGCTGCTGGAACTGTCCGGACAGCGCGGCCACGTCGATCTGCCCGTGACGCAGCGCGTCCTCGGTGTTCGGCGGCGGTAGGGCGACCAGCTGCACCTTCTTCACCTGGTCCTCGCTGAGCCCGGCCTTGCGCAGGTAGTCGTGGATGTCGGCCTCGTCCTGACCGCCGAGCGTGTTGACACCGACCTTCTTGCCGACCAGGTCCGCGGCGGTGTGGATCGAGCTGTTCTTCGGCACGTAGAAGCCGGCGAAGGTCTTCGAGTCGGAGCCGTAGTAGTTGATGACCGCGGTGATCGGTGCGCCGGCGGTGATCAGTTTGGCGACAGCACCGGCGAACGCGCCGCCGAAGTCGGTCTGGCCGGTTGCCGCGGACTGGATGTCCTGCGGGCCGCTGATCGTGTTGCCGACCCAGTCGAGCTTGACCTTGTTGTGGAAGAAGCCGAGATCCTGCGCCAGCTCGGGCAGCAGCACCTGGTCCGTCCAGCCCTGATAGCGCAGCGTGACCGGGCCGCTGCCGGACGGGCCGGATGCGTCGGCCGAGCTGCACGCGACGGTGGCGGTTGCCGCGGTGACGACCACCGCGGTCGCGGCGAGTAGCCGCTTGAGCCGTACTCGTTTCGAAGTAGTGCTGTGCGTCCAGGAAGTCATGAAGGTCCTTAGCTGGTAGGGGAAACGGCGAAGACGTGCGCGGCCGTCTGGCGGGCGGCGCGGGCGATGTGCGGCCCGGCCGAGGCCAGGTCCGCCTCGAGCAGCTCGACTGTGGCGGGCACCGCCGCGCCCAGTTCGGTGAGTAGTCGGATGAGATCGGCGGTCGTGGTGCGCAGGTGGACCGGTGCACCGGCGACAACGACCGGTACCGCCGTGATGCCGTCGAGCGACTGGTGCGGGAGTTGGTCGAACACGAGCTTCAACAGCCCGGTGTAGCTGCCCTTGTACGACGGCGTTGCGACGACGAGCAACCGGGCACTGCGGACGACGTCGATGAGATCGGGTTGCGGCGCCACGGGCTGCGCCGCCGTGCCGTCGAGGCTCACGGCGATCGCGTCGGCCAGTTCGACGGTGCGTACCTCGATGCCGTCGCCCTCGGTGCGGATCGCCTCGGCGACCGCGGTGGCGATCGCGCTGGTGCGCGATCCCGAACGCGGGTTGCCGATGAGGACGACGACCTCTGGTGTTGCGTCAGGCATTCAGATGTCCAATCGGGTGGTAGTTACCGCGGTGGTAGACCAGCGCGGAGCCGGTGTCGCCGGTGACCTCGACGTCGAGCACTTCGAGCACGACGACGTGGTGATCGCCGACCGGAATGCGGTCACGCACCGCCGCGCGCATCCAGCGGCGTGCGTCGTCGAGCACCGGCTCGGCGGACCCGAGCCGGTGCCACCGCGTAGGCGAGGCGAAGCGGTCGATGCCGTGCGTGGCGAACCGGCCGGCGAGGTCGGACTGGTCGTGATCGAGGAAGTTCACGACGACCGAGTCGGCAGTGCACAGATGCGGCCAGGTGGAGGACGTGTTGCTGATCGCGATCGTGGCCATCGGCGGGTCAATCGATACCGATGCCAACGACGTCGCGGTGAAGCCGACCGGGCCGGTGCCGTTGTCGAGGGTGACGACGACGACGCCACCGGCGTGCTGTCGGAACAGGCTGCGGAAGGACGCAGCGTCGATGGGCAGGACGGAAACAGGCATGACTCTCCGAGCGACGGGGATGGCGAGGGGAGTTCCGAGGGGTTGCGCGCGAATCGCGCAGCCGCAGTGCGCCGGGACGGCGCTGAGCGGAAAGGGGCTACATCGGACACGCGGCCGAAGCCACGCGCACCAGGTCGATGTGACCGCGGGTGACGAGCAAAACGCTTGCTGCCATGCGGCGATCATGCCGTGGCGCAAGCGTCATTGTCAAAGTCTATAGGGAAAATAGAGAATGCGGTCGGTCACTCTTCAGACGAGGCAAGGCCTGATCAGCTACCGAGGTGCGTGCGGTGCAAGGGTCACCGATGCAGGAGGAACGCCTGCAGGATGAGAGTCAGCTGACGGCGACGAGCTTGACCTCGAGCACGCGGCGCGGCTTGGCGGCGTACGAGATCGTTTGGCCCACCTGCGCGGCGCTCAGCGCCTGCCCGAGCGGGCTGCCGGGGGTGATCACATCGGTGCCGTCGGCGGCCTGCTCGACCGAGCCGAACAGGAACGACTCGGGGCCGTCGCCGAAGTCGAGCGTGACCACATCGCCGGCCTTGATCGTGCCGGTCGACACCGTGCTACCGAATTCGACCGAAATCAGTTCCTCTTCGAGAGCGGCGATGCGCCGGTCGAGCATGGCGACGCGCACATGACCGTCGACGTTGGTCGCGCGGTCGGCGTCGTCACCGGACGACGGCGCGGTGAGCTCGGCAAGAAGCTCGGTCCGCTCGGTGCGCAGCGTCTCGAGACGAGACTGCAGAGATTCGTGGCGCGAGGTGCGCGGCATCGTGGCGGTCATGGTGCGCTTCTTTCGGGGGGATGTCGGGGACAACGGGGGCCGGATGTTTCAGCGCCGTCGTCGCGCTGAATATGCCCGCGGCGAGGCAGCAATTCACACCCGGCCTCCCGGATGTTCTGGCGCACCGTTCTATCGCAGGCGCGGGAGGCGCGAACGGCCGCGTTGCATGTCGTGAAGCAGGTCACGCCGATCGGCCATGTGATCGAGGGCGGATCGCACCGATATGCGGTCCGGGCGCACCGCCGGATCGTCCAAGTCGTCCCAATCCAGCGGAGTCACGACGGGTGCACCCGGCTCCGTGCGTGCGCTGTACGGCACCAGTGCGTCGCGCCGATCCGTGCCTGCGCCGGGGTGCGGCAGCTCCGGCGCGGCTGTCCGCACCGAGGCCGCCAGTTCGTCGAGCCACGCAGCGACCTCGCTCCGGTCCGCGCTCCGGACGATTGGAATGCGCACGTCGATGCCGCCGTCGCCGGTGATCACGGGCCACGCGGTGATGTCGAGATGGTCGAGCGCCGCGTGGTACAGGCGTGCGGCCGCGAGCACGTCGCGCCACCGCGACCCGGCCAGTTCCACGACGGCGACATCGGGTTGCTTCGGTGCGTCGACCGACGCGAGTGCCGCGCGCCATTCGACCGTTCCCGCATTCACCGCCCAGAGCAGTGCGGCCGGCTCGTCGACGACCAGCAGCGTCGGAGCGTTCCGCTGCCGCGGTTCGTGCCAGCGGGGCAGCCAGTCAGGTGCGCGCTCGGCGACGGTGCGCGTGGTCAGCGCGCGCCGGGTCAACTGCGGCAGGACGGTAGGTGCCACCTGTGCGGTGTAGCGCAGCAGTTCGCGTTTGGTCACCGGGCGAGTGCGTCCGCGCCCGGGGATCACCGCTCGGTCGAGGTTGCCGATCCGGAGCTCGCGTCCGAACACGTGCCAGGTGCCGGAGTTGCCGAAGTCGTCCAACTCGGCAAGCTCGTCGGCGCCGACCTCGGCGACCGCGTCGCTCTTCAGCACGACCGCCGCTCTCGAGGCCGGCAGGTCGGACCGCCACAGCTTGTCGGGGTCGGCCTTGACCTCGTCGTTCGTCCGCCCGCTGAGCACGGACTTCGGGTGATCCTCGGCATCCCAGCCGCTCGAGGCGAAGTCGTCGTGCTTGTGGAGCAGCAGCCATTGCTCCTTGCCCGAGCCGTCGACCTTCGTGCGCACCAGCACGAATCGCCCGCGCAGCTTGTCGCCGTCGAGGTCGAAGTGGATCTCGCCACTGTCGACGGAGCGACGGGGGTTCTTCTCGTCCTCGGGACGACCGGGCGCCCACGTGCCGGCGTCCCAGACGATCACGTCGCCGCCACCGTACGACTTGGACGGGATCACACCCTCGAAGTCGATGTACTCGATCGGGTGGTCCTCGACGTGGAACGCGCCGCGCCGCACTTTCGGATCGAGCGTCGGGCCCTTGGGCACCGCCCAGCTGACGAGCACGCCGTCGATCTCGAGCCGGAAGTCGTAGTGCAGCCGGCTGGCCCGGTGCCGTTGCACGACGAACCGGCGCCGCTCATCGGCGGCCGGGTGTGCACCGGCCGGTTCCGGCGTCCGCGC
The DNA here is from genome assembly GCA_036497365.1 of Jatrophihabitantaceae bacterium. Taxonomy (GTDB): domain Bacteria; phylum Actinomycetota; class Actinomycetes; order Mycobacteriales; family Jatrophihabitantaceae; genus RYN-133. The sequence continues at coordinate 12,207 of DASXJN010000236.1, read as the reverse complement.
GAAGTCGCGCTTGCGGCGGTAGGTGGCAAGCGAGTCGGACGAGCGTGACGCGCGAGGTGTCACGATCACCCACCCTAGGCGCAGCGCCTAGCGCAGTACCGCGTCGGCAGCCTTCTTGAGCGCGCTCGGCTGCGCCGGCGAGGTCGGCGCCTTCTGCTTGGCCTCGAGCAACTGCGCACCGAGCTCCTGGAGCTGCTTGCGTCCCAGCGCCTCCCGCACGGTCGGGAACCACTCCTCTTCTTCCTCTTCCATGTGGTGCTGGACGTTCTCGATGAGCACCGTCGTCTTGGCGTCGAACCGCTCGGCGTCCGGCTTCATCCCGTACAGCTCCATGCACAGCACGTCGGCGACGTGGTGCTCCTCGTAGGACTCCAGGATGTCGTCCTCGGCGTCCGGGACGAGTCGGCGCACCGCCGGGTACATCACTTCGTTCTCGATGTAGGTGTGGACGGTCAGCAGCTCGATCATTCTGCTGACCAATTCGCCCTTGGTCTTCGTGGCGTTCTCGCCCGCCGCTTGGAACTGGCGGAACACCTTCCGGATCTCTTTGTGGTCGTTCTTGAGCAGCACGATGGCGTCGGTGGACACGTGAAACCTTTCGCAGGAGCGGACGAGAGTCCTCTACCCGCCTTCCGGGTTCGAGTACACGGCCCGCGCCTCGGTCTCGGTGAAGATCTGGTTCGCGATCGGCTGCCGCATCTCTTCGGCGAGGTGCCCGAGCAGCCCGGCGCAGCGTGCGAGCAGCACGACTCCGCGCAGCATCGCGAGCGGGATGCCCAGGTCGGCGAGTGCCGCGCCGCACACGCCGGCGCCGTTGAGCGGCAGTTGTTTTCCGAGCACTTCGGGTGCGACCCGTCCGACCGCTTCGAACAGGGCCAGGTGCTGCCCGTACTGCCCGGCGTCGCGTGCGATGCCGATGATCACCGGCGTGCGCGGGTCGCCGTTCTTGTGCAGGTGGTGTCCCAGGCCGGGGACGAACCGGCCCGACTCGCGGCGCGCGCGGATCGCGGTGCGGGCGAGCTCGTCCCAGCCGGCGTCGTCGGCCGGCAACGGGTCGACGCCCGTGAGCGCGTCGGCGAGGAACTCGCCGGTGTCCTCGCTGACGCCGAGGAAGCGTGACCCGCCGCCGAGCAGGCCGGCGGCCAGCGCGCCCTGGATCGCGTCGGGTGCGGACAGGTAGGTCAGTCGCGCGGCGATCGCCGTCGGCGTGAAGCCGTGGTCGGCGAGGGCGACGAGCACGGCCTCGAACACCCGCGACTGCGCGGGGGTCGGCGGTGCGAGCGTGATGAGCCGGTAGGCGAGCTCGCCGAAGGTGACCTTGCCGATCAGGTCGTTGGCGAGGTCCAGCCCGAACAGCGAGATGGTGTCGGCCGACGAGACGCCGAGCGAGGTCGGATAGGTCGCGCCTTCGGTCACGGTGTCATCCCTTCGTGCGCAGTGCCAGGCGCGGTGTCCTGCAGCCAGGCCCGGATCTCGGCGCCGTGTTCGTCCAGGCGCGGCGGAGCGAGGTCGTACCGCGGCGGCGTCTCCGACAGCCGCAGCGGGTTGCGGACGGTGGGCACCCCGCCTGCGTCCACCACCGGTTCGAGCCCGAGCGAGGCCGCCAGCTCGATCCCGGCGCGGACGTCGTTGATCGGGCCGCACGGGATGCCGACCGCGCTCAGCGAATCGAACCACTCCTGCGCCGACCGGGTGGCCAGCCGTTCGACAAGGATCGGACGCAGCTCGGCACGGTTGTCGTTGCGTGACTGCACGCTGGCGAAGCGCTCATCGTCCGCGATCTCGGCAAGGTCGAGCGCCTGTACCAACCGGCGGAACTGTGCGTCGTTGCCGGCGATCACGATCAGATCGCCGTCGCCGGTGGGCAACGGCTCGTACGGGAACAGCGACAGGTGCGCGTTGCCCATGCGATGCGGGACGACCTCGCCCGCGACGTAGGCGGACGTCTGGTTGACCAGCGTGGACAGCGCGGTCGACAGCAGGTTCGCCTCGACATGCTGGCCCGCGCCGGTCTCTGCACGGTGGTGCAGGGCGGCCAGGATGCCGATCGCGCAGTGCAGGCCCGTCATCACGTCGAAGACCGCGACACCGGCACGGTAGGGCGGCCCGTCGGGCGAACCGGTGAGGCTCATCAAGCCGGACACCGCTTGGGCGAGCAGGTCGTAGCCGGGCAGGTTCGCGCCGTCGCCGGCACCGAAGCCGCTGATCGAGCAGTAGATCGAGTCGGCGCGCCGAGCGCGCACCGAGTCGTAGTCCAGGGCGAACCTCGCGAGCCCGCCCGGTTTGAAGTTCTGGATCATGACGTCGGCCCGCCGGCTCAACTCGTGGGCGAGGGCCAGGTCGGTTTCGTTGCCCAGGTCGAGCACGATCGAGCGCTTGTTGCGATTGACCGAGAGGTAGTAGGTGCCGGTGTCGCCGCGCAGCGGTGGCACCCAGTGCCGGGTGTCGTCGCCGGCCTGGGACTCGACCTTGATCACGTCCGCACCGAGGTCGGCGAGCAGCATCGTGCAGTACGGGCCGGCCAGCACCCGGCTGAAGTCCGCAACGACGAGGCCCGCGAGCGGGCCGGCACCGGGCGCGGCGTCAGGCACCATGCACACTCCGTGACCGCGATGCGGACAGCTGTCCGACTTCGATCTGCGGCCGGGCCTGCCACAGCGCCCAGTCCGCGCTGATCTCGCCGGCGGTGCGCAACAGCAACGGCAGGTACTGCCCGACCAGGATCTCGACGGTGGTCTCGGCCGCGTGCACCGTCACGTTCATCGCGGCGCGCACCGCGCCGGTGCCGTCGCGCACCGGGACGGCGATCGACCTGATGCCGGGTGCCAGTTCCTCGTCGGCCAGCGCCCAGCCGCGAGCACGCACCTGGGTGAGTTCCTGGTCGACGACGTCCCGGTCGCGGGGCAGGAACGGCGGCAGCCCGGACCGGCTCGGTTCGGCCAGCGTGCGCGCGAGCGCGTCCGGATCGAGGGCGGCGAGCAGCACCTTGCCCTGCGACGTGTAGAGGGCGGGGAACCGCGTGCCGATGCTGACCCGCAGCGAGATGATCTTCGGAACTGCCGCGCGCGCGACGTAAACGATGTCGGACCCGTCCAGCTGGGCCATCGACGAAGACTCGTGCGTCTGCGCGACCAGGTCGCCCAGATGTGGTCGGGCGATGTCCCACAGCCCGAGCGAACTGGCGTAGGCGATCCCGAGACGCAGCACCTTCGGCGTCAGCTCGAACTGGCCCTCGGCCGCGCGCACGTAACCGAGTTCCTTCAGCGTGAGCAGCAGCCGGCGCGCGGTGGGCCGGGCCAGGCCCGTCGCGGCCGCCACTTCGGCCAGCGTCAGACTCGGCCGGTTCGGGCCGAAACAGGTGAGCACGTCGAGCCCGCGGGCCAGCGCCTCGACGAAGTCCGGGCTGTTGCCGCGTCCTGCCACGTCGCCTCCGTCGCGTCGGCCGCCGGCACGCGCCGACCTTGACACTGGTTGGTCTCGCGGGGCATCGTCTCAGCCAGACCGCTTGACGGACAACTGTACGCGCGGTGACGGGGGCAGCATGGCCGAACTGGTCGCCATCCTGGCGACAACGCACCACCCGTTCTTCTACAAGACCAGCCAGCTGGGTCGGGACGAAGCGCCGCCGTTCGCGGCGGAGTGGGTGCGCAAGGTCGAGGCGTATCGCGAGACGTTGACCCGCGCCCGGCCGGACGTGCTGGTGATGGTCGGCTCGGACCACTTCCATCAGCTGTGGCTGGACAACATGCCGCAGTTCCTCATCGGCAAGGCCCCGTACTACGACGCGAACTACTACAACGAGGAACGTGAGTTCGGGCTGCCCCGACTGCTGCTGAAGGGACATGAGGAGCTGTCGAGTTACATCCTGCGCGAGGCGCTCGACCGCGAGTTCGACCTGGCCTTCTCGAACGAGCTACGCGTCGACCACTCGATCACCTGCCCGATCATCACCGTCCGCCCGCAGAACGACCTGCCCGTCGTGCCGATCTACACGAACATCTTCGCGCCGCCGCTGCCGCGTCCCGAGCGCTTCGTGAAGCTCGGCCGGACGATCCGTGAGCTGATCGACGCATGGCCGTCCGGGCTGCGCGTCGCGGTCATCGGCACCGGCCACCTGTCGCTCGAACTCGGCGGCCCGCGGCAGTTCGGACCGCACGGGCCGGACCCCGAGTTCGACGCTCAGGCGGTGGAGTGGATCGCGAACGGCGACATCGACGCCTGCCTGAAGAACGTCACCCTCGACAGCCTGCACGCACCGGGAAACGCGACGCACGGCTTCATGGACTTCATGCTGATGATGGGCGTGGCCGGCTACAACAAGGCCGATTACGCCGACAATCTCGACCTGTTCCACACCATGGAGGCGTACTTCACGTGGTACCCCAAGCATCCGAACGGGGCGCCTGCCGATGTCTAAGTACCTGTTGGACAAGTTCCTGTTCACCGTCGATCGCGACCCCGACCTCGTCGAGCGGTATCGCGACGATCCGGCCGGCACCGTGGCGTGGTGGGAGGCCGATCGGGCCAACCAGATCCTCAACTGCCACGCGGGCGAAGCGTCGACGTGGCTGTCGTTCACCGACGACGAACGAGCCGCACTGGCCGCGCACGACCACGTGCGGCTGTTCGAGATGGGCGCCCACCCGTTCCTGACGCTCACGCTCTGGATCGCGATGTTCGAGCGCGATCACGAGGAGCCGCTGGCGATGCAGCTCGCGTTTGCCGCTCGGCTCGAACACTTCGACCTGCCGTACCCGGACATCACCACATGAGCGCGTTGGAAACAGTCGGCCGCGCGGCGCTCGGCTGGGTCTTCATCCAGGCCGGCGCGGGCGTGCTGCGCAATCCGGGACCGCCGACGCAGAAGGCGGCACCGGTGCTGTCGATGATCCGCTCCGCAGCGCCGATGGAGATGCCCGAGGACGAAGTGCTGGTGCGCCTCAACGCCGCCACCCAGGTCGCCGCGGGCAGCACGCTGGCCCTCGGCGTGCTGCCGAAGCTGTCGGCGCTCGCATTGATCGGCTCGTTGATACCGACCACAGCCGGCGGGCACCGCTTCTGGGAGTTCGAGGCCGGTCCGGAGCGCAACACCCAGCGCAACCATTTCCTGAAGAACATCAGCATCGTCGGCGGCCTGCTGCACGTGCTGGCGATGCCCCGGAGGAGGGACGAATGAACCCCGACGAGATGGGGCAGGTCAGCGACGGCCGTCCGGTCGTGTTCCGCAACGCGACCGTGCTCACGATGGACGACGCCGGCGTCGTCGACGACGCCGACGTGCTCGTCACCGGCGACACGATCACCGCGGTCGGGCCGCGGCTGTCCGTCCCCGACGGCGCGGTCGAGATCGACGCGTCGGGCGGGATCGTGATGCCCGGCATGGTCGACACGCACCGGCACATGTGGCAGACCGCGTTACGTGCCCTCGGCGCGGACTGGACGCTCACGCAGTACTTCGTCTTCTACTACCTGTCCTGGGGGAAGATCTTTCGTCCCGAGGACATTGCGGCCGGCAACCGGCTCTCGGCGATCGAGGCTGTCGACGCCGGCGTCACCACGACCGTCGACTGGTCGCACGGTCTGCAGACCGTCGAGCACGGCGAGGCTGCTGCCGACGCGCTGCGCAGTTCCCCCGGGCGCTTCGTGCTGGCGTACGGCAATCTGCTCGGCGCGCCGTGGGAGTGGACGAAGTCGGCCGAGTTCCGCAGCTTCGTCGACCGCACGGACACCGACGACATGTTCGGGCTGCAACTGGCCTTCGACGTCACCGGCGACCCCGAGTTCCCCGAGCAGGGCGCCTTCGAGTCGGCACGCGACCTCGGCATGCGGGTGACGACACACGCCGGCGTGTGGGGCGCGACCAACGACGACAGCATCCGGCTGATGTGGGAGGGCGGCTTCATGTCGCCCGACATCACCTACGTGCATTCCGCGACGCTCACCGAGGACTCGTACCAGCGGATCGCGGCCAGTGGCGGCACGGCGTCGGTCTCGACCGAGAGCGAGCAGAGTGCCGGGCAGGGCTATCCGCCGACGTGGGAGCTGCGCAAGCACGGCATCCCGGTGTCGCTGTCGATGGACACCAGCGTGTGGTGGAGCGCCGACCTGTTCTCGGCGATGCGCGCGACCCTGTCTGCCGACCGTTCGCGCGAGCACCTCGAAGCGCACGCGCGCGGTGAGACAGTCGTGCACAACCGGTTGCGTGCCGAGGAGGTCGCGCACTGGGCGACCATCGGCGGCGCGCGCGCGTTGAACCTCGACGACAAGATCGGCACGGTGACGCCGGGCAAGAAGGCCGATCTGGTGCTGATCAAGAACGACGACTCACCGGCGATGTACCCGTTGCTGCATCCCTACGGCACGTTGGTGTTCCAGGCGCAACGCGGCGACGTGCACACCGTGCTGGTGAACGGTCGCGTCGCCAAGCACGAACACAAGCTTGTGGGCGCCGATCTCGCCGGGGCGAAGGACGCCGTGGCGAACACCGTCGACCACGCCCGGTCGACCATGGGCGAGGACGCCTGGCGCGAGTCGATGACGCCGGAGCTGGCGTCCACCGAGCGGATCCCGAACCCGTACACCTATACCGAGTACAGCGGCAGCAGCGACCGGCACCGCGCCCGCGAAGGAGACGTCAGCTAGCGCGCAACACCTCGGCGGCCCTGGCCATCGACACCAGCTTGCCCTGCGCCGATTCGCGCGGCAGGTACTTCATGCCGCAGTCCGGTGCGAGCACGACCCGCTCGGGATCGACGAACGGCAGTGCTCGACGTACTCGTTCGGCGACGACTTCGGGCGTCTCGACGGTGGCGTCGGACAGATCGAGGACGCCCAGCATGATCGTCTTGTCGGAGAGCTCGGCGAGCACGCTCGGGTCGAGGCCGGATTGTGCCGTCTCGATCGAGATCATGTCGCACGTGCAGTTCGCGAGTTCCGGAAGGAACGAGTAGCCGGACGGCCGGTCGTGGATGATCGCCGCGTAGCCGAAGCAGATGTGCACCGCGGTCGTCCCGGTCACGCCGTCGAGCGCGCGATTCAGCGCGGCCAGGCCGTACTCGCGCGCCGGCTCCGGCCGGGCCTGCATGTACGGCTCGTCCAGTTGCACGATGTCGGCGCCGGCCGCGAAGAGATCCTTGATCTCGGCGTTCACCGCGTCGGCGTAGGCCATCGCGAGGGCGGCCGGATCCTTGTAGTAGTCGTCCTGGGCCTGCTGCGACATGGTGAACGGCCCGGGCACGGTCATCTTGACCTTGCGATCGGTGTTCGCGCGAAGAAACTCGAGGTCGCCGACCTCGACCGAGTGCGGCCGGCGAACCGGTCCCACGACGCGCGGCACCGGGTTGGGGTGCCCGCTGCGGTCGAGCGCCTCGCCGGGATTGTCGACGTCGACGCCCTCCAGTGCGGTGGCGAAGTGGTTCGAGTAGCTCTCGCGGCGGATCTCACCGTCGGTGAGGATGTCGAGGCCGGCGCGTTCCTGCGCGCGGATCGCGCCGATGGTCGCATCGTCCTGCGCCTCGGCCAGGAATTCCGGCGCGGGTCGCCACAGCTCGCGAGCGCGCACCCGCGGCGGGAACCGGCCGGCCAGCCTGGCGCGGTCGATCAGCCATTCGGGTTGCGCGAAGCTCCCCACGAGCGAGGTCGGGTACAGCGGCAGGCCGTCCATGCCGTCAGTGTGTCAGGACGCGCCTGCGGCGAAGAAGGGTGCGAGGGCCGCGACGAGGTCGTCGGGAGCCTCCTCGGCGACGTGGTGCCCGGAGTCGATGCCGTGACCGCGCACGTCGTCGCCCCAGTCCGTCCAGATGCGCAGCGGATCGCCGTACAACTCCTCGAGGTCGTCGCGCAACGACCAGAGGACGAGGGCGGGGCAGCGGATCCGGCGACCCTCGGCCCGGTCGGCCTCCTCGTGCGCCCGGTCGATCGTCAGCCCGGCCCGATAGTCCTCGAGCATCGCGCGGACGACCGCCGGATTCCGCGTCGCAGCACGGAACTCGTCGTGGTTCTCGGCACCCATCGCATCGGGATCGCCGCGGTACCACGCATCCGGGTCGGCGTTGATGACGCGCTCGGGCGTCTCCGGCTGGGCGAAGAAGAACCAGTGCCACCAGAGCGTGGCGAAGGTCGCGGTGATGCGACCGAGGTGCTCGCTGATCGGCATCGCGTCGAGGATCGCCACGCGGTCGACGACGTCCGGATGGTCGAGGGCGAGCCGGAGTGCGACAGCGCCACCGCGATCATGCCCGGCAAGGGCGAATCGATCGTGGCCGAGCGCGCGCATGACGGCGACCTGGTCCGCCGCGACCGCTCGCTTGCAATGCGCCGAATGATCCGCGCTCGGTTCGGGTCCGCGAGATCGTCCGTAGCCACGCAGGTCGGCGCAGGCGACGGTGAAGCCTTGCTCGACGAGTCGGGGCGCCACGCGGTGCCACGTCGCCGACGTGCGCGGGTGCCCGTGCAGCAGCAGCACCGGCGGTCCGTCACCGCCGTGCCGGACGAAGATCCGGGCGCCGGGCACCTCGATCAGGTCCTCGTCGAAGCCTTCGAACATGGCCAAGTCCTACCCGGCCAGGACCTCGGCCAACGTGGCGACGAACAGGTCGGCGTGCTCGTGCCGCCAGACCAGCGGCGGGCGGACCTTGAGCACCGTGCCGTCCGGGCCGGTGAGCCCGGCGAGCACGCGCCGCGCGGTCAGCCCGTTGAGCACGTCCCGAGCGAACTCGCGCGGCGGCGTGCCGTCGGGAGCGACGACGTCCACGCCGGCCAGTAGCCCGGTGCCGCGGACTTCATCGAGGCGCGCGCTCGACGCGGCGAGGCTGCGCAGTCCGGAGCGCAGGTGCTTCCCGGTGGCTGCGGCTTCGCGGAGGACGGCGGTGTGCTGCAGCGTGTCGAGTACGGCGAGCGCGGCGGCTGCCGCTACCGGCGTTGCCGCGAACGTGGAGAAGTACTCGTAGCTCCGGGCGAGGCTGTCGGCGATCTCGCGCCGGGTGATCACCGCGCCGATCGGATAGCCCGCGCCCATCGGCTTGCCGAGCGTGACCAGGTCAGGCGTGACGCCGGCGAGCGCGAACCGCCACATCGCCGGGCCGATGCGGCCGTAGCCCGCTTGCACCTCGTCGGACAGGAACAGCGCCCCCGCCTGGTGCGCGCCCGCGACAAGTCCGGTGATGAAGTCCGGCGACGCGTCGAGCACGCCCTCGCTCATGAAACAGAGGTCGGCGAGCACGAGCGCGGGACGGTCGCCGGCGACCCGCAGTTGTTCGGCAGCGGTCGCGATGCGGGTCGCCGCGTCCGAGTGGCCCGGCGCGGTCGGAGTCGCGCGCGGCGCGGCGAACGTCCCCACGTGCGACGGCCGATAACCCGCGGGCCACTCGTTCGAGCTGAGGTCGGCCAGCCACTTCGACGAGCCGTGGTACGCGTGCTCGGCGATGATCGCGCCGCTGCCGCCGGTGTATGCCGTCGCCATCCGCCAGGCGAGATCGTTCGCCTCGGTGCCCGACGTCGTGAACAAGCAGGTGTCGAGTTCGGCCGGCATCGTCGCGAGCAGGCGCTCGGCGAGTTCGACGATGCCGGGATGCAGGTAGCGCGAGTGCGTGTTCAGCGCGGCCCACTGCCGGGTGACCGCCTGCGTCACGGCCGGGTGCGCATGACCGAGGACGGCCACGTTGTTGTACGCGTCGAGGTAACGCGTCCCGTCTGCGGCGTACAGCCACGGTCCGCTGCCGCGCACGATCTCGAGCGGTTGCCGGTAGAACAGCGGGCTCAGCTCGCCGCCCATCACGTCCGCTCGACGCGCGTGCAGGCCGGGGTCGGTCGCGGTCGCCGCCCGCGGTGCGCGCAGCGTGCCGGCGATGCGCGCCAGCCGATCGGCCAGGTCACGCGCGTCCAGTGCGAGCAGCGCGTCGAGGATCCGTCGGTTGGGACCGACGTGCTGGCCCACGTACTCGGTGTTGCCCGGGGTCAGCGCGGCCAGGCGGGCGGCGTTGGCCAGCGTCACCGCCAGCCGGGCGAGTACGAGTTCACCCAGCACGTCGACCTCGTCCGGCAGCAGCAACCGACGTCGCTGGTAGCCGGCGAGCACCGCCTCGGTCAGTTCCCACAGCCCGGCCGGTTGCTCGGCCGCGGTGTTCCGCAGCACCGCGGTGAGCGTCACCGCGAGGTCGCACACCGCGGCGGTGTGGTGCATGTCGCCGAAGTCGATCAGCCCGGTCACCGTGCCGTGCTCGGCGAGCACGTTGGTCAGCGTGACGTCCGCGTGCTGCAACCCGGACGGCAACCGCCGGGTCGCCTCGGCGGCGGCCGCAAGTCGGGGGACGAGCGCGATGTCCTGCGCCGCGCCATGCATTTCGGCGTTGGTGAGCACGTCGGCCGCGCGGCGCACATCCCAGTCGATGCGGCGCCCGCCGGCCGGGTGGAACAGCCCTTGCAGCGCAAGGCTGGTGCGCGCGGCGAGGTCGCCGACCTGTTCGGCCAGGTCGACGGAGATCGGCGTGCCCTCGAGCGGAGCGCCGGGGAGCACGGTGATGAGCCGGGTCCGGCAAGGTCGTCCGGCGTCGTCGGCCAACGCCGCGACGAACTCACCCCCGCGCGTGGCGACGGTGCGCGGCACCGCCAGACCGGGATCCGCGCGCTGCAGATGCGCCGCGGCGGCGACCTCCATGTCGATGATCGACGCGGCCTCGGCCGGATTCGACACCTTCAGCACGAAGCGGTCGTCGACGAGCACGTTCAGGTCTCGCTCGCTCGGCAGCGGTGTCAGGGCGGCCGGGTCGACGGCCCACGCGCGACCCAGCAGGTCGCGCAGTCGCTCGGTCGCGACGACCGGCGCGGGTGAGGCCAGCACGTCTATGTCGATCGCGTCGGACACGGGTGCAGACTACGGAACCGTGACCGCATCGCCGGGCCCGGTACGCACCGTCGACTACCACACCGCGGGCGAACCGTTCCGCATCGTCGTCGACGGCATCCCCGAACCCGTCGGCACGACCGTGCTCGAACGGCGTGGGTACGCGCAGACCACGCCGGAGTTCGACGCGTACCGCGAACTGCTCGTCCAGGAGCCGCGTGGACACGCGGACATGTACGGCTGCTTCGTCGTCCCGCCCGACGACGACGGCGCCCATTTCGGTGTGCTGTTCTGGCACAAGGACGGGTACTCGACCGCGTGCGGGCACGGCACGATCGCGCTCGGCGCGTGGGCGGTGCACAGCGGACGTGTCGAGGCGCGCCCGGACGGCGAGACCGAGATCGTCATCGACGTCCCGTCCGGCCGGGTGACCGCGCGCGTGGCCTGCGAAAACGGCGTCGTGCGCAGCGTGGTGTTCCGCAACATCGACTCGTACGTGCTCGGGCGAGGCATCGAGGTCGCGACCAGCCGCGGGCCGGTACGTGCCGATGTGAGCTACGGCGGCGCGATCTACGCCTCGGTCGACGCCGCCTCGGTCGGCCTCTCCGTCGTCCCCGAAGACCTCGCCGGGCTCACCGCGCTCGGGCGCGAGGTCAAGTGGTTGCTCAACGACACGGAGTGGGCACGGCATCCGTCCGACCGTCGCCTGGACGGCATCTACGGCACGATCCTGTTCGACGACCTCGGCGACGGCGCATCGGGCCCGCACCAGCGCAACGTGACCGTGTTCGCCGACGGCGAGGTCGACCGCTCGCCGTGCGGGTCGGGCACGTCCGCCCGGCTCGCCCTGCTGGCCGACGACGGCTCGCTGGCCGCGGGCGAGACCCTGCGCCACGACTCGATAGTGGACACGACGTTCCTCGGCCGGGTGACCGGCCACGTGACCGAAGCGGACCGGCCCGCCGTGGTGACCGAGATCGAGGGCGCCGCCTACGAGACCGGCACGGCCACCTTCACCCTCGACCCGCACGACCCGCTCGGCGCCGGGTTCACCCTGCGCTGAGCGTCAATTGCCCGGCGGACCGCCCTGGCCGCCGCCTCGGCTGGTTCGGCTGTCGATGCTGCTGTCCTCGATCGTCGACGCGGTAGCTGTCTGCCCGGACACCGTCGCGACGACCGTCACCGTGTGGCCCTTGGCGACCTTGCTGATCGCGTCCGAGCCCTGGTCCACCGACGTCCCGGACCCGACGACGTAGGTCTGGGTGTAGCCGTCGGTCGAGCGCACGGAGATGTCCGTGGCGGACACCGCGGTCACGGCGCCGGTCTGCAGGCGCATCGTCGCGTGCCCGCCGCCGCTGGCGACCACG
>DASXJN010000235.1:0-5526 GCA_036497365.1 Jatrophihabitantaceae bacterium | reverse complement strand
TAATGACTGGTCACGCCGAACCGTCCGGACGCGACCTGCTTGACTGCGGAACGCCGCAGGTCGCCGTTCGCGTCCGGCGTGAACCGTTCGGCGTCCTCGCCACCCTCGCCGCTGTTCGACTTGCCGCCGAGCCGGTTCATCGCGATCGCGAGCGTCTCGTGCGCCTCGGCCGAGATCGAGCCGTACGACATGGCGCCGGTCGCGAACCGCCGCGCGATCGACGACACCGGTTCGACCTCGTCCAGCGGCACCGACGCACGGTCCGGGGCGAACTCGAAGAGCCCGCGCAGCGTGCCGCCCTCGCGGTTGAGCGCCTCGACCTTCTCGGTGTACTCGCGGAACACCTCATACCGACTTTGCCGCGTCGCGTGCTGCAGCAGGAACACCGTTTCGGGGTTGAACAGGTGCAGTTCGCCCTCGCGGCGCCACTGGTACTCGCCGCCGACGTCGAGGCGGCGATGCGCCTTCGCCGTCGGGACGAGCGGATAGGCGGTGGTGTGCCGTGCGGCAGCCTCCTCGGCGAGCACGTCGAGACCGACCCCGCCGAGCCGCGACGGCGTCGTGCCGAAGTACTCGTCCACGAGCGGCTTGGCCAGTCCGAAGGCTTCGAACACCTGCGCGCCGGTGTAGGACGCGATCGTCGAGATGCCCATCTTCGACATCACCTTGAGCACGCCCTTGCTCAGTGCCTTGATGTAGTTCGCGATCGCCTTCTCTGCGGGCACGCCGGGGATCGCCCCGGCATTGACGAGGTCCTCGATCGACTCGAATGCGAGATACGGGTTCACCGCGGCCGCGCCGTAGCCGATGAGCAGCGCGATGTGGTGCACCTCGCGCGCCTCGCCGGTCTCGACGACGAGGCCGACCTGCGTGCGCTGGCCGGTGCGTACGAGGTGCTGGTGCACGGCCGAGGTGAGCAACAGCGACGGGATCGGCGCATGGTCGCCGTCGCAGTCTCGGTCGGAAAGTATGAGGATGCGCGCGCCGTCCTTGATCGCTCGCGAGCAGTCGCGTCGCACTCGCTCGATCGCAGCCGCCAACGCCTCAGCGCCGCCGAACACCCGAAAGCGCCCGTCGATGAGCGCGCAGTCGAAGCCGGGCATGTCGCCGTCGGCGTTGACGTGCCAGATCTTGGCGAGCTCGTCGTTGTCGATCACCGGCTCTGGCACGACGATCTGGCGGCACGACGCGGGGCCCGGCGCGAGCAGGTTCAGCTCCGGTCCGATCGCGCCGGCGAGCGAGGTGACCATTTCCTCGCGGATGGCGTCGAGCGGCGGGTTGGTGACCTGCGCGAACAGTTCGGTGAAGTAGTCGAACAGCAGCCGTGGTCGTTTCGAAAGCGCAGCGAGCGGTGTGTCGGTCCCCATCGAGCCGAGCGGTTCGATCGCATTGTTGGCCATCGGCGCGAGCAGGATGCGCAGCTCCTCCTCGGTGTAGCCGAAGATCTGCTGCCGCCGGGTGACCGACTCGTGGCTGAACACGACGTGCTCGCGGTCGGGCAGGTCCTCGAGGCGGATCAGCCCGGCGTGCAGCCACTCGTCGTACGGGTGCTCGTCGGCGAGTTCGGCCTTGACGTCCTCGTCCGAGCGGATCTCGCCGCGCTCGGTGTCCACGAGGAACATCCGGCCGGGTTGCAGCCGCCCGCGCGCGACGACCGTGGACGGATCGATGTCGAGCACACCGGATTCGCTGGCCAGCACGACCAGGCCGTCCCGGGTCTGCATCCACCGGCCGGGACGAAGGCCGTTGCGGTCGAGCACCGCACCGATGACCGTGCCGTCGGTGAAGCTGACGCAGGCCGGGCCGTCCCAGGCCTCGATGAGCGAGGCGTGGAACTGGTAGAAGGCGCGGCGCTTCGGATCCATCCCGGGGTGGCTCTCCCACGCCTCCGGGATCATCATCAGCACCGCGTGCGGCAGGCTGCGCCCGGCCAGGTGCAGCAGTTCGAGCGCCTCGTCGAAGGTGGCCGAGTCCGACGCGTCCGGCGTGCAGATCGGGAACAGCCGGCGCAGGTCGCCGGGGATGAGGTCGGACTCGAGCTGCGTCTCGCGGGTGCGCATCCAGTTGCGGTTGCCGCGGATGGTGTTGAACTCGCCGTTGTGCGCGATGTACCGGAACGGGTGCGCGAGCGGCCAGGACGGGAACGTGTTCGTCGAGAACCGGCTGTGCACGAGTGCGAGCGCGCTCGCGAACCGCTCGTCGGTCAGGTCGCGGAAGAAGTCGCCGAGCTGGTCGGTGGTGAGCATGCCCTTGTAGACGATCGTGCGCGCCGACAGGGACGGAAAGTACAGGTCGAGCTCGTTCTCGCGGGCGCGCCGCTCGGCCACTCGTCGGGCGCAGAACGCGAGCCGCTCAAGTGCGAGGCCGCTCTCGCCGTCCGCGCCGGCGAAGAACGGTTGCCGGAAGCGGGGCATCACGGCGAGGGCGGTCGGGCCGATTTCGCTGTCGTCGATCGGCACGTTCCGCCAGCCGAGCATGACCAGGCCCTCGTCCGCGGCGGTGGACTCGACCAGTTCGATCGCTGCTTCGGCGGCGTCGTCGTCCGTCGGCAGGAACGCAAGGCCGGTGACGTAGCTGCCCTGCGCGGGCAGTTCGAAGTCGACGACCGCGCGCAGGAACTCGTCCGGCACCTGGACGGTGAGGCCGGCGCCGTCGCCGGAGGACGTCTCGGCGCCCGCGGCGCCGCGGTGGTCCAGGTTGTGCAGGGCGGTCAGCGCCTGGGTGACGATGCGGTGCGTCGGCCGTCCGGACAGGTCGGCGAGGAACGCCACCCCGCAGGCGTCGTGCTCGAAGCTCGGGTCGTAGAGACCGGTTGCGGCGGGCACGGCGGAGAACGGAGTAGGCAACAGCGCTCCTGGAAATACAGCGGGCTGGAACCGGACGATGAGCGGGATTCCCGGGACGTCATCGGCCCGTGCAGCGGGGTTCAGGTTACCGGCAGGTTTCGATCTGCACGAAACGCGATCCATGTGACGAATCTCTTGGCCCTCGAGCAGGGTCCCGCTCGGCGTGTCGCCCTGCTACGCGGCGAACCCTCAGATGCGGCGCAGCTCCACTTCGACATCGCCGCGCAGCCCCGGATCGACGCGGCGGCCCCGTCGGTCGGTGAGGTAGAAGGCGCCCACCACGGAGCGGCCGAGCGAGGAGATCTGGGCGGTGCGCACGTCCAGCTGCGCCCGCTCGAGGGCGGCCGTGATGCGGGTCAGCAGGCCGATGCTGTCCTCGGTGCGGATCTCGAGCACGGTCGCATCGGTGGCCTGCTCGTCGAACCAGGCCACCGTCGGCGGCCTCGAGCGCGCCCGCTCGGCGTAGGCCTGCTCCTTCTCACGCAACCGCTCGGCCAGCGGCACCTCGCCGGCCAGCGCGCGGGCGAGGTCGGCACGCACCAGCGCGTCGTCGGGGACCCGCCCGAAGCGCGGCTCGACGACGAACGAGTTCACGGCCATGCCCGCGTAGGTGCTGATCGACGCCTGTCGGATGTCGAGCATGTGCAGTGCCAGGACGCCGACGGTGCGGTAGAGCACGCCCACGCCGTCCGGCGCCGCCACCAGCACGGTGTGCCCGTCGATCCGGACGGCGAGCCGACCCGCCTCGGCCAGATCCCGGCGCTCCATATCCAGCGGCTCCGGACGGGGCAGCTCGTCGCCGTGCAGGATCGCTCGGCTGCGCCGGACGAGCTCGGCGATCAGGCCGGCCTTCCAGTCGCTCCACGCCGCCGGTCCGGTCGCAGCGGCGTCGGCGATCGCGAGCGCGTGCAGCAATGAGATCACCGCCGAGTCGCCGTCCACCGCATGGGTGACGATGCTGATCGTCATCGGGTCGTCCAGGTCGCGCCGGGTGGCCGTGTCGGGCAGCAGCAGGTGATGTCGGGTCAGCGCGGTGATCACTTCGATGTCGTCGTCGGCAAAGCCCATCCGGCAGGCGATACTGCGTGCGTGCTCCGCGCCCACGATCGAATGGTCACCGGGGTAGCCCTTGCCGATGTCGTGCAGCAGCGCGCCTACCAACAGCAGGTCGGGACGCTCCACCGCGCGGGTGTTGTCGGCGGCGTGCGCGGCTGTCTCGAGCAGGTGCCTGTCAACGGTGAACCGGTGGACGGGGTTGTGCTGGGCACGGCTGCGCACCGCGTCCCACTCCGGGACGAGCCGGGTCAGCAGCCCGGCCAGGTCGAGCGCCTCGAGGACGGCGATCGCCGGCCGCCCGGTACCGAGCAGCGCGACGAAGTCGGCCCGGACCTCGTCGGGCCACGGCTGCGGGATCGACGCCGACTCCCGCGCCAACCGGTCGAGGGTGTACGCCGCGAAGGGCAGGTCGGTCTCGGCCGCCGCGCGCGCAGCCCGGACGAGCAAACCAGGATCCGTCCGCGGCACGGCGTCGCGGGCCAGCACCACCTCGCCGTCCTGCGCGACGACATCACGGGCGATGCCCTCTCGCGCGGGCCCGCTCTGCCCGAACAGCCGGCGGCGCAACGACGGGTTCGACTGGCCGGCGATCCGCCGGTACGCGGTGTCGAGCGCGTGCGACACGGTGCGCGCCGCGGCGTTGACCGTGCGCAGCACGTCGTCCCGCTCGGCGATGCCCAGCGCATCGGCGACCGGATCGAGTTCCTGCAGGCGCAGCACGTCGTCGGCGCGGGCGATCACCCGGTGCAGTTCGCCGCGTACGTCTAGCAGCTCGGCATTGGCGGTCCGCACCGCGGCCGGCAGGTCGACCAGCTGCGCGAGGGCCAGGGCGCGCATCGACTGCACGTCGCGTAGCCCGCCGCGAGAGTCCTTCAGATTCGGTTCGAGCAGGAACGCGCCTTCGCCGGCCAGCTCCCAGCGGACCGACGACAGCTCGCGCAGCTCGGCCACCCGCTTGACCGCAGTCGCGCGCCAGAGATCGACCGCCCGCCCGCGCAGCTCGACTGCGAGTTCGGCGTCCCCCGCGACGCACCGCACGTCCAGCAGCCCGAGCAGCGCCTTGAGATCGTCGCGTGCGACGTCGATGCTCTGGTCCGGGGTGCGCACGGAGTGATCCAGCCCGACCCCGGCATCCCAGATCGGGTACCAGATCGATTCGGCGAGTTCGCCGATGTCCTTGCGTCCGCGGTGGACGAGCACGAGGTCGAGGTCGGACGCGGGCGACGGTTCGCGCCGGCCGAGGCTGCCGACCGCCACCAGCGCGACACCCTCGGTCTGCGCCGGCAGCCGCCCGGCGAGCCAGCCGTCATAGGCCGCGACGAGCTCGTCCCGCAAGGCCGCACGAACCAGTCCGGGCCGGCGCAGCACGCCGGCCCGGACATCGCTCAATTCATCAGACGGCGTCCGGCCCACGCTCACCTGTCCGCACGCGGACGAGACTATCGATGGCGGTGACCCAGACCTTGCCGTCGCCGATCTTGCCGGTGCGGGCCGCCTCGACGATCGCCTCGACGACCTTGTCGGCATCACCGTCGTTGACAACCACATCGACACGCACCTTCGGCACCAGGTCGACGGTGTACTCCGCGCCGCGGTAGACCTCGGTGTGGCCCTTCTGCCGGCC
>DASXJN010000234.1:0-18721 GCA_036497365.1 Jatrophihabitantaceae bacterium | reverse complement strand
GTTCGCCAAGATCGGCGTGACGATCCACGTGCGCCAGATCGACGACGACGCGCTCGAGGACGCGATCACCAAGAACCATTACCGAGACTTCGACCTCGCGCTGTGGGGATGGGACACCGAGTACGACCCCAGCTACATGCTCGAAGCGATGACCTGCGCGCAGTACGGCGACGACAACGACAGCGGATACTGCAACGCCGACTACGACAAGCTGTTCGCCAAGCAGGGGGTCGCGACCGATCCGGCCCAGCGCAAGGCGATCGTGTATGAGATGCAGCAAAAGGTCGCCGACGACCGTCCCTACGTCGTGCTGCACTACCTCGACGTGCTCGAGGGCTGGTCGCGCTCGTGGACCCAGGTCACCGAGGGCCCGACCGGCTTCCTCTCGCAGTTCTCGGCCAGCCCGCTCATCAACATCGCCAAGTCCGTCTGACCCGCACCACCCCTCCCCCCGGTTCCATGCGTCCGGCCCGCCGGGCCGGCTCGTCAACCCACCCTCCAGTGAGGAATCGATGACACTCAACAGAAGAGAGATGCTCGCCGTGTCCGGCCTGGGTCTCGTGGCCGGTGGCCTGGCCGGCGCATTTACCGGCGAAGCTGCCGAGGCCGCGGCACCACAGAAGAAGCGCCAGTACGGCGGCCCGACCCACGACGGATACGGCCCGCTGTTCAAGGCCGGCGACGAACTCGCGTTGCCGAAGGGCTTCAGCTACAAGACCTTCGGACGCGCCGGCTCGCGAATGAGCGACGGGCTCCCGACACCCGGTTGCCACGACGGGCAAGCGCTGTTCCACCACGGCAACGGCAAGGTGCGCCTGATCCGCAACCACGAACTCGATCTCGACATCCCGAAGATCAAGCAGAAGGCGCTGACGCACAAGCACGCGTACGACCGAGCTGCGCCGGCCGGGTGCACGTCCTCGCTCTACGACCTGCACAAGGGCGAGCTCGTCGAGAGCTTTTTGGTGCTCAACGGCACGCTCGACAACTGCAGTGGCGCGCCCACGCCGTGGGGCTCGTGGTTGACCTGCGAAGAGACCACCGACGGGATCAAGGCCGGGTACGAGAAGCCGCACGGCTATGTCTTCGAGATCCCGGCGAACTCGAAGGGTCTCATCGAGCCGGTGCCACTGAAGGCGATGGGTCGCTTCGAGCACGAGACCGCGCCGGTCGATCCGCACACCGGCATCGTCTACATGACCGAGGACAACGGCGACCCCGGCGACGGCTTCTACCGCTTCCTGCCCAACAAGAAGGGGCACCTCGCCGCCGGTGGCCAGCTGCAGATGCTCGCGGTCACTGGCGACAAGCACTACAACACCGCGCGGCATCAGCGTGTCGGTGAGCTGCTCGACGTGCACTGGGTCGACATCGACGATCCCGATCCCTCCGACGCCGAGCACTTCGCGGGCTCGGTGTACTCGCAGGGCCGCGAGAAGGGCGGCGCGCGGTTCTACGGCCTGGAGGGTTCGACCTGGTCCGACGGCGGCGTCACCTTCGTCGCGAGCGAGGCCGGCAACTCGCACAACGGTCAGATCTGGCGGTACGAGCCGGTTGACCACAAGAAGGGCAAGCTCAAGCTGCTGTTCGAGTCACCGAACGAGAAGACGCTCAACCAGCCCGACTCGATCACGGTCAGCCCGGACGGCACGGTCGTCATGGCCGAAGACGGCGACGGTGAGGACCGCGACGGCGGCGACAACTGGTTGCGCGTGCTCACACCGCACGGCGGGATCGCCAACCTGGCCAAGGTGATCCAGAAGCTCGACCTGCACTACTGGGATCCGGAGGACTTCCCGAAGCCGGGGCCGATGGGTGCCAGTGAGATGTCCGGGCCGAGTTTCACGCACGACGGCAAGCACCTGTTCGTCAACGTCCAGTATCCCGGCGTGACCTGCGTGATCACCGGGCCCTGGCACCGCGGCCCGGCCTGACCTCGACCGTCCCGCTCAACCTGACTTTGCCCCGCCAGTGCCTGTTCCGCGTCCCGCGCGGCACACATTGGCGGGGCAAAGTGGTCAGCCGCGGGACTCGTCTGCGTCGGCCTTGGCGGCTTCGGTGTCGCTGACCGCGCCGTCGGACTCGCGCTCGAAGTAGTCCTTCTGGTCCAACTCGCTGTCGGTCTGCTCGGCGACCTGGCGGACCATCTCCTCGTCGGTCACACCTTCGCCGGCCGGCTTCTCCTCAGGCATCCAATCTCCTCAGCTCCGTGGCGGTCATTCGTCGGTCACCAGTCGACCTACCCGGCCGTCCGCGGCCGCAATCAGCGCTGGAACTCAGCCCGATCCGAGATCGCCGCGCAGCACGTCGACAAGCTCTTGGCGCACAACGCAGTTCTCGAATGCGAACGACTCGGCGAGGGCGACCAGCTCGTCGTCCGACAGGTCGGCGAACAGCGCCGCGTACTGCTTCGACAGTGGCACCGCCAGCGTGACGTTGAGCAGCAACGTGCGTGTCCAATCGGTGAGTCCCCACGGATAGGGTGCGACATCAGGGAACTCCCGATTCATCATTTCGGCGAACGGGGCGACGGCATCGGCGACGGCGTCGCCCGAGCTGCCCCAGCGGTCGGCGCCGAGCCGGTCCTTGCGCGCGATGAAATCGCCGAATCGCGCAAGGTACTGCGAGTCCCTGCGGACGACGGCCATGCCCTGCCGGCCGACGTCCTTGTACGTCCACAGCGACCAGCTCGCGCCGTCCGCAGCGTAAATGTCGAGTTGATCTGTGAGCACTTGGTAGCGCATGGCGTCACGCGCCCGGTCGCCCACGTAGACGGGACCGAACTCACCGACCCAGACCGGAGTGCCGGTCTCGCGCGAATATGCGGTGCGGTCGAGGTACTTCTGCCGGATTGCGTCCTTGTCCCAGAACCGGTCAGCGGTCTGCCCCGGGTAGGTCTGGCCGCCGATGAGGCCGGGAACCGCGTAGTCGTGGCAGCTGTACACCACGTTGTCGAATTCGCCGTCGAACACGTCGAACTCTGTCGAGTAGGTGTTGCCGTCGAGGAACAGCACGTGCCGGTCATCGACGGCGCGGATCGCGTGGTACAAGCGTTGGTAGACGGCGCGCACTACCGAGCGGTCCTCGCCGGCCGGCTCGTTGATCGGGTTGAACCCCGCGACGCGGGGATCGTCGCGGTACCTCTCGGCAAGGATCTGCCACAGCCACACTGCACGGTCCTGGAAATGCGGGTGCAACCAGAAGTTCGCGACGTTGGTCGGGTTGTCCGAGTGCCAGTGCTGGTTCTGCGCCCCCGGCAACGCGTGGACGTCGATGATCGAGTACAGGCCGTGCCGCGCGCACGCGTCGATGACCCGATCCAGCTGCGCGAATCCCTCCTCGACGAGTTCGAACGGGCGCCGGTCGTCCTCGAAGTGCCGATAGTTGATCGGAATCCGGACGCAGTTCATGCCGACGTCGGCGAGAAACGCGGCGTCCGCGTCACCGAAGAACGCGGTGAGCAAGCGGTCGAAGAAGAGGTTGTAGCGTGCGTTCCCCAACACGGCGCGGACGTCGTCGCGCATCGTCTGTTCGTTGGCGGCGTAGCCGGTGATGAAGTTCTCCATGTTCAGCCACCCGCCCAGACCGACACCGCGCAATCGCAGTGGCGCGCCCTTGCCGTCGAGCAGAGTGGCGCCGGACGTGCGGACGAAGCCTTCAGTCGGCAGCGGCAACGGAGGTCTCCTCGAAGATCGGTCGGACCAGCGGGACGCCTGGGCGATAGGCGAGATGGACGATGCTCGGCGCGTCCAGCGCGATGAGGTCCGCACGCGCACCGGGAGTGATCACGCCGATGTCCGTGCGGCGCAGCGCGGCGGCGCCGCCCGCCGTCGCTGCGTAGACCGCCTCATCCGTCGTCAGTCCCATCTCGCGCACGGCAAGTGCGATCACGAACGGCATCGAGGACGAGTAACACGTACCGGGATTGCAGTCGGTGGCCAACGCGATCGACACACCGGCGTCCAGCAGCCGGCGCGCATCCGGATACGGGGATCGCGTCGAGAACTCCACGCCGGGCAGGAGCGTGGCAACGGTGTGCGAACCGGCAAGCGCTTCGATGTCTGCGTGGCTGAGGTAGGTGCAGTGGTCGACACTCGCCGCGCCGAGTTCGACGGCGAGCGCGACGCCGGGGCCGGCGACGAGTTGGTTGCCGTGCACGCGCAGGCCCAGCCCTGCCGCCGCACCGGCGGTGAGGATCGCGCGGGCCTCGTCGCCGTCGAACGCATGCGGGCTGGCCGGTTCGCAGAACACGTCGATCCAGCGCGCGAGCGGCGCGCACGTCTCGAGCATCTCGCCGCACACGAGTGCGACGTACGCTGCGCGATCCGTGCCGGCCGGCACCACGTGCGCTCCGAGGAAGGTCGTCTCGGCCGTGACCTCGCCGGCCAGACGCAGCGCCCGCGCCTCATCGGCCACGGTCAACCCGTACCCGGACTTGATCTCGACCGTGGTGGTGCCCTGCGCGCGCATCTCGCCGACCCGGCGCCGCAGCAGGCCGCGCAACTCGTCGTCGCTCGCCGAACGAGTTGCGGAGACGGTCGACGCGATCCCGCCGCCGTCGTACGGCGTCCCCGTCATCCGTGCCTCGAACTCGGCACCCCGGTCGCCGGCGAACACGAGATGTGCGTGGCTGTCGACGAAGCCCGGCAGCACGGCACGCCTGCCGAGATCGCGGTGCTCGTCGGCGGGCGAGAGGGCGTTACGTTGACCGACCCACACGATCAGCCCGTCCTCGACCACCAATGCAGCGTCGAGGATCGTGCCGAGCTCCGCATCGTTCGTGGTGAGCTCGGCGATGCCGCTGACGGACATCGCGGTCACGTCAAAACCTCCATCAACAACTCGCCGACGTCGCCGAGCCGGTGTTCTCCGCCGCGCACGATCTCGGTGCCGTCGACGACCACTGTGTCGACGTCGGCCGCCGACGCGGCGAGCACCACCTGCGACGCGTCGATGCCCGCCGTGCGGACGGTATCTAGGCGCACGGCCACCAGGTCGGCACGTGCGCCCACTTCGAGCCGTCCGGCGTCGGCCCAACCGAGCGAGGCGTGTGCGGTCATCGCGGTGCCCAGCTGGGCGGGTGAGAATCTGCCGCGCTGCAACCAGCCCGCGCGTTGATCGCCCTCGAGCAGCTGCGCCTCGCGGAACAGGTCGATCACGACGTGCTGGTCGGAGCCCAGCGACAGCGGCACGCCGGCCGCGCGGAGTTCGGCCGCCGGAGCGATGCCGTCGGCGAGGTCGTGTTCGGTCGCCGGGCAGATGCACACCGTCGTGCCGGCCGCGGCGAGCAGGTCGATATCAGCATTGTCGAGGTGCACCGCATGCACAGCAGTGGTGGTCGGTCCGAGTGCGCCTGCTTCGCCGAGCAGCTGGGTGGGGGTAAGGCCGCACGTGGCAAGGCAGGCCTCGTTCTCGGCCGGCTGCTCCGAGACGTGCACGTGCACTGGACGACCGTCCGCAACCGCGACGACAGTGGGCAACGCGGCGCGGGGCACCGCGCGCACGGAATGGATCGCCACGCCGTGCCGCACACCCGGTGCGTCGTGCAACTCGGCAACGCGTCGCCCCCAGGCGTCGACGTCGCCGTCGCTGAACCGCCGCTGGACATCTGACAACGGCTCGCCCGCGACGCCGCCGGTGAGGTAGCACGCGTCGAGCAGCGTCAGACGGATGCCCGCGTCGTGCGCGGCCGCAATCAAGGCGACGCCCATGGCGTTCGGATCGTCGTAACCCCGACCGCCGGGTGCCTGGTGCAGGTAGTGGAACTCCCCCACCGAGGTGATGCCGGCGAGCGCCATCTCGGCGTACACCGCGCGGGCGAGCGTGTAGTACGACTCGGGATCCAGCCGGGCTGCGACCTCGTACATCGTCTCGCGCCACGTCCAGAACGAGCCGCCGCGGTCGTGCGTGCGGCCGCGCAGCGCGCGGTGGAACGCATGGCTGTGGCAATTGGCCAGGCCGGGCAGCACGACGCCGGGCAGCGGCGCCGCCTCGCCGGGCTCACTGTCGGGAGTCACCCCGGTGAATCGTCCGTCCGACTCCTCGAACAGCACGTTCCGGGCAAGGCCGGACGGCAGCATCGCGAGTCGGGCGAACCAGCGCACCCGACCAGTCTGGACTACTCGTCAGCGGCAGCCCGCTCGGCGGCCTCGCGCATCTCGAAGACGTCGCCGGCCCACTCGCCGACCTCGTGCGCGACCTCGCGCACCGCCGCGCTGAGGATCGTCGCTATCCGTCCGACATGGGTGGCCGCCGACTCGGCCAGCACTTGTGCGGTGTCCTTGGCGATCTCGTACCGTCCGATGGCCATGTCTTATGCCTATCAGGCCGCGGCCGTTCCGGCATCGGTGACGATCCGGATCGCGGGCTCGGTACGAGGCTGGCCGCCGAAGGGCAGCGCCAACTTGGCGATCTTCTTGTAGACCGAGCCGAGCTGCTTGGTGAACCCGCCGGTGTTGTACGGCAGCCCATACTTCTCGCAGATCGCCTGCACCTCGGGTGCGATCTCGCGGTACCGCCGGGCCGGCAGGTCCGGGAACAGGTGATGCTCGATCTGGTGCGACAGGTTGCCGGACAGGATGTGGAACAGGTTGCTGCCGGTGATGTTCGCCGAGCCGAGCATCTGGCGCAGGTACCACTGGCCCCGCGACTCGTTCTCCGTCTCCTCCTCGGTGAAGGTGGCGACACCCGTCGGGAAGTGGCCGCAGAAGATGATCGAGAACGTCCAGATGTTGCGCACCACGTTCGCGGTCGCGTTCGCCGTCAAGGTGGAGAAGAACAGCGGCCCGCTGAGCAGCGGGAACAGCAAGTAGTCCTTTGCCACCTGCTTGCCGGCCTTGCGCCGCTGCTGATCGCGCAGCGGCTTGGTCTCGGCCCAGGTGCGCTCGCCGGCCAGGATGTTCTCGATCTCGATGTCGTGGGCCATCACGCCCCACTCGAACAGCATCATCAGCAAGAACGCGTACACCGGGTTGCCCAGGTAGTACGGATTCCACTTCTGCGTCTCTTCCATCCGCAGGATGCCGTAGCCGATATCGCGATCCTTACCGACGATGTTGGTGAAGGTGTGGTGCATGTAGTTGTGCGAATGCCGCCACTGCTCGGCGGGACACACGGTGTCCCACTCGAACATCTTCGAGTTCAATGCCGGATCACGCATCCAGTCGTACTGGCCGTGCATGACGTTGTGGCCGATCTCCATGTTGTCGAGGATCTTCGACAGGCTCAGCGCAGCGGTTCCGGCCGCCCAGAACGGCGGCAGGAAGCCGAGGAACAGGGCGGCCCGGCCGGCCACTTCGAGGCCGCGCTGCACCTTGATGACGTTGTAGATGTACTCGCGATCGGTCGTGCCGAGGTCGGCGACGATCCGGGCGCGGATCTCGTCCAGTTCGCGGCCGAGTTCCTCGACCTGCGATTCCGTGAGGGTGATGGTCATGAGGTTGTTCTCCTCAGATGTCTAAGGCGACGTCGCCGACCGGGACGTTGATGCACAACTGGATCTCGGTGTCGGGGTCGCTGTTCGTCTCGCCGGTGCGGATGTTGCGAGTGCAGCCGCTGGTCTTGATTTGCGTGCACGAGAAGCAGATGCCCATCCGGCAGCCGTATTCGGGGCTCAGTCCGGCGGCCTCGGCCTGCTCGAGCAGGGTCGCGCCGCTGTTGTCGGTCGCCGCGCCGCTCGCGGTGAAGGCCACCCGTCCGCTCGCGTCGTCGGGAACGGCGACCAGCGGCGGCGCGAACTCCTCGGCGTGCAGGCGATCGAGGAACTCGAGCGACTTGTAGTGCTCACGCACCGCGCGCATGAGGCCGGGCGGCCCGCAGACGAAGGTGTCGGCATCGCCGTAGGCCGGGACGACCGCTTCGAGGTGCGCGCGGCTGAAGTAGCCATGGACGTCACCGTCGCCGCTGTCGGTGTAGCCGAAGGCGAGCCGGATGTTGGGGTTCGCCGCGGCGAGTGCCCGCAGCTCGGCCGCGTGCGGCACGTCGTCGGCGGTGTACGCGTAGTGCAGGAACACGATCTGGCCCGAGTAGCCCTCGTCGCACAGCGTCCGCACCATGGCCAGCACCGGCGTGATGCCGCTACCGCCGCTGATCAGCACGATGCGGTCGGGACGGTCGTCGGGGAGGCAGAAGGTGCCGTCCGCCTGTGACAGCCCGAGCACGAGTCCCGGCCGCGCCTGCGCCACCAGATAGTTCGACACCAGACCGTCCGGATGTGCCTTGACGGTGAGCTCGATCCGTCCGTCCGCGCGGTACTGCGAGCAGCTCGGCGAATAGCACCGCGTGCGGCGGACGCCGTCGATGTCGAGCGTCAGCTGCACGAACTGGCCGGCGCGAAAGCCGCGCCACTGCCGGGTCGGTCGCAGCGTGAGGGTGACGGTGTCGGCCGTCGGCCGGCGCACGTCGGTCACCTCGGCGCGCAGCTCACGCACGGTGAGCATCGGGGCGACGAGTTCCAGGTAGCGATCGACGCCGTGCGGTGTGGCGAGGGCTTCGAGCAGGCGCAACGGTGATCTAACGAAAGTCGTCATGACCGCCCCTCTCGAAGTTCAGTGTACGGTTGTACACCGAACAGTGTGTCCACTCTGCACGGACGTGGTCAACCGATTCCGCTGTGACGCCGCAAACGTCGCGACGTGCGTCACGATCGGTTTCACAACGGTGGACGGGCGTACTGTTCGCGTGTGGTCGAGTCACTCACCCGCGCCGAACGCAAGGAAGCCACCCGGCAGCGGCTGCTCGACGCCACCTTGCAGCTCATCGCCAATCGCAGCCTGGCCAGCATCAGCCTGCGCGAAGTGGCCCGTGAGGCCGGCATCGTCCCCACCGCGTTCTACCGGCACTACGAGTCGATGGACGCGCTCGGCGTCGAGCTGGTGGACGAGAGCATGCGGCCGCTACGGCAGATGATCCGCGAAGCCCGCCGCGGGGTCGCCGACCACGGCGACATCATCAAGGCCACCGTCGAGGTGCTCGCCCGGCAGGTGCGCCAGAACCCGGATCAGTTCCGGTTCCTGAGCCGCGAGCGGTACGGCGGTGTCCGCGGCGTCCGGCGCGCGATCGAGACCGAGCTGCGGCTGTTCACCAGCGAACTGGCGGTCGACCTCGCCCGGCTGACCGCCGGCTTCGACTGGAGTTCGGACGACCTCGAGATGGCCGCCAACCTGATGGTGGCCGCAATGCTCAGTGCGGTGATGGATCTGCTCGAGGTGGACGACCGGCGCCCTGGCGACGCCGTGCCGATCCTCGATCGCGCCGAACGGCAGTTGCGCCTGATCGCCCTAGGCATGAGCGAGTGGCGCAGTAAGACCTGATCAGGTAGCGAGCGGAAGGCCGGCCGCGACGTCGTCGACGATCCCCGCGAGGCGCAGGTCGAGGTCGGTGACACCGCCCGCGCTGTGCGTCGAGAGCACCACGTCGACCCACCGCCACCGCACCGCAAGGTCGGGATGATGGTCCATCTCCTCGCATCGCGGAGCGAGCCGGTTGACGAACTCGACCGCGGTCGGGAAGTCGGCGAACTCGATCGAGCGCGACAGCTTCTCCGAACTCCCTGACCAGTCCCCGTGCAGTCCGGAAAGGCCGTCCTCGATCGCCTGCTGGTCCAGCAACTGTGCCGCCATGATCCCTACCGTAACCGCGGCGTATAGCCTTCCGGCCATGGGTGACCGGCTGGTGTGGATCGACTGCGAGATGACCGGACTCGATCTCGCCAGGGATGCCTTGATCGAGGTCGCGGTCATCGTGACCGATGCCGAACTCGTCCCGCTCGACGGCGGGCTGGAGGTCGTCATCAACGTCGCGGACGACGTCCTCGACACGATGATCCCGTTCGTCCACGAGATGCACGCATCGTCCGGGCTCACCACGGCCGTGCGCGAGTCCACGATCACCCTCGGCGAGGCCGAGGACCGGGTCCTCGACTACGTCCGCACGCACATCCCCGAGGAACGCTCGGCACCGCTGTGCGGCAACTCGATCGCGACCGACCGAAGCTTCCTGGCCCGCGACATGCCGCGCCTCGACAACTACCTGCATTACCGGATGATCGATGTCTCCTCGATCAAGGAACTGGCCAAGCGCTGGTACCCGCGGGTGTACCAGTCGCAGCCACCCAAAGGTCTCGCGCACCGCGCCCTGTTCGACATTCGCGAGAGCATCCAGGAACTCGAGTACTACCGGCGCACGCTGTTCGTCCCGCTGCCCGGACCCACCCTCGACGAGGCCCAGGCCGCCGCTGCCGCGCTGCGGAACGCGACTGAAGAACCGGACGAGGGCCGGGTAGACTAACGCGGCTGACGGGATCGCCCAGGCGATCCGCTGGCATGGTGGGTGTAGCTCAGTTGGTAGAGCACCTGGTTGTGGTCCAGGATGTCGCGGGTTCGAGCCCCGTCACTCACCCCAAGAAGTATGTTGTCGGGAAGGGCTGAACAACCAAGCCGGGACCCGGATGTAGAGGACTGCCGGATGGTCGAGAGCGTACAGAGATCGGCCGCGGGCGCGGTGTTGCTCGTCGCGGAGCTCGCCGCGGATTTTGCCGACGCCCCCTCCCTCGAGGAGCTGCTCGACCGGGCACTGTCGCTCGCCGTCGAGATCGTGCCCGGCTGCGAGCAGGCCGGCATCTCACTGTTGCAGAACCGCGTGGTCGAGACGCCGGCCAGCGTCGGCGAGCTGGCCGCCCACTGCGACAAGCTGCAGGAACAGCTCGGGGACGGCCCGTGCGTCACCGCACTGCTCGAGGCGGACGTGATCCGGGTCGATGACATGCCCGCCGAGCAGCGCTGGCCGGAATTCGCTGCCGGTGCCACGCGGGCCGGTGTGCGGAGCATGCTCGCCTGCCGGCTGGCGACCCAACGGGACAAGCTGGGCGCGCTCAATCTCTATTCCACCGAAACCAACGCGTTCACCAGCGAGTCCGAGGCGATGGCGATCGGCTATGCCGCGCACGTCAGCCTCGCGCTGTCGGCGCTCGATCGCGAGGCCAACCTGCGCCAGGCGATGAAGAGCCGCGAGATCATCGGGCAGGCCATGGGGATCCTGATGGAACGTCACCGGATCACGGCGAGCCAGGCCTTCGATGTCATGGTCCACGCCTCGCAGCGCACCAATGTCAAGCTGCGCACGATCGCCGACGAACTCGTGCGCACCGGCTCGTTGCCCGCGACGGGCTGATCGACCTATCAGCCCTGCTGCTCAGCCGCCGTCGGGGCGACCAGGAACAGCGGGCTGGCCGGGGTTGCCGCGCGCAGCTCGACCTCGAGCGGCGCGCGCACACCGGTGAGGATCATCGTGCCGCGTCGGGCGAGGAGTCGCTCGTGCACGGCGGCAATCATCGCGACGGCGGCCGGGCTCACGGCTCGCACGCCGCCGACGTGCAGCCGCAGGAACCGGCGCCCGGCGCGCACGTGACCATCGATGACCTCGGCAAGGACCTCGGTCGCCTCGTCATCAAGATCGCCGCTGACCCGGATGTTGGCTCGCATGGGGTCGGCATGCGCGGTGTGCACATCGAATTCGGCATGCGCTGCGGACGGTTCGTCCTGCTCGGTGCCGGCGAATAGCGTCATTGCTACTCCCCTCGCGGCGGTCCCGGTCCTCCCGCGCCGTGGCCTGTGCTTCAGCGCCGCGCTCGGGCGTGCCCGCCTCTGCGACCGGTCCTACCCGGCGCCTGGCACGCAATAACCGTATCGAACAAATTCTGCTAGTCGCCCGAGAGCGCACCCGTGTGGACGACCTCTTCGGCGATCTCACGCAGCTTGCGATGGGTGCGCTGGCTGGCCAGACGCAGCAGGTCGAACGCCGCGGAGTCGGTGATCCGGCGCTGCACCATCAAGATCCCCACCGCAGTGCCGATGCGGCGATTGCTCGCCAGCGCGGCCTGCAGGTTGGTGTTGGTCTCGTCGGCGCTCTGTCGTTCGCGCGCCTGCGCGAGTACCTGCTCGGTGCGGTCGAGCACCGTGCCGATCACTCCGGCGGCCCGGCCGCCCTCGTCGACGACGTGCCCGAGCTGCACCGACCAGTGGGCGCTGCCACCATCGGCGCGCGGCACCGGGACGTCGTGGAGCACCACCGGCGCTGACTCCGCGGCGGCGGCCCGCACGCCGGGGCCGAGCACCTCCCACCCGTCCGGCCAGGACTCCTTCGCGGGGCGCCCGGCCGCGATGGACGGCGATCCGGCGGCGGCGATCAGCGCCACGTTCACGAGCTGCAGCCACTCGCCGCTCCACCACAGCGCCATCGGGACGGAGCTGGCGACCACGGTCTGGGCAGCATGCCGGAGCGAAGCGGGAAGCACTTCGAGAAGATGCTCAGAGGAATCGGCCCCACGGAACAAGCTGAAGTCTCCGGCAGGTCATTCCGGGCGGCGCTGCTTCCGAACGCGAAACCCCGGACTGGTACGGCCGGATACTAACCCGCGTCTTCGCCGAGCGTTCAGATGGCGTGCATGTGTCGCGCGAGGAGCGAGCCGAGGAACCCGACCAGCGCTCGCTCGTCCGAGTCGAGTCCAGGAGCGCGCGGTGGACGGCGCAACGCGAGCACCTCCGGAAAGCTGCCGTCGAGATAGGACTCCACGACGTGTGGGTGCACGTAGTGTCCACGCGCGATCGCTCTGGTGTTGTTGAGGAAGTCGGATGCCGCATCGATCGCGTCGAGCACGCGCTGCTCTCGGTCATCGCCCGGCGGCAGGTGCGCGCGCAGCGAAGCGAAGGCGACCCGGGTGCCGTGCCAGGTGCGGAAGTCCTTCGCCGTGACCCGGGCGCCGGCAAGTTCACCCAGCCTGCGGTTGAGTTCATCTGCGCTGATCGGGCTGCCGCCGACGCTGAACAGTCGCTGCCCCGGCGCGGACAACTGAACTTCGATGACGCGCGCGACCGCCCGGTCGTCGAGCCGGACCTGCGCCTGCTTGCCGGACTTCGCCGGGAAGTCGAAGTGCACGCTGCCGCCCTGCACCCGGACGTGCTTCTTGGTCAGCGTGCTGAGGCCGTAGCTCGCGTTCTCCTCGGCGTACTCCTCGCTGCCGACGCGGAGCCCGCACACGTCGACAATGCGCAACATGGCCGCGAGCACTTTCGCGCGATCGTGTGTGCGGCGCCGGAGCTCCTCCGCGACGAAGGTGCGGATCTTCGGCAGTCTCGGAGCGAAGTCGACGAGGCGGTAGAAGTTCAGCAGATCGCGGAACACACGCCAGTCGTCGTGGTACAGGTACTGCCGTCGGCCTTTGTCGTCGCTTCCGATGGCGAGCAGGTGTCCGTCCTCATAGGCACATATCCACACGTCCGTCCACGCCGGCGGGATGGCCATCGCGCCGATGCGCACCTTGACCTCGGCAGCGACAGCCCGACCGTCCGCGTCGAGGTAGCTGAATCCCCGTCCGCGTTTGATTCGGCGGATACCCGGATCGTCCGCCGACACATATCGAAGACCCGCCGCGGTCGCGCACCGGGCAGCGTCCTCATGGAGCTCGACTATCTGTTCGAGCGTGATCCGCTTGCGCCGCCGCGGCGCCGACGCGGTCGCTGTCACGAAGCCCTCCCCAACCCTCGTCAGATGTCGCGCAGCGCTGGCACGAGTTCGCGCTCGGCCCAGTCGAGGAACTCGGGCTGCGTGTCGCCGCCGATCTGCACGACGGCAACGTCGGTGAACCCGGCGTCGACGAACTCCTTGACCGCGTCGACGTGCGCGGCAACGTCGGGACCGCACGGGATGGAATCGGCGACGTCCTCCGGCCGGACGAACTGGGTGGCGCCGGCGAACCCGGCGGTGCCGGGAAGTTCGGCGTTGACCTTCCAGCCGCCGCCGAACCAGCGGAACTGATCGTGCGCCCGTTTGATCGCGTCGTCGCGGGACGGGTCCCAACAGATCGGCACCTGCCCGATACGACGTTTGCCCTGACCGCCGGCCTGATCGAACATGTCGCCGAGCTCGGACTTCGGTTCGACGGCGATCATCGCGTCGGCGAATTTACCGGCCAGACCGGCCGACTGGTGCCCTGAGATTGCGACGCCCATCTTCGGCGGCTGATCGCCGATGTCCCACAGCTTCGCGCTGTCGACGCGGAAGTGGTCGCCGGCGAAGTCGACATAGTCGCCGCCGAACAGACTGCGGATGATCTCGAGCGCCTCGGCGAACATCTCGTGCCGGACGTTGGCCGGTGGCCATCCCTTGCCGATGACGTGTTCGTTGAGGTTCTCGCCGGCACCGAGCCCGAGCAGGAACCGGCCACCACTGAGCAGGTCGACGGTCGCCGCCTGTTGCGCGACGACCGCGGGGTGGTAGCGCATGATCGGGCAGGTCACGTAGGTCATGAGGTCGACGCGCTCGGTGGCATTGGCGATCGCACCGAGGGTCGCCCAGGCATTGGGCGCATGGCCTTGGCTGTCGAGCCATGGCGAGTAGTGGTCGCTGATCACTTCGAACTCGAAGCCGGCTCGCTCGGCCCGCGCGGCATCGCGAACCAGTTCAACCGGTCCGGACTGCTCGCACATGAGGGTGTATCCGTATCGCGTCACCCTGGTGCGGTACCCGTCACCGCCTCGTGCTTATCGTCGTCGCGCTCGAGCTCATGCTTGCCGTGGAGCCGGTGCCGGTCGACGTAGATGTCGACCAGCGTCATCACGAACGCGGCGGCGATGAATCCGAGCGCGGCGAGGATGCCGATCACGTAGGCGTGCGCGAAGTTCCCATGGCTGCTGGCGATCGATGCGAAGAAGGCCGACCCGACCGCGGCGATGCCGACCGCTGCGCCGACGCGCTGGCCGGTCTGGAGGAGTCCGCCGGCGGTCCCCGCCTGCTCGACCGGAACCTCGGACAGCGTCAGTGTCTGGTTCGGCGCGATCACCAGCCCGCTGCCGAAGCCCGCGACCAGCAGCGGCGCGACCGTAGCCCAGCCGGTCCCGGTGTTGGGCACGAAGTGGACGGCGATGATCGTCCCGACGAAGCCGACGGCGACCAGTAGCAAGCCGAGAGTGATCAGCGGACGGCCGTAGTCGTGTACCCGCCGGCCGCCGAAGTTCGCGGCGACCGCCGATCCGATCGCGAACGGGGTCATCGCCAGACCGGCGGCCAATGCGCTGTAGGCCAGACCGGTCTGCAGGTACAGGGTGAAGACGAAGAACAGCGGCGTGAAGCCGGCGAAGTAGAACGCGATCATCGCTGAGCCGAACGCGTACGAGCGTCGTTTGTACAGCGCGAAATCGACCAGCGGCTCCTTCTCGCGCCGCAGGTAGCGCCGGTCCCACAACACGAACACCGCGAGGACGGCGGCTGCCAGCGGCAGAAGCAACCACTTCCAGGTGCCCCACTCGCGCTCCTGCACGAACGGCAGCAGCAGGACGACCGCCCCGATGCCGAGCAGCACGACGCCGACGGGGTCGTAGTCGTGCTTGCGCCGCGCGGCCGCGTCATCGCGAGTGGGCAGCAGCCACCAGGCGAACGGGATGGCGATCAGCCCGATCGGGATGTTCACGTAGAACACTGCCCGCCATCCTTCGGTGTCCCCGAAGAGCTGGATGAGCAGACCGCCGAGCAGCGGGCCGATGGCGGTCGCGATGCCGACCATGGTGCCGAAGTAGCCGAAGGCCCGGCCGCGTTCCCGTCCGCTGAACATTTCCTGGATCGTCGCGCTGATCTGCGGGGTGAGCGTGCCGCCGGCGAGGCCCTGGATCAGGCGCGCCACCACGAGAGTGATCGCGTTCGGTGCCGCACCGCACAACGCGCTCGCGAGGGTGAAGAGCGCGAGCGCACCGACGAAGACTTCGCGCCGGCCGCGGAGATCGCCGAATCGTCCGGCCGGAACGAGCAACAGCCCGAACGTCAGCGCGTAGCCGGAAACCACCCACTGCAGTTCGCTGGTCGCCGCCTTGAGGCCGGTCTCGATCGACGGCAGGGCGACATTCACGATCGAGACGTCGAGCAACACCATCGACCCGCCGATCAGGCAGACCGCTAGTGCCCGCCACCGGCGTGCGTCTTCTGTCACGTCAACCAACTACCCCTGGACTTCCCGGGGTTATCCGGCTCCGGGCGTCGGGTAGCCCGCAGCTATGAGCAACGAACTGTCCGGCAAGAAGATCGCCTTCCTCGTCGCGAACACGGGCGTCGAGGAAGCCGAACTCACCACGCCGTGGAAGGCCGTCGAGCGGGCCGGTGGCCGGCCGGTGCTGTTGGCGCCCGAGAAGGACACCGTGCAGGCGGTCAACAACGACATCGAGGAGGGCGACAGGTTCTCGCCCGACCTGGCCGTCGCCGACGCACAGGTCGACGACTACGACGCGCTCGTGCTGCCCGGCGGGGTCGCCAACCCCGACAAGCTCCGGACCGACGAGCACGCGGTCGCATTCGTCCGAGACTTCGCCGGCGCGGGCAAGCCGATCGCGGCGATCTGCCACGGGCCCTGGACGCTGGTGGAGGCGGACGTCGTGCGCGGGAAGACGCTGACGAGTTGGCCGAGCCTGCAGACCGACCTGCGCAACGCCGGCGCGACGTGGACGGACGAAGAGGTCGTCACGTCCGGCGAGGGCGGCTACGAGCTGATCACCAGCCGCAAGCCGGACGATCTCGAAGCGTTCAGCAAGACGCTGGTGGCCACGGTCAGCGGTCAGGACTGAGCGGCCGCATCGGGTGCCGCCTGCGGAACGAGAGCGGCAACGCGTACCACATACTCGCGAGCAGGACGGCGACGAAACCGCTGATGATGATCGCGGTCGTGAGGTTCGAGACCGCGTCGACGACGAACAGCAGAGCCGTCAAGATCGCGATCGCCAAGAACACCAGACCGGCCGCGGCCAGCCGGGCAGTCATGATGACCAGCTCGTTCTTCTGATGGCGCCGGAAGAGCATGCGGTGGATCGCGACCGGTGCGATGAGCAGCGTGGCGGCGCATGCCGACGACGTGAGGGTCACGAGATAGATGTCGCGCTGGTAGTCCTGGATCTTCTGGAACTGCTGCTGGAACGCGATGCCGAGCAGGAACGCGAACAGGATCTGCACGCCGGTCTGCGCAACGCGCAACTCCTGCAGCAGCTCGCCGTAGTTGCGATCCAGCCGCTCGGCTTCGGATTCGTTGTCGCGGCTGTAGCCGCCGGACGCCTGGTCGTCGTCGTGGTCCTGGTCTTTGTTCGTGTCGGCGTCGTCGGCCACGCGCGTCTCCCGGCTCACTCGTCGGACAGAACGCGACCGTACCGCGCGCGGACGCGTTCTTGTATGCGCGGATCGTCGCGCGACACCGGCTGGATGAAGATCTCGTCGAGCACCGGGAAGTGCTCGCGCAGGTCGCCGTCGATGCGCATGCACGCCTGCTCGACCTCGCCGACCGTGAACTCGTCGACGAAGTCGGCACGCACGCAGAGCAGCACCCGGCCGGTTCCGGTGAGCATGCTCAGCACGTCCACGATGTCGACGATCTCGTCCTCGTCCTCGAGGAACTTCTCGACCTCCTCGAGCAGTTCGAGATCGGCCTGTTTGCCGATGAGCAGGTCGCCACAGGTGCGCGCGAGGATGAACGCGACCAGGAGAAGCAAGCCACCGATGATCAACGACGCGACACCGTCGTACACAGCGTCGCCGGTGAGCTGATGCAGAAGAACGCCCAGCGCCGCGACGACGATGCCGACCAACGCGGTCGAGTCCTCCATCGCGACACTGTTGATGGTCGGGTCGTCGGTCTCGACGACCGCCGCGCGCATTGAGCCGTGCCGGCGGCGGGCCTGGGAACGAACCTGACGCATCGCCTGGAGGAAGGAGATGCCTTCGCAGACCGCGGCAAGGGCAAGGACGATGTAGTTGATCCAGAGGTCCTTGCTCTCGCCCGAACCACCGAGGATGGTGTGCAGGCCCTGGTAGATGGAGAACGCGGCACCGGACATGAAGATCGCGCCGGCGGCCAGCAGGGACCAGAAGTAGCGCTCCTTGCCGTAGCCGAACGGGTGCCTGCGATCGGCCGGACGGCCGGACCGGCGTTGCGCGACCAGCAGCAGGACTTCGGTCGTCGAGTCGCCGGCCGAGTGCGCGGCTTCGGACAACAGGGCGCCGGAGCCGCTGATCAGGCCGGCGGCCAGCTTGAGTATGCCGACCACGAGGTTTGCCGCGAGGGCGAGCAGGACGGTCAGGGTCCGCTCTCCCCCGCCGTTGTTCTGCTCGTCCTCGGCCATAGGCTCACCCTTCCCGGCGGGGCGGGCGACCTATCGCGCGAGGTCAGTGTCCGATGGTCACTGTGTCGAGGTCGACGGAGATGCATGTCGAATGCGGTCGGCATTCGATCGTGGTCCAGCCGACGGAGTCATTGGTGAAGTAGGCGCTGGCGGCTCCGTCGAACCGGTAGCCCGACATGGCGGCGCCGTTGTCCTGCGTGCCGAAACAGCGTCGTTCGGAGGTGCACGCGACCCAGGCGTTGAGCAGGTTGCCACGAACGATGGGCGCGCTCCATGTGCCGTGGTTCCACACGTAGAAGCCGTGCGCCCCACCGGCCACGCAATAGGTTTCGTGCAGACATGTGACGTCGTCCAGTTGCGACTCCCCCGCAGGGTCGGGGATCTGACGCCAGTGCCCGTCTCGGAGCATGGACGAGTGCACGCCGACAGCCATGCACATGCTCCGCGTAGCGCAACTGACCTCGTGCAGCGCTTTGCCGTGGTGCAGCTCGACGATGTTGCCGGCGGAATCGATCGCGACGCACCGCCGCGTGCGGCCGCACGAAACCGCACGCAGGGCGCGGTAGTCGTCGATG
>DASXJN010000233.1:0-4173 GCA_036497365.1 Jatrophihabitantaceae bacterium | reverse complement strand
GAGCTCTCGGCCTCGTCGCCCACGAGTCGGCGGTAGTAGGACGAGACCATTCGCGCGTTCGCCCCCGGCACGGGCTGCCATTCGTTCGCAGGCACCTCGACGCCTACCCAAAGCCCAAGTAGGCCGGCCACGCTCTGCGCGATGTGCACGTCGAGCCGCCACGGATCATCGTCGGACACCGCGATACCCGCTGTGCGCGGGCCTGTGCGCTCATCCGGCGAGAGCACGAAGTTGTTCCAGCCCTCCAACGCGAGGGGTACTGGCGACGGCGCACCGCCGGGCAGCGGCACGACGAGCCGCGCCCGAACGAGCGGTACACCAGTGGTCGCAAGCATCTCGGCGATTCGTTGCTCAACAGACGTGCTCAGCGGAGTCGCGGATCCGAACAGCGGCACGACGCTGCACAGCTGCACCCTCTCGACGTCGCCGTCTGCGATAGCCGCCCGCAGGGTCGTCCCGCAGAGGTTTCCGCCCTTCACGTGCAGGCAATCAACGTCGCGGAGGACCTCGTCGCCGGGCTGCGCCCAGACGAAATCGTCGACGAGCGCGGTAGCTGCCCAGTCGTGCAGCACCGAGCGGACACCTTCGAGCCCACGAGGGGCGAGTACGACAGTCAGCACTGCCATGTCAGAAGCTCGTCCCTGCGCTCGGAGGCTGGAACTCCGTCGAGTCGCCTGCAGTGCCTGGCCGTGCGTGGCTCGGCGCTTGCGCCTCATGAGCTCGTGTTCGGGCCTGCTGCACGATGTTGCGAAGGTCGGCTGTCACGGCTACGACGTCAGCCGCGAGGTCGCGGAATATCGGCGTGGCCGACGCTTGCCGCCGCTGCGTAATGGTCGAGAAGGTGCCGCGGCCGGTACCGCCGTCGCGTGGCGGGAGGTATTGCTCGGCCACGAATGCGTTGATCTGCTCGAGCCATCCCGCTGCGGCCTCGGCGCGGCCATCGATTGAGTCTTCCGCGCTAGTGGCGACCGCACGTGAGGCTCCAGCCGCGCTGCGGCCGGTCCGCAGCCAATCAACGAGCTTGCGCTCTGCTGAAAGCTGGGAGAACGCGTTCGGGGCGGTGGCGGACTCGGGCCGGTCGTCATACAACGCGCGTAGCAGGCCGTACGGGCGCAGTGACTCGAACAGCGGCTCCTTCATCGCGGCGGCGATTGCCACGAGGACCGATTCGAGCACCGCGGGAAGCCAGTCGTACTCGGCGACGAAGTGGTCCGGCGGGGTCAGCATCGGATCGGGGAATGTCAGCCAGCGCGCGTTGTCGTCGTCCCAAATTTCCGCCGGTCCCGGGTTGTGTGAATACGGCGGCGCCGGGAACCGCACCTCGCCGACGATTTGTCCGACGAACCACCCCGCGACCATTGCGCGGCGTTCGCTGTCGGTCATCGGCAGCGACGCCGGCAATGGACGAGAGCGTCGCCAACGCCAGTAGCCTTCGCGACCGGGTGGAGGCGTGGCGGCCCACTCGTCGCCTGCCGGGGTGAGCACCGCGTCGAAGGCGACGGGTGACAGGTTCGCGTACGACCCGAAGATGTCGACGCGCGACACCTTCGGGTCGCCCTTGAGCGCCTCGGCGAAGGTGTCGAGGGTGATCTGGTCGACGTCCTGATCCTTCTCGAGGGTCGCGCGCATCTCGTCTTCGATGGGCAGTGCGCCGAACGGAATGTCGGAGAACTTGTAGCGATAGCGCACGGTTTCCGGCGCGTGGATACGCGCGACCGCGCCGCGGTGAACGCTGATCATCGGCCTGGCTCGAGCGAGCGCCTCCCCGAATGCCGTCAGCACCATCTCTTGGCGCGCCATCCGCTCGATCTCGGAGCTGCCGGGGTTGATCAGCAGATCGCGCAGCGACTCGCGAGCGAAGCGCTGAAACGAGTAGTCCGGACGATCGACGTAGCTCCGTGCTCGGACGAGGATCTCGGTCGGCCTCGTCCGCACCGCGAAGGCCGCGGGCTGTGCGGTGAAGCGGTCGCCGTTGGCGGGGTTGTAGTGGAAGACAGAGCTCCGCCAGGGCTGCGTTACGGCGACCGAGTCACCAGGCGGGCGGTCGCCGCCGGTCGTCGGCCACGTTCCAAGAATCACGCGCCGCCACACCTCGCTGCGCGCGTCGCCGTAGTTCGTGTCGGCGCTCGTGTGCCGCGCCGCCGCGAAGGTCGCCGGTGCGACGCGGTCGACCGATTCGGCAAGGTGGTGGCGGTACTGCGAGTCGAAGTCGTCGGCCCGGATGAGCAGTACCTCGTTGAGTGCGTGCATGAACCGGTCGGGCACCCGCTCGTCGTTGTCCGATGGCCACACGGCGTAGTCGTCGGTACGCAGCCGGGCAAGTCCGACGTCGGCGAGGGCGCGGTTCGCCGGGTTCCGAACCGACTCGAGCAGCAGGAGCGAGTTGACAAGTGACTCGCGCAGCGGCGTCAAGTACGACATCACGAAGTCCGGCGTGACCTGCTCGATCAGCCGGCAACCATGGGAGAGCAGATGAGCGCGCACCGGATTCATCAGGCTCTGCATGGCAGTGATGAAGATCTGCTGGCCGTTCACGATGGCGCCGCGGATGCCCTCGATGACGCCGGTGTCCTGCGAGTTCAGTTCCGTGATGTCGTTCGGGGCAAAGCGCGTCATCGACTCTGCCTGCGGCATCAGGAGGTTGCGCAAGTGCGCCTCCACGCGGTCGATCAGAGCGATCGCATATGCGAGCCCGAAGCGGCCGATGCTTTGGGTCACTTCGTCCAACACTCGATTGGCGAAGCCCTCGGCCCATGCGAATGCGCGGCTGTAGGCGGCCCTCTCAGCGGCCTCTCGCGCACGCACTTGCCGTTCCCGCAATTGCTGCCGCAGCTGCCCGAGATACACCGGCCCGGTCTGCCCGCCGACAGGCGCCGACACGAATGGTTCGATCTCGGTGGACACGACCGCCTGCGCGTCGCGATCGGATCCGGCAAACACTCGGTCGCGGGCCCAACCCACGAATTGTGACTCGTCGCGCGGGAGTTCCATGCGGTCACAGGCGTCGGGCCACTGCTGGTCAAGTAGCGCGCGCACCTGTTCCGGGCCGGACGCCGGGTTGTGCTTGTCGAGGTGGCCCTCGACCAAGCGATCAACGCAGCCGGACGAAATGCGCTGTGCCGCGTACTCGGTGAAGCGGTCTCGGCCGGTGCTGAGGCTCGCGTAGCCGAAGCTGCCCCAGGCGATGTGCGCAGCGTCTGCCGACCATCCGAAGTTCGAGCGCAACGCGGGGATTGGTTGCATGTTCGTCAGGTCGTAGCCCACGAACTGGAATGAAGCCTTGTCACTCATCATCATTGCGGCGAGTCCGCGCGCAAGGCCGCGGTAGACCGTCTTCGGGTTGCCGTCTCCGAACGGCACGTGGTTCATTCCGACGCGGTGCGAGATCGGAAAGACCCGCGCGAACGGCGCCGTGCGGCTCGTGCCAGTGTGCAGTCCGAGCGCCGAGAGCAACGTTTGATCGTGCGCACTCGCCGCGCCGACCTGGGCTGCCATGATTTCGCCGAACATCGCCAGCGAGTTGCCGCGAACCCCGATTCGGCTGGCCCTTGGCAGCGCGTCGAAGACGTCTGCGCTGTACATGAA
The DNA here is from genome assembly GCA_036497365.1 of Jatrophihabitantaceae bacterium. GTDB lineage: Bacteria > Actinomycetota > Actinomycetes > Mycobacteriales > Jatrophihabitantaceae > RYN-133. The sequence goes on along the minus strand of DASXJN010000233.1, from coordinate 588 downwards.
CACGCCGATGCGTCCAGGCACGACCCCGTTCACCATCGAAAGGATGCGGCAGACGTCGAGCGCCATCGACGCGCCCGCACCGCCCGCCATCGACGACAACACGATGACGATCGGCTCATCGTTCGGATTGAAGTCGCCCAAACCAGGCACCGTTCGGCCCATCGCGGCGAGTTCCTGTGCGGCCTCGTCGCGGCGCAGGTCCTCAGCCGCGCGCTGCAGACCCTCCAGGATCTCGTTCGCCCGACCGATTGTGATCATTCGGCCGATGGCTCGGTACTGGCCGGCACCCTGATCGATCGGTACGAGCACCTCGTACGGGTCTCGGGGCGCCCAAGTCGCAACAGAGTCGAGCAAGCCGGTGTGCATCGACAACGTCGAGTCCAGCGCGGCGTAGCTGCTGCCCGCCGGTCCTGTGGCGATGTATTTGCCACCCTGGTCCTGAACGCGCGGGAGACCGTCCGGCACCGGGTCGGCGCCTGAGGGCACGTCGACATGCACGAATTGCCAACCACGTGGCAGTTGCGGGAAGCCGTACGCGCTGAGCTCGGAACGCAGCTGATCCATCATGTAGGCCAGCGTCGCGCCGCC
>DASXJN010000232.1:0-19065 GCA_036497365.1 Jatrophihabitantaceae bacterium | reverse complement strand
GGTCGGGTGCCTTCTCCAACACGCGCTTCTCGACCTCGCCGGCAACGGCCGGGTCGAGCAGGGCAGTCGCATCCAACAGAGCAGTGGTGTGCCGGAAGCTGATCTCACCGGCTCGCAGCAACGCGAACGTGTTGCCGAAGGAGTTCACCAACCGCGACGCCTGCCGCATCCGCGTCGCGGCGGTGTCGTAGGAGATCCGCAGCCGGCAGGCCACTTCTTGGGTGATCGACATTTGCGCCAGCTCGGTCGCTCCGAGATGCCGAGTGCCGGCCGGCACCGGTGGCGGGTTGTCGAACAGCCGGGCCAGGAACTCGATCTGCCGCGCCTCGATGCGGGCCTTCGCAGCTTCCAGCTCACCGATCCGGCTCAGGCAGGCGTCCACCGGAACCCGGATCGCAGCCTGACTCATACGTACGATACTAGTCTCGGAAATGTCTTCCTGTCAAGTAGAATCGGCAGAAATAACTGCAGATTCTCGCCAAATCAAGCACGAGCGAACGCACCGCAACCCGCCAGCGTAACAAGACCCACCGACAGAATCTGCGCTCATCGCCGATGTTCTGGAACCCGACCCCAGCGCAGCCGACGCGTCAGCAGGTGCTGGGCGCAGGTGCTCCGGCGAACCGGTCGCTCAGATAGGGGACGGCCGAGGTCAGGAACGATGCGCCGGCGTTGTCGTGGTCGAGTCCCTGCAGCTCGGTGAAGTCGACCGGCACCCCTTGTTTGCAGTACTCCGCGGCAAGATGTGCTTCGTCCTTCTCGACCATCACGCCGTCGCCGGTCGAGTCGGACTTGCCGGCGACGATGTACATCGGTTCGCGCGGATGGCCCGGCGCGCTGCCCATGACCAGCTTGTGCATGATGCGTCGGAACACCGGCACCTGGAGCAGGTGCTCGTACTTGTGCTTCATCAGCTTCTTGATCGTGAGGTTCGGGTACTTGCCGAGGAACTGCCCGATGCACTGGTGTGATTCGGCGGCGACGATCTTCTTGCCGTACTTCGACAGGTATTTGTCGAGGTCGAGCCCGTAGGCGCGGCTGATGCCGATCATGGCGGCCGGCATGACATCCGACCACGATGCGCTGCCGTTCACGTACTTGAGGTTGTGCGCGAGGTTCGCCGGGACGCCGCCCATCGCGGTGCCCACGATGTTCAGGTGCGTCGCGTAGGAGTGTGCGAGTTCGCTCGCCCAGTCCGCGGCGATGGACCCGCCGGAGTACCCCATCAGGCCGACGGGTGCGGACCGCTTCAGCTTGAGCGCGGTTAGCGTCGCCTTGATCCCGTCGAGGGCACTCTTGCCCGACTCGGTGCCCGCGACGTAGTCGAGCCGCTCGTTCTCGAAGTCGGGCACGGTGACGATGTAGCCGGCCGCGTTCAGCGAGTTCACGACGCCCTGCTCGATCTCGGCGTTCTGCTCGTTGGCCGAGCCCGGCTTGCCGCCGCGCAGCGTGTAGGACGGGTCGCACCTGGCGCTCAGTGCGTCGTAGAAGCTCAGATAGGCGACCACCTTCGGGGCGGTCGTGCCGCCGGCCGGTTCGAGCACGGTCGTCACGCTGGCGACCGCGTGGCCGCGGGCGTCGGTGGTCCGGTAGAGGATCTGCTTGGCCGACTGAGGTCCGCTGTTCGACCCCAGCGCCAGCGTCACCGTGCGGGTCCGCAGGGGCGTGCCGGGCGCGATCTTCGACAGCGGCTTGGTGCCGCGGTAGCGGTAGAACCGGTCGTGTGCCGGCCGTTTCGGTGTTGCGGCGGCCGATGATCCCGGCGCGGCCGACGCGTTCGCGACGAGGCACAGTGAAGCGGCGCCCGTTATGGCGCAGGCGAGAGCGAGAAGGCGGCGACCCATGTAGTGAGCAACGATCATGGGCGGTCCGGGGTTACTGCCAGGATCGCCATTCGGATGCCAGGACGGCGAAGTCGATCTCGTCGGTCCACTCGCCCTTGAACCACTCGTTCTCGCGCAGGTAGGCCTCCTGCCGCATGCCGATGCGTTGCAGCACCGCGATCGACGCGGCGTTGCGGGCATCGACACGCGCGATGATGCGGTGCAGGTCCAGCTCCTCGAAGCCGAGCCGGAGCAACTCGTTCGCCGCCTCCGTCGCATACCCGTGGCCCTGATACCGCGGGTCGAACACGTAGCCGATCTCGCCGTTCGCGTGCTCGCGCGAGATCCAGCGCAACATCACGTCGCCGACGAGGACGTCGTCCTCGCTCCGCACGACCGCGAGCAGCAGTGCGGAATCCGGCTCGTCCAGGACTGACGTCGCCGCGTCGATGCGCTCGCGCACGGTGTCGAGCGTGCGAGGTGGGTAGGGGATGTACCTGCACACGTCCGCGCGCGACTGGTACGCGTGCAGCGCCGGCGCGTCGGACGTGTGAAACGGGCGCAGGAGCAGGCGCTCGGTACGGAGGGGATAAGCGGGATGCAGCACCAGGTCACCGTAGAGACGTCGTCAACTAACGTTTCGGTCATGGCCTGCACCGCCTGCGCGATCTGGGACGAGCAATACCTGGCCTACGACTTCGGCGACCATCCGCTGAACCCGGTGCGCCTCGACCTGACGATCCGGCTGGCGCGTTCGCTCGGCGTCCTCGACCGGCTCGACGTGGTCCGTCCCGAACCGGCCGACGAGAGCCAACTGCGCACCGTCCACGACGCCGACTACCTGGCCGCGGTCAGACAGGCGAGCGACGACCCGGACTTCAGCGGTTACGGCCTGGGCACCACGGACGACCCGGTGTTCCCGGGCATGTACGACGCCGCGGCCCTGGTCGCGGGCGGCTCCGCACAGGCCGCACGACGGCTCTGGAGTGGCACGGTGGAACACGCCGTCAACATCGCCGGCGGGCTGCATCACGCGATGCGCGGCTACGCCAGCGGATTCTGCGTGTTCAACGACGTCGTGCTCGGCATCAACACCCTGCTTGACGCCGGCGCGGAGAAGATCGCCTACGTCGACATCGACGTCCACCACGGAGACGGCGTGCAGGCCGCCTACTACGAGGACCCGCGCGTGTTGACGATCAGCCTGCACCAGGATCCGCGGACGTTGTTCCCGGGCACCGGCTTCGCGAGCGAGGTAGGCCGCGGTGCTGCCGAAGGGACGGCGATCAATGTCGCGCTGCCGCCCGGCACCAGCGACGACGGTTGGCTGCGCGCGTTCCGCGCGGTCGTGCCCGGCGCAGTGCGCGCCTTCGGCCCGGACGTGCTGGTCACGCAATGCGGGTGCGACACGCACCACGAGGATCCGCTGGCCAACCTGGAACTGTCCGTGGACGGGCAGCGGCAGGCGATCGGCGAACTGCACCAACTCGCGCACGACGTGACGGGCGGCAAGTGGCTCGCCTTCGGCGGCGGCGGGTACGGACTCGTGCGCTGCGTGCCCCGCACCTGGACGCACCTGCTCGCCGAGGCGACCGGCGAGCGCATCGATCCGGCGGCGAGCATTCCGGACGAGTGGACCGATCATCTTCGCTCGCGCGGCGTGCGCGGCGCGCTGCCCGAACGGATGGGTGAAGGACGCGACCCGGAACCGAGCGCGTGGATGCCCGGCGGCGACTCCTGGCTCGACCGTGCCATCGGCGCGACCCGGCGCGCGAGCTACCCGCTACTAGGCCTCGATCCGGACGATCCGCGTGACTGACGACGACGTCGAAGCGGTCGCGCCGCCGCACTGGGAGGCTGATGTCGTCGTGGCGGATGGCGGAACGGTGCACCTGCGGCCGATCCGTCCCGACGATGCAGACGGGATCGTCGCCTTCCACGGCGGGCTCTCGATGCGAACGCGCTACCTGCGCTACTTCTCCGCCTACCCGCGCATCCCCGATCGCGATCTGCGCCGGTTCACCAACGTCGACCACCACGATCGCGTAGCGCTGGTCGCCATCCTGGGCGGCGAGATCATCGCGGTCGGCCGGTACGAGCGCGAGGCCGGCACCGACAACGCCGAGGTCGCGTTCGTCGTGGCCGACGCCCACCAAGGGCGCGGCATCGGCTCCGTGCTGCTCGAACATCTCGCCGCCGCGGGACGCGAATCCGGCGTCAAACGCTTCAACGCCGTCGTCCTCGCTGAGAACACCGGCATGGTGCGCGTCTTCCGGGAAGCAGGCTACGAGACGAGCGGGCACCTCGAACACGGCGAGATCAGTCTCGAGTTCGCGATCGACGAAACGGTGATGACCGAAGCGGTGATGCGCGAACGCGAACAACGCGCCGAGGCGCGTTCGATCACGAGGCTCATGTATCCGCGCTCGGTCGCGGTCGTCGGTGCGAGCAACGACGCCGGCAAGGTCGGCCACGCGGTGTTCGCGAACCTGCTCCGGATGGGTTTCGACGGGCTGCTCTACCCGGTGAACCCGGAGGCCAAGCATGTCGGCGGAGTGCCCGCGTATCGATCCGTGCTCGACGTGCCGGGCGAGGTCGACCTCGTCGTCGTCGCCGTCCCCGCGAATGCCGTTCCCGAGATCGTCGAGCAGTGCGCGCACCGCGGCGTCCGGGGCCTTGTCGTGCTCAGCGGCGGATTCGGCGAGCGCGGCACGGACGAGGAGCGCGCGGTGGGCGCGACGCTGCAGCGCGCGATGGTCGCTGAGGCGCGCGCGAACGGCATGCGCGTGGTCGGGCCGAACTGTCTCGGGATCATCAACACCGATTCGGCCGTACGGCTGAACGCATCGCTCGCGCCGTTGCCGCCGCTGGCCGGACGCGCCGGCTTCTTCGCCCAGTCCGGCGCGCTCGGCGTGGCCGTGCTGGGCGAAGCGGCACGGCGTGGCATCGGCGTCTCGACGTTCGTCTCTGCCGGCAGCCGCGCGGACGTGTCGGGCAACGACCTGCTCCAGTACTGGGAGACCGACGAGCACACCGACGTCGTGCTCATGTACCTCGAGTCGTTCGGCAACCCGCGCAAGTTCGCGCGGCTGGCCCGCCGGCTGGGACGCACTAAACCGATCGTCGCGGTGAACAGTGCGGCAGGGACGGTCGTGCCCGGCCTGCGGTCGACCTCGGTGGACCTGTCCGAGGACAGCGCACGCGCGCTGTTCGAACGCTCCGGCGTGATCCGTGTCGACACCGTCGGCGATCTGTTCGACACCGCGCTGCTGCTCACCACCGAGCCGTTGCCGGACGGCACGCGCGTGGCGGTCGTGGGCAACTCGACCGCGCTGGCGGTGCTCGTGCGGAACGCCTGCGCCGCCGAAGGGCTTTCCCTCGATCGCATCGAGGACGTCGGGGTCGACGCAACGCCGGACGCATTCGAGGACTCGTTGCGCACCGTGCTCGCGGACGAGGCGATCGACGCGGTGGTCGCCGTGTTCGTGCCGCCCCTGCAGCCGGCCCGCGGTGAGGACGTCGCGATCGCGCTGCGAGGCGCAGCGACCGGTGCGACCAAACCGATCGTGTCGACGTTCCTCGGCTTCGAAGGCGTGCCGGGAGAACTCGCGGCGCGCGGGGAGTCGTCACCAGCACCTGGCTCGGTACCGTCCTATGCATCGCCCGAGCGTGCGGTTCGTGCGCTCGGTCGCGTCGTGCGTTATGCCGCGTGGCGCAATCGCGCGAGCGGCACCGTGCCCGATCTCGATGTCGACATCGACCGCGCCCGCGCAGTGGTCGCCGCGGTGCTTGCCGAGACGGCGTCCGGACGCGAACTCGCCGCGGACGAGATCGGTGCGCTCCTCGGCGCGCTCGGCCTGGTGCTCTCGAACGAGATTCCGGCCGAGTCGGTCGAGGTCGTCATCGGCATGCACGACGACCCGTCCTTCGGCGCGATCGAATGGTTCGGCATCGCCGGCGTCGCCACCGAACTGCTCGGCGACCGCGCGTACGCGCCGGTTCCGCTCACCGGCGCGGACGCGGAGGAACTGGTCTTGTCGCCGCGCGCGGCACCGTTGCTCACCGGCTACTCCGGCGCGCCGGCCATGGACCTGCTCGCGCTGTCCGACCTGGTACTTCGACTCTCGGCGCTGGCCGACGCGGTGCCGGAACTGGCCGAGTGCAGGTTGCAGGCGCTGGCCACCCCGATCGGCGCCCAACTCACCGGCGCGTCGGCCCGGGTTGCGCCGGCGAGCGCCCGAGCCGACACCGGGCCACGACGGCTACGAGGTCTCTAGATGGAACGCAACATTCTCGGCGAGCCGCTGCAGCCGTGTGGCAGCGATCCGGTAACCGGGTTCTACCGCGACGGCACCTGCACGGTCGGCCCGGACGATGTCGGCGTGCACGGGGTGTGCGCGGTGATGACGGCCGAGTTCCTCGAACAACAACTGCGCGTCGGCAACGACCTCGTGACGCCGCATCCCGAGTGGCAGTTCCCGGGCCTAGGTCCGGGTGACCGATGGTGCGTGGTCGCGTTGCGCTGGTTGCAGGCCTATCAGGAGGGCGCCGCCGCGCCAGTAGTGCTCGCCTGCACGCACGAACGGGTGCTCGAGTACGTGCCGCTCGAAGCGTTGCGCGCGCATGCCGTCGACGTGCCGGACTCGCCCGGTGAGCTGATCTGAGCCGTGTTCTCGATCGTCTTCGTCGAACCCCGAATCCCGCCCAACACGGGCAACGCGATCCGCCTGGTCGCCGCGACCGGCGCGCATCTGCATTTGGTCGAGCCGCTCGGGTTCGGCATGGCCGACGCGCAACTGCGACGGGCCGGGCTCGACTACCACGATCTGGCGAAGGTGACCGTGCACGCCTCGCTGGAGGCGTTGTGGGAGGTCGTGTTGCCGGCGCGGGTGTTCGCATTCACCGCGTCCGCAACGATGTCCTACGCGGACATCGAGTACGTCGCCGGGGACGTGCTGCTGTTCGGCCCCGAGCCGACCGGGCTCAGTGCCGAGGTGCTCGGCGACCCGCATGTGACCGAACGGCTGCGCATTCCGATGCTGGCCGGCCGACGCTCCCTGAACCTGTCCAATGCCGCGGCCGTCGCCGTCTACGAGGCCTGGCGCCAACTCGGCTTCGGGTTCTCGTCCCATGATCGACAGGCCTGAAACGCCCTCTAGGGGCGTTTCGGGCCTGTTGATCAACCAGAGGCGCAGCCGCCGGCAGAGGGCGGGATAGCCTCGAAGCGTGTTCAAACTGTTCCTCGCCCTGCATCTGCTGTTCGCCGTCTTCGCGATCGGGCCGCTGGTGCACGCGGCGACCACGGCGGGACGGGCCGTGCGCCAGGGCGACGCGGCGGCGGCCGCCTCGTCGGCCCGGATGCTGCGGATCTACTCCTACGCGTCGGTGCTGGTCGTGGTGCTCGGGTTCGCCGTGCTCGGCATGAAGTTCCACGGCCAGAAGGTCGGCGACTTCAGCGACCTGTGGGTCTGGTTGTCGCTGGTGCTCTGGGCGGCCGGTGTCGCGATCGTGCTAGCGCTCCTGGTACCGGCGCTGGCGAAGGTGGGCTCGCTGCTCGGCAGTGGCCAGTCCGCCTCGTCGATGACCGCGCGTGTCGCCGCCGGCGGCGGCATCGTCGGCGTCATCTTCGCCGTGATCGTCTTCCTGATGGTGTACCGGCCGGGTAGCTGAACCATCGTCGGTTCCCACCTCGTCAAAGACGGTAGGGAGGTCGGTAAGTGGCAGACGATGCGGCATTCCGCGCGTTCGTCGAGACGAACGGCGCGGCCCTGCTGCACGCTGCCCGCCTGCTGACCGGAGATCACCACCGTGGCGAGGATCTGGTGCAAACGGCATTGACGCGGGTCTACCTCAAGTGGGACAAGATCGAGGCGCCGCTCGCCTATGCCCGCAAGGCGCTGGTCACCGCCCACATCGATTCGACCCGGCGGCGCTGGTGGGGCGAGAAACCCACCGAGACGTTGCCGGAGATGGCTGCGTCGGAAAGCACCGACGTCAGCGCGGCCGACGAGCGCGACCAGCTGCGTCGCCTGCTCGCCGGCCTGAGCCCGAAGGAACGGGCCGTGATCGTGCTGCGGTACTACTGCGACCTCTCGGAGCAGGATGCCGCGGCCAGCCTGGGCGTCCCGGTGGGGACGGTGAAGAGCACCTGCAGCCGGGCGCTGTCACGGCTGCGGGTGGAGATCGGAGTGAAGCAATGAGCGACGCTCGCGGAACGAAGGAACAACGATGAGTCCGACCGAAGCCGAACTGCGTGCGTTCCTGCACGACGGCGAGGGCGACCTGCCCGATGCAACGTCGGCGATTTCGCAGGCGCTGCGGGTGCGCTACGAGCGCCGCCGCCGGATCAACACCGCGATCAGCAGCGCGGCCGTCGTCGCGGTCGTCGCCACCGGCCTGACCTTCCTGTTCACCCGCCAGAGCGACGAGAGCGGCGGCAGCGCCGGCGCCGCGGGAGGTCTGGCGGCGACTGCGCCGGCGGCGCACGGCGGGGTGCGCTCTGCAGCCGCACCGAAAGCACCCGCGCCGTCACCCGCGCCGCCACCCCTCCAAGGCGGGCCGGTTGCCGGCTCCGGTGGTGGTGGCCGCACCGCAGGCGGATTCAGTGAGCACGCCCGCGCCGCGCATGCACTGGTTTCGACCGTGTCCTGCCCGGCGTCGCCGACCAGTTACGCACTGCCTGGCGGTGGCGGCCTGTCGACCTACGGCGCCAACCAGCCGATGTTCGCGCACCGGCCGGTAGGGATGAAGGTGTGCGCCTACTCATTGGTGTCTCGCCCGCAGCCCAAGTCCCTCGTGCTTTCGGCGGCCGCGACGCGAACGATGACCAGGATCATCGAAAAATCCTCGCCTCTTCCGGGCCCGTCCCGGATGTGTCCGGACCGTCCGGCCGACGCGAACCGCCGCATCGAGATCATCTCGGCGGACGCGAGCGGACGACGCCTTCGCGCGGTGACGATCACGTTCCAAACCTGCGGTCCGGCCCGGGTGACCAACGGCACGTCGGTGCGCTACCTCTACCGGCTCCCGGCAGCGGTGCAGAAACTCGTCGGGCCGGGCCTACCCGCCAGCTGAGCGCAGCTCGTCGACCCACCGGCGGGCCGCGTCGAAGTCGGCTGCGCCGGTGCCCGGACGGACCTCGTTCGGCGCCTTGTCCGCTCGCGGGTACGAGCCGAGGAAGCGCACCACCGGGCACACCCGGTGCAGCCCCATGAGCGCCTCGTGCATCCGCGGCTCCGCGATGTGGCCCTCGGCGTCCATCGAGAACAGGTAGCGACCGAGCTCGTCGCCGATCGGGCGTGACTCGATCCGCGAGAGATTCACGCCGCGAGTGGCGAACTGTTCGAGCATGGTGAGCAACGCGCCGGCTTCGTTGTCCGGAAGATGCACGACCAGCGATGTCTTGTCGGCGCCGGTCGGTGCCGGCAGGTCGCCGGGATGGCCGACGACGACGAACCGCGTCACCGCGGCCGCGTTGTCGGCGACCTGGTCGGCGAGCACGCGCAGCGGGTAGTGCACCAGCGCACCAGGCGGGATCAACGCCGCGTCGAAGTCGACCTGCGTCTCGGCGTCGACGAGCACCTGCGCGGCAGCGGTGTTCGACGTCTCTGGCACGTGGATCGCCGCGGGCAGGTTGGCCGCGAGCCATCGGCGGCACTGCGCCCACGCGTGGGGGTGCGCGGCTACGCGTTGCACGTCCTCGATCGCCGTGCCGTCACGAGCCACCAGGCTGAACGACACCGGGACGAGGATCTCGGCGACCAGGACGAGATCGCCCGACGCGAGGTCGTCGAGCACGGCCGTCACCGCACCCTCGACAGAGTTCTCGATAGCGACGACGGCGAAGTCGGCCGCGCCCGAGCGCACGGCCTCCAATGCGGCTACGACGTGCTGCTGCGGCAGGTAGTCGGCGTCGTCCGGGCCGGCGACCTGTCGCAACGCAATCTCGGTGAACGTCCCGGCCGGACCGAGATAGGCATAGCGCGGACGGGACGGCATGGCGCCGAGCTTAGGCGAGGGCTAGCCGGCGTCGTCGATGAGCCGTTGCAGGTCGGGAGCCCAGTGCCCCGCATAGCGCTGCTGCAACTGGGGGATCTGCCAGTCGCTGCCCTCGATCATCTGCCGGCAGCGATAGGTCTCGCAGTGACACACCAGCACGAGGTCGTCGGAACCGGTGGCGTAGTCGTAAGTGAGCTCTTCGTCGGCGGCGACCTGGCGGCGGGTCACGAGCGATTCGCGGTCGAACCAGGTGTTCGGATCGCAGCTGTGGTTGAGGGATCCCTCGACCACGACACCCGCCGCGATGTCGTGCACGGCGAACACGCCGTTGCCGGCGATCGGTGACGGTCGGAGCTCGACCTCAGCCGGCGGCACGGCGGCGTCCGCTCCGCGAACGCAGGTAGTCGGCCACGACGTACTCGCCCAGAGCTCCAGGCTTGGGCAGGAACACCCGTCCACCGTTGCGACGCCCGACCTCGCGCATGAACTCGACCAGCCGCGGATCGTCGTCCAGCATGAAGACGTTGATCGTCGCGCCGCGGCGTGTGCATCGTTCGACCTCGGCCAGGGTGGCTGCGATCGTCTCGGGTGTCGGTGGCCAGGCGAAGTCGGCGAACCCGTCGCGCGCGAGATGTGCAGTCGGCTCACCGTCGGTGATCACCAGGATCACCGGCTCGGAGTTGCGGTGCTTGTCGAGGTGACGTCTCGCGAGCATCAGCCCGTGTTGCAGGTTGGTGCCCTGCACGCGGTCCCAGTCGTGGTCCACGAGTGCGCCCGTCGACATCACCCGGGCGTAGTCGCTGAACCCGATGATCTCGATCGCGTCCTGTGGGAACTTCGAGCTGATCAGGGCGTGCAACGCGAGCGCGGTCGTCTTCGCCTCGCCCCAGGTGCCGCGCAGCTCCATCGAGTACGACATGTCGACGAGCAGCGCGACCGCAGCGGACGAGCGACGCTCCGTCTCGACCACCTCGAAGTCCTCAGCCGCCAACGACAGTCGCGTATGGGCCGTGGTCGCTCGCCGGACCGCGTTGTGCACGGTGCGGACGACGTCGAGCGGTTGCTCATCGCCGAACTGCCATTCGCGGCTGGCGCCGGTGACCTCGCCGGCAGCACCCGCGTCGCGGACGTCGTGGCCGCCGCGGCCGCGCGACTCGAGCACGTCGAACACGCGCTTGAGCGCGGTCTGGCCGAGCCGGCGCAGTGCGCGCGGGGTCAGCTTGAGGCCGTCACTGCCGCGCTGCAGGTAGCCCTGATTCCGCAACTCGCGCTCGATGCGTCGCAGTTGCGAGAGATCGTCGACCGCGGCGCGACCGAGCGCGTTCTCGATGAGTTCTTCGTCGATGTCATCAAGGCTCGCGCCGGGGTAGTCCTGGCCGAGGAGGTCGTCCAACTGGTCGAGGTCGGCGAGTTCGGCGAGCGCGCCGGTGGCGTCGGCGAAGCCCATCGACTGTTGGCCGTCCATCCGCTGGCGGCCGCCCCAGCGCAGGTCAGGACGCGCCATCCGCAGCCCTTGTTGCAACCGCGCCATCTCGTTCGCCAGCCCGGACTGTTGCATGGCCTGGCTCATCAGGCCCTCGAGCTCGTTGCGCTGCTCGGGTGTCAGGCTCTCGAGCAGTCGTTGCGCGGCGGCCGCGCGGCGCGCCAGCGAGTCGATCAGCTCGTCGAGGTTCGCCGGCTGCTCGGGGAAGAAGTCGCCGTACTTCTGCATGAAGTCGTCGAACTGTTCCTGGGTGTGCTCGTCGCGTGCATCGGCGTCGAGCATCTCGTTGAGCGCGTTCATCATCTCGCGCACCCGCTCGAGATCCTGTGGCGTCGCACTCTGCAGCGCCTCACGCATACCGGCGAACTGCGCATCGAGCACCTGGTCGCGGAGCATGTCCTGGATCTGCTGGTACGCCAGGCGTGCCTCGTCCGAACGCCATTGGTAGTCGCTGAGCTGGCGGACGGCGCGTGCGGTGTCGTCGGGCAGCGTGTCGAGTTCGGCCTCGGCCATCCGCGCGCTGTCGGACGGATCAGGGAACAGGTCGCGCCGCTCGGCCTCGAGCGCCTTGTCGAGCAACTCCTTGACCTGCTTGAGCGTGCCGTCGAGCTGACCGCTGTGCCGCAGTTCGCGGGCGCGTTCACGTGCACGTCGGCGCAACGCGTCGAGGCCGTTGCGCCCGTCCGTGCCGCGGCGCAGCAGACGGTTCAGCGCGCTGCGTGGTGACGCGCCGGACAACACGTCGTCGCCCATCTCGTCGAGCGCCTCGCGGATGTCATACGGCGGGGCGAGTGGATCCGGCCCCCCATGCCACGCCCCGAACCGAAATCGGTTAGTTCCCATACACGGTCCGCACTCCGTCGGAGTCCTTGGCGAGGCGCTTGTTGAGGTGCAGGCCCTCGAGCGCGAATTCCAGTACTGCGGCAGCGATCCCGATCGCGGCGGGGCCCTCGCCGATGCCATCGGTTTCCAGGCGCTCCAGCAGTGCCGACAGAACCGGCACGGGACCCAGCTGCGCGAGCAGCCGCTCCGCACTCACGGCTTCGCCGGTCTCGACGGTGAGGCCCTGGTCGAACTTCTCCTGCAACGGACGAAGATCGAGCCCGGCCAGCCGCGACCGGTAGGTCTCGACGATCGAACGGCGCAGCAGGTGCTCGAGCACGTCGAACTCGCGTCCCTCGTCGGCGTCGTCGAACTCGACCTTGCCGCGCGAAGCCGGGATCACCGCGGGCACGTCGGCGATGCGAGCGACCGCGATGGGTTCGCCGGCAACTGCGGCACGCCGCACCGCCGACGCCGCCACCGTCTCGACCGCGGCGATCGCGAACCGTGCCGACACACCGGAGCGTTGGTCGACCTGCGGCGCGTCGCGGACGTTGCGGGCGAACCGGCCGACCACCTCGAGCAGGTGCGCCGGTACGACCGGTGCGGCGAAGTCGGTGTCGCTCCACAACACCGCGGCCTCTTGCGCGATGAGTGCCAGTTCGTCGGTCAGCTCGAGCGGATAGTGCGTGCGCACCTCGGCGCCGAACCGGTCCTTCAACGGCGTGATGATGCGGCCGCGGTTGGTGTAGTCCTCGGGGTTGGCACTGGCGACCAGCAGCAGGTCCAGCGGCATGCGCAACTGGTACCCGCGCACCTGGATGTCGCGCTCCTCCAGCACGTTGAGCAGCGCGACCTGGATCCGCTCGGCGAGGTCGGGCAACTCGTTGACGGCGATGATGCCGCGGTTGGTACGCGGCACGAGGCCGTAGTGGATGGTCTCGGGATCGCCGAGGGTGCGTCCCTGCGCGACCTTGATCGGGTCGACGTCGCCGATGAGATCGCCGACCGACGTGTCAGGGGTGGCGAGCTTCTCGCCGTACCGCTCGCTGCGGTGCAGCCAGCCCACCTGCAGCAGATCGCCCTCGGTGGCCAGCAGGTCGCGACACCGTCCGCACACCGGCGCGTACGGATGGTCGTTGATCTCGCAGCCGGCGACGACCGGGGTCCACTCGTCGAGCAGACCGACCAGCGTGCGGATCAGCCGCGTCTTGCCCTGCCCGCGCTCGCCGAGCAGCACCAGGTCGTGACCGGCCAGGATCGCGCGTTCGACCTCGGGGACGACGGTCTCGTCGAATCCCACGATGCCCGGCAGGGACGGCTGGCCGGAACTCAGCCGCGCGATGAGGTTCTGCCGCAGTTCGGTCTTGACGCTGCGATGGACATGAGCCGACGAGCGCAGCTCGCCCAAGGTCGAGATCTGCGGGAGGCTGCCGAGTGCAGGGGTTGTCACTTTCTCGACGCTACGTCCCGCCTGGTTATCGCGCCAAGACGTTGTCCGGACGGATATGTCGCCCGGAACTCAGACCTGCAGGTAGATCGCCTGCTCCATCCGCTCGAGTGCCGGGTCGTTGTCCGACGTCGACCCGTCCACGTACCAGGCCTCGACGATCGTGACGCCGCTGTCCTGCGACAGCGCGCTGAACGCGTTCGGGAACGGCACCGACTTCGGCCCGCTCGGCAGCCGGTACCCGTCGCGCATCAGGTCGTCGATGTTGCCGGTGCCGTTGCGCGAGACGAGCTTTCGGAACTTGCCGGCCGTCCGGTAGGCCTGTCCTGCGTTGCTACCGTTGAAGCCGATCGATCGTTCGGCGAAACCGACCTGGCGACCGTTGACCGTCGTCGTCGCGAGCAGCCGATTCATCGACACGCAAGGATGCGCGTTCAGGAACGCGATCACCGGGCCGCCGTACGCCTGTGCCGCACAGTCCTTCTCGCCGGTGACTTCGGCCCACACCTTGACCTCGTAGACCGTGCCGTCGGAGCCCTGCACCGTCCGCTGCCGGACCGGGTGCGCCGGGACCGGTCGTCCACCTCCGCCGGACGATGCCGGCGCCGATGAGGGCGCCGAGGGCCCCGACGAGGACGGACCGGACGATGCCGACGACGGCAGTCCGCGCGTCGCCGGTGGCGAACTCGGCGCGTGCGTACCCGCCGCCGCGGTGGCGTGATAGCGGCCGCTGCCCGAGCCGTTCACCGCTTGCGCACACGCCGCAAGTGTGAAGATCGCCCCGGCGAGCGCGGCCGAGGCGAAGGCGGGACGGGCGCGCACGGCCGGCTCAGCCGACGAACGCTTTGGCGCTGACCAGGGTCACCTTCATCGTCTTGCCGGTCGGCGTCTCGTACTCGACGGTGTCGCCCTCGCCGGCGCCGGTGAGCGCCTTGCCCAGCGGCGACGCGGCCGAGTACACCGCGACACCGGCGGTCTCGGACTCCTCGCGAGAACCGATCAGGAAGGTTTCGACGTCGTCATCGCCCTCGAAGCGGACCTCGACGATCATGCCCGGCCCCGCGACACCGTCGCTGACCGGTGCCTCGCCGACCTTCGCGCTGCGCAGCAGTTGCTGGAGCTGCAGGATGCGTCCCTCCTGCTTGCCCTGCTCCTCACGGGCGGCGTGGTAGCCGCCGTTCTCGCGCAGATCGCCCTCCTCGCGGCGGGCGTTGATCTCAGCCGCCATGGCCGGGCGGTTCGCGATGAGCTCTTCGAGCTCACGGGTGAGGCGGTCGAAGGCATCCTGGGTCAAGAAGGTGACGGCGTCATCGGTCGAAGACACGTCGGTACTCCAAAAAGTCGAATATCTGGGATCGAGCAGAACCTCCAAGCTAACACCGCACCCCGCTCGGGGGCGAAACCAAACCTGGCGAATCCGTTAGGACCCGATCAGGAACAATGGACGTCGTGAGTTCCGAGCAGCTCCGGCTGATGTGTGTGCACGCCCATCCGGACGACGAGTCGAGCAAGGGTGCGGCGACCATGGCCCGCTACGTCGACGAGGGCGTGGACGTGCTCGTGGTGACCTGCACCGGCGGTGAGCGCGGCAGCATCCTCAACCCCGCACTGCAGGGACGCGCCGACATCGAGGCCGACATCGCCCAGATCCGCAAGGACGAAATGGACCGTGCCCGCGCCATCCTGGGCGTTCGTCAGGACTGGCTCGGATTCGTCGACTCCGGGCTGCCCGAAGGCGACCCGCTGCCGCCGCTGCCCGACGGCTGCTTCGCGCTGCAGCCGATCGAGGAGGCCACCCGCCGCCTCGTCAAAGAGGTCCGCGCCTTCCGTCCGCACGTGATCACGACGTACAACGAGAACGGCGGCTACCCGCACCCCGATCACATCCGCTGCCACGACATCAGCGTGGCGGCCTTCGACGCGGCACCGGACGCCGACCGGTTTCCGGGCGAGGGCGAGCCGTGGCAGCCGCTCAAGCTCTACTACGACGTCGGCTTCAGCGAGGAGCGCTTCGAGGCGCTGCACGCCGCGCTGCTCGCGCACGGACTCGAGTCGCCCTTCGAGGAGCGCCGGCGCCGGTGGGAGGAGAACCGCGAGAAGTTCCGCCCGCCGAAGATCACCACTCGGGTGAACGTCGCCGACTGGTTCGAACGCCGTGATTCCGCACTGCTCGCCCATGCCACTCAGGTGGACCCGAACGGCTGGTTCTTCTCCGTCCCGCTCGACATCCAGCGTGACGCCTGGCCGACCGAGGACTTCGAGCTCGCGCGGTCACTGGTCGACTCCGACATTCCCGAGGACGATCTGTTCGCGGGCGTCCGGGAGCGGATGTCGTGATCTCGCCGGGGCCGTTGCTGAGCACCGCGGTTGTCGCCGCGGCGACGAAGACGCCACACGCGCCCAAGGGTGGCGAGGGCGTCAAGTCCGGCCCGATCGGGCTCGCCGTGATCCTCGTCCTGTGCGTCGCCGTGTACTTCTTGTTCAAGTCGATGTCGAAGCACCTGCGCAAGGTGCGCGAGGAGTTCCCGGTGCACGCCGATGATGGGCCCGCCGCCCCCGAATCCACCGCCCCGCCGCCCGATGAGAGCGCAGCGCCGCCTGCGGCGCAGCCCACGGATCAGCGCGCTGAGGTGCCGCCGAAGTCCGAGTCGTCGTAGCGCGCCAGCGTCGCCGCGGCCGCGTTGCGTAGCGCGGTACGCAACTCATTCGGTGCGAGCACCTCGACGTCCGCGCCGAGTTGCAGCAGCGCGTGTTGGGCATGGCGCACCGACTCGATGGGCACCGTGGTCACCGCCCAGCCATCGCCGTCCGGCGTCTGGATCGCCGCGTGCGCGGCGCGCGCCGCGACCGAGCCGAGCAGGAACAGCAACTGTCGTCCGGCTGGTGACACGCGCACCGTGGCCGTGCCCGAGAAGAGTCGCTGCTCGTAATCGCGCTGGTACTCGCGCCAGTGCGCTTGCAGATCGAAGCCGACCGGACGATCGAACCTATCGTCGGAGACGGTAGCGCTGCGGATGCGCGACAACCGGTAGGTGCGCGGACCGCGCGCATCGCCGGCGACCCGAGCCACGGCGTACCAGACCCCGGCCTTGAGCACGAGACCGAGCGGCTCGAGCACGCGCTCGACCTCGGTCCGGTTGGCCCGTTCGTAGCGCACGGAGACGCGGCGCTGTTGCCACACGGCATCGGCCACGGCGGCGAGCGCGGGCGGCGAGTCGGCGGCACGCTCCCAGCCGGGTGCATCCAGATGGAACCGGTCGCGGATCCGCTCGGCACGTTCGCGCAGCTCGGCGGGCAGGGCGGCCAGCAGCTTCAGCTGCGTGGTGGCGAGCACGTCGCCGAGGCCGAGGTCGGCGGCCGCGTCGGGCAGTCCGGCGAGAAACACCGCGTCGGCCTCGTCCGGTGTGAGTCCGGTCAGCTTCGTGCGATAGCCCTCGAGCAACTGCACGCCGCCGTTGCGTCCGCGCGTCGCGTACACCGGGATGCCGGCGGAGCCGAGCGCCTCGATGTCGCGGTACACGGTGCGAACCGAGACCTCCAGTTCGGCGGCGAGTTCGGTCGCGCTGACCCGCCCGCGGGTGTGCAGGAGGAGCAGGATCGACAGCAGCCGGCTGGCGCGCATGTGCTCCATTCTCCCGTAAAACCTGACATCCGATGGCAGGTATTGCTGGCAGGCTTGCCAGCATGACGAACGCAACGATCACCATCACCGGCAAGACGTGGGACGAGGACCGGGTCGGCGTCGCCGAAGGGCCGCACGCCGTGGCCCGCGCGACGTTCACGACCGAGTGGCGCGGGGACGTCGAAGGCACCTCGACCTGCTGGCTGCTCATCAGCTACGTCGACGGCGACCCGGACGAGCCGCAGTCGCTGGTCGGCCCGTACACCGGCTACGAACTGGTGACTGCCACCATCGACGGACGAAGCGGCACCTTCGTGCTCGCGACGTCCGGGGACCATCGCGGCGGCGTGGCGCGCACGGACGTGACGATCGTCGCAGGCTCGGGTACCGGAGAGTTGGCCGGGATTCGCGGCTCGGGCAGTTACGCGGCCGAAGCGATGGAGTACACGATGAACCTGGAGTACGAGCTGGTATGAAGACTTCGCGCGAGCAGATCGTCGCCTACCGGATCGAGGCGCAGCAGCTGTACCGCACGGCCAAGCAGATCCGCAGCCTCGCCGTGCTCGACATCGGCGTGCAGGAGAGTGCGGGGGAGCAGGCCCGGCTGGCGTTCGACGCCCGGCTGCCGAACACGCCCAGCCCGGCCGCGTTCGGGCCGGACGCGTCGCTGGCGTTGGTCTGGTCGCTGCGCGGCGCGCCGTACGTGCATCGCCGCGCGGATCTCGACGACCTGGCCGCCGCGCTGTACCCGCTGTCGGAGACAGACGCGGCACAACGGCTGAACGAGACCGGCCCCAGCGTGCAGCGCGCCGGCATCGCCGCCCTGGACCAGTTCACGATCGCAGTCGACGCGATGCGCGACGCGGTCCGCAAGCCGACCGCCAAGGGCGCGGTGTCGACCGCGGTGAGCAAGGCGGTGCCGAAGGTGATGCTGCGAAACTGCCGGGCCTGCAAGACGAGCCACATCTCGGACTCGGCGATGCGCGCGTCCTTTCTGGCCGCGGGCCTCGAGATGCAGCCGGACACCTCGCCGCCGGTCATGTTCCGCCGCAAGGGCGCGCGGGTGACGACCAAGCCGAACGCACGGGCGCTCGGCAAGCTCGTCCGGGCCTATCTGACGTTGCTGGGTCCGGCCACCCCGGTGCAGGCCGCCGGCTATCTCGAGGCGCGCCGGGCCGACGTCGAGCAGGCCTGGCCGGACGACCTGGTGGAGGTGCAGGTCGACGGAGTGGGCCGGGCGAGCAGCAAGGCGTGGCTGCCGCCCGAGGCGGTCGACGCGCTCGAGTCGCCGCCCGAGCCGGACCTGGTGCGCCTGCTCGGCGCGTTCGACCCGTATCTGCAGGCGCGTGACCGCGACCTGATCGTCCCCGACACGTCGGTGCACAAGGCGATGTGGCCGGTGCTCGGCCGGCCGGGCGCGGTGTTCGTCGACGGCGAGGTCGCCGGCACCTGGCGGCCCAAGGCGTCCGGCGGGAAGCTGACCATCGTCCTCGACGAGTTCGCACCGCTCCCGCCCCCGGTACGCGAGCGGGTGGACGCCGAAGCAGAGCGGGTCGCCGCCGTGCGCGGTCTGCGCCTCGCGGCGGTCACCGGCCCCTGAGCCGTCGCGACAGTTGGCCCCGCAGCAGGGTGTTCTGCGGCGTGTCGCCCTGCTCCGCGGCCAACTATGTGCGGAACGGGTGGCGCATCACCAGTTCGACGTTGCGGTCGATGGCGCGGCCGCGCAGCCCGTCGATGTGCCGGGTGAACTGGCGCGCCTGCCAGTCGTTCATGCCCAGCTCGCGCGACAGGGCGGCCAGTTCGAGCGGGCTGGTCGGGTCGGTGCCCCAACTGGCCGGCGCGAGGTGGTCGATGATCGTGCCGAACA
>DASXJN010000231.1:0-28465 GCA_036497365.1 Jatrophihabitantaceae bacterium | reverse complement strand
GCCTGGAGGGGCTAGCGTCTCGTCCCGTACGTCGTCACTACGGGAGGGGCACGGCGCCATGCTGGTAGGTCGGTTGGCAGCGGTCATCGCATTGTTGTCCGGGACGATGATCACCGCGTCGGCGGAGGCCAGTCCAGGCCCCGGAACGTTCACGAAGATCACGACGCCGAGCACGACGAAGTTCTTTCACTTCGACGCGAGTCCCGGCGCGACGACCAATCACTTCACCGTGTCGGGCAAGACATCGGCCGACGTCACGTCGGTGGACATCGACTGCCTGTACACGAGTTCCACGGGCGAGCTCTCGTCGACACCGTTGGCGACCGCGGTGGCGGTGAGCGGCGGCGCCTTCAGCACAGTCGTGACGGTGCCGAACCTGATCGCGCAGTGCCGGCTGCGGGCCGTCCCCACAGGCACTGCGATCACCGACTACCTGGGGTCGTACAACGGCCCGCTGCTGTACAGCTGGGTCACCGGCATCGTCCGCGACAGCAGCCATGTGGCGGTCGGCACCGCCGCCGGGGACGAGAAGAGCGACGGTTTCGGCGTGTATCAGGATTCCGATGAGTGCGACGGGGTCGTCCTCACTGCAACGATCGCGCCGCCGAACATGATCGTCGAAGGTGCTTCGGCAGCGGAGTGCGTGGCCGGCCCGTCTTCGTCGAACGTGACGTCATCCGGCACGTCGACCGCGAGCAGCCTGCAGGTCGACCATCACAACGCGTACTGGCCGCCGATGGTGGCCGGCTATTTGATCGGCGACCGATCACTGGCAGTGACCCAGCCCGCGCTCAAGGCGACGTTCCACCGCAGCAGCAACGGAGATCTCGCCATGACCGTTTCCGGCCTGTTGATGCGCTGCAGCGTCAGTGACACCTATCCGCCGACGTCGACGTCCTGCCCGAGCCTTGTCTCGACAGGTGTCAAATACCAGCGGGTCGTCACCGTCGTCGACAGTTCACATCAAGTGCGGATCGGCGACAGCTTCATCTCGACCGGCGGCAAGCACACGGTGTCGGCGGAGTACGAGACTGTGCTGCCGTTGCCGGTTACCGGTTCGTCCGGGTATCGCTTCCCTGGCCAGACCGGCCAGTTCCACGCAGTGACGTCCGATCAGAAGGTGACCGGACTGAGCAGCGCGGCCGGCACGATCCTGGAGCGCTCCGATCTGAATGCATTCGAGGGCGACAAGCAGGCTGCCACGACCGGCATCACCTACTCGCGAGCACCCGCCAACCTCCGCTTCATGCACTCGAGCGGTGAACCGGACGGCTTCGCGATGCCGTACACGCTCAAGGTGCCGGCGAACGGCGCGGCCCATCTGGCGTTGGTCGTGAGCAACGCCGTGACCACCGCCGACGTGAAGAAACTGACCGCCGGTGCGGTCGGCGACTTCGTGGCGGCGCCGGTCATCACCTCGCCGACGAACGGCGCGACGGTGCACGGCCACCTGACGAAGGTGAAGGGGACGGTGGCGCCCGGAGCCAACGGACTGCCGGTATCGGTCTCGGTGAACGGGCATCACGCAACGACGACGGCGTCAGGGTCCTTCACGGTGTCATTCAACGAGTCGTTCGGAAAGCACACGCTGACGGCAGTGGCAACCGACATCGCCGGCAGCACGGACTCGTCCTCGATCAAGGTCACCAACAAGACCTGACGTCCGGGGTGGGGCAGGAAAGCGTAGTCGCTGATCAGAGGACCTTGGTGCCGTACATCTCACCGAGCCGATCTGCGATGAGTTCGATGCGTGCGCCGTCCGGATCGCGGAAGTACACCGACACGCCGCTGTGCACCTCGTGCGGCACGCCGGCTTCGTCCAGCCTCGCGACGAGCTCCTGCCACCGCTCCGGATCGACGCTGATCGCCATGTGGTGCAGGCCGCCCAAGACCTCGGCGTATGGGCCCACGTCGAGCCCGGGGAAGTCGAAGAACGCGAGCAGGTTGCCGTTGCCGATGTCGAAGAAGAAGTGGGACGAACCGGGGTAGTCGCGGTTCTCGATGAGTTCAGTCAGCGGGAAGCCGAGCACGTCCTGGTAGAAGCGGATGGTCGTCTCGACATCATTGCTGATCAACGCCGTGTGATGCAGTCCGCGTGCCGTCGACGCCGGTCGGTCAGCCACCGGTCTCAGGTACTCGGTGCGTAGCCGTTCACGCTCGGATTCTCGGACGGCGGGGTCGGTGCCGGTGCTCATCGCGGGCGCCTCCTGGGCTCGATCGGTCAACCCACCACGTGGAACTCGATGCGGTACAGCACAGTGTCGTCCTCGATCGGGCCGGCGTGGGCGGCGCGGGCACGCAATGTCTCGAGGTCCGGTTCGCCCGCCTGCCGGACGTCGTCGGGCGTGATGGACGAGAACGGGACGAGGTCGATCGCGTCCACCTGTATCGCTACAGCGCCGACGACATAGCGCCCGCCCACCTTGACCTGCGGTCGCTGCCACAACCGGAAAGTCAACGTGATGTCGCCGTCCGCAACCGGAGTGCGCAACTCGGCGCTGAACTGCATCTCCGCAACATAGCCAGCAAACGGGCAGATCGGGGCAAGACGGAGCCACGAAGATTGCGACGACTTGCCCGGTGCGCGTAGCGTCCGGCGCACCGCGGCGCCGGCCCATGCCCGTACGGCGCCACGGGCTGGAGGGACCATGGCCGACGCCGAGCACGCGCACAAGCATGAGGTCGAGTCGCCGGTTGCCGAAGCCGACGAGTTCGAGCAGGCTCCAGGTACCGCCGCCGCCGTGCCGATTGCTGGTCTGGCGGTGCCGAAGGTGCAGCGGGCCTCGGGTTCCGCCAACGATCCGCTCGGCGGAACGGACGTCGACCCGGACATCGCGAGCACGCTGACCAGCCGCCGCGGTCGCGGCGCACCGCTGCCGGACTCCGTCGCGGAGCCGATGGGCCAGATGCTGGGTACTGACCTGTCCGGCGTGCGGGTGCACACCGATCGCGAGGCCGACGTCATCTCGCGATCCATGCAGGCGCACGCGTTCACCTACGGCTCGGACGTGTACTTCACCTCCGGGACGTACGCGCCGACCACCAGTTCGGGACAGCACCTGCTCGCGCACGAACTTGCGCACGTCGCGCAGAACCAGGGCACCGTGCAGCGCTCGGTCGCCGGCCCGACGATCGGCCACGCGCATGATCCCGCCGAGGTCGAGGCCGATGCGATGGCCGACCGGGTGCTCGAGGGGTTGCGCCATCAGGCCGGCCGCGTCGGCGAACCCGACGACGCAGAGACGTCCGTCGCCGGGACGACCGGGATCACCGCGGTGCGACGCCAGGCCGCTCGCGTCGGTGAACTCGACGGCCCGTTCGTCGTGCGCCGCGGTTTCCTCAACGATCTCTACAGCATCGTCTCCGGCTGGTTCACCTCGAAGCCGGCGGCACCGAGCGGCGACGCGAAGCCGGCGGCACCGAGTGCGCCGGTCTCCGCCCCCTCGTCGGTATCTGCCGGTGCGGCGCCGAGCACTGACAGCAAGCCTGCAGACACCGGCGGGGAGTCGGCGCCGTCGTTGCCCGCGTCCACCGCCGCGCCGAGCACTGACACGAAGCCCGTCGAAACGAACGCCGCTGAAACGACCGGCCCGGCGGCATCCGCAGGACCCAGCACTGCAGCCCCGGTGGTTGTGACCTACCCGCGGGTCGCGACGCTGGGCAAGGGTGGCAAGGAGAAGGTCAATCTCGAGAAAGAGGCCGACGAGGCCGAGGCGACCGCGATCATCGATGACATCGCCGGCAGTTATGGCATCGAGCTGTCGTCGGCAACCAGCGTCGAGGCGATCAAGCACGACTACTCGCGGGTGTTGGCCGAGGAGCTTGCGAAATTGCAGACCGGCATCTGGCAAATGAAGGAATTGCGCGCGCTCCAGGCGGCGCTCGTGCACTTCGCGCCGATCCTCGGCGCACAGCGCGCCAACTCTGCGATTGCCGACAAGGCTCAGGGCGTCACCACGATCGGTCGGGTCGAAGACACCGTCGACGTGAACGGGCCGACCGGAACGATCAAGCCCGGCGTCATGGGCGAGTACTTCGCATCGAAGAAGGACGTCGCACTCTTCGACACCGTGACGAATCTCAAGGACAGGCGGTACGTGCGAGAAGGCAAGGCGGCGACGGACAACGAGACCACCCTCGAGGCCAATGCGATTCACGAAATGTCGCACGGACTCATCGAGCCGGTGGAAATCGCGAACTGGATCGCGGCTATGGACTTCTGGGCCGACCGGTACACGCCGAGCGGCAAGGCCGGCGCGGAACTTCCACCGACCAGGTACGGCCAAACCGGCGGAGCAGGCGAGGATCTCGCCGAGTCGGTCGCCATCTTCTTCGTCAACAAGCCGATGCTGGAGAAGGTCGCACCCAAGCGCGCGGCATTCATCGCCAAGGTCGTCGCGAGCTGGACGCCCGCGAAGGCGAAGGACGTCGTGAAAGCAGCGTCCACGGCGAGCGGAACCGGCGAGTGAGCTGGGCCGACGACCTGTTGTGGCTGCGCGGGCAGTCGCTGCAGGCGGTGCTGTCCGCGACCGGCGCAGCGCAGGGACAACGCGAGCCGGTCACCGGTTACCAGAACTTGCAGAACCTCGACGTCATCGACGCGCCCAACGGCGTACGCATCTACCTCCGCGGTGACGACGTCGCGCTCATCTACGCCGGCGAGGCCGCCCTGCCGGACGACGCGGACGAGGCCGACCTGGTCGCAGTAGTCGGCAGCGAGGGGGAGTTTCTCCGTTCACGACAGGGCAAACGGGCTGCCCTGCACGTCGTCGCCGAGCAAGGGGTGGCCTGGTCGGAACAGGACGGCGTCGTCGCCTTCGTCGAGCTGTTCCCGCCCACGAGGCTGGAGGACTACCGGCGCGACATCTATCTGGAACCGCCGCAGTTCGTGCAGTGACGCACCGTTACTTCCAGCGGAAGTGCACGAAGACCCGGCCGAAGTTGTCGGAGTCCTTCTCGACCCGGTGGTAGAGGGCGCGGATGTCCTTGCGATCGAGGAATTTCAGTACGCGCTTCTTCAGCTGCCCAGAACCCTTACCCGTGATGATTTCGACGAGCGGCGCCTTCTTCGCGCGCGCCTCCTCCATGATCGCTTCGAGGGCGTGGTCGATCTCGTCGCCACGGTTGTAGATCGGGTGCAGGTCGAGCTTCAGCTTCATCGCGTGCGTTGCAACTCGGCGACCACGTCCGTGACGATCGCGGGCGACAGTCCGCTGCCCGGCATTGCGGCGAGGGAGCTGATCGGGAAGTTGCCGATCAGGCGCTGCAGCTCCTCGTTGTCGAGGATCGTGCGCGCGGCGGCGCCGTCGTTGCCGTCGACCACCGCAGCACGCAGCAAACGGGCCGCTGCCGGATCGGCCAGCCACTCCTGCAACGTCGACATGCCGTCGAGCGGTAGCGGCGCTTCGTCCGAGGTCAGCTGGACGGTCGAGCGCAGCCGCAGGTCGCGCGACGAGGAGCCGACCGCGATCTCGAACTCGCCGGCTTCGAGATGCCATCCGCCGCGCCGGGTCGACCAATACGAGAAGTCCCGCGGCGAGAGCGTGCACGTGACCGGGTGCGACTGGCCCGGTGCCAGGTCGACCTTGACGAACGCCTTCAGCTCGCGCACCGGGCGCGAGACCGACGACTCGACGTCACCGACGTAGATCTGCACGACCTCCTTGCCGTGGCGTGCGCCGGTATTCGTCACCGTGCACCGCACCTCGACCGCATCACCGATCACGTCGATCTGCAGATCCGCGTAGTCGAACGTCGTGTACGACAGGCCGTGGCCGAACGGGAAGGCCACTTGCTGATCGAGCGCGTCGTAGCCGCGGTAGCCGACGAACACGCCCTCTCCGTAGCGCACGTGCCCGTCCTCGCCAGGGAAGTTCAGGTAGGACGAGTTGTCCTCCAGTCGAAGCGGGATCGTCTCGGCCAGCCGGCCGCTCGGGTTCGCAACGCCGAGGACGAGATCGGCGACCGCGCCACCGGCAGCCTGACCCGACAACCACGTCTCGAGCACGGCAGTGGCATGCGATGCGGCGTCGGTCAGTTCGACCGTGGATCCGTTTGCCAACACCAGCACGACCGAGGCGTTGGCACCGGCCAGCCGGGGGAGCAGGTCGAGTTGCTCGGCCGGCAGCCGCATGTGGGTGCGGTCGTAGCCCTCCGACTCGTCCGCGGCAGGCACGCCGCAGAACACGACGACGGCGTCCGCGCGTCGGGCGAGCTCGACCGCCTCGCCGGCCAGTCCATCGTCGGCCATGCCGTCGAGCCGGAAGCCCGCGGCGAAGGCCACCTCGACACCGTCCGGTACCCCGGCACTCAGCGCGTCGAGCGCGGTGTCGATGCGCGTCGGGTTCACCTGCGAGCTGCCCGCACCTTGGAACCGCGGCGTACGCGCGAACTCGCCGATCACCGCGATCGTCTGGCCGGGCGACGGCTGCAGCGGCAGCGCCGGCCCGTCGTTCTTGAGCAGTACCGCGCAGTCGCGCGCGGCTGCACGCGCCAACTCGTGGTGGGCGTCGACCTCGATGCCGTCGACCGGCTCGATGGCACGAGCGCGGTGGACGAGTTCGAGCACGCGTGACACGGACTCGTCGAGCACCTCACCGTCGAGCGCGCCGCTGTGTACGGCGTCGACGATCGCGACATCGCTGATCCCGAGCTTCGGCGGCATCTCGAGGTCGAGGCCGGCCGCGAGTGCCGCCACGCGGTCGTGCACCGCGCCCCAGTCCGACACGACCAGCCCTTCGAAGCCCCACTCGTCGCGCAGCACGTCGGTGAGCAGCCACCGGTGCTGCGACGCGTGCACTCCGTTCACGCGGTTGTAGGCGCACATCACCGTCCACGGCCGAGCGCTGGTCACCGCGATCTCGAAGCCGGCCAGATAGATCTCGCGCAGGGTGCGCTCGTCGACGTCGGCACTGACCCGCAGCCGGTCGCTCTCCTGGTTGTTCGCGGCGAAGTGCTTGAGGGACGTGCCGACGCCGCGGGACTGGATGCCGTCGATCATCGCCGTGGCGAGCCGGCCCGAGAGCACCGGATCCTCGGCGAAGTACTCGAAGTTGCGTCCGCACAGCGGCGAGCGCTTGATGTTGATCCCGGGACCGAGGATCACCGCGACGCCCTGCGCGCGGGCTTCGTCGGCGAGCGCGATACCGATGCGATAGGCGAGGTCGACATCCCAGGACGAGCCGAGCGCCGAGGCCGTCGGGAAGCAGGTAGCGGGCAGGCTCTCGCCCAGGGCGACGTCGACGCCGTCCTCGGGCACCTTGCGCAGGCCGTGCGGCCCATCCGAAAGAGCAACGGCCGGGATACCGAGCCGCTCGACCGGAGCGGTGTGCCAGAAATCGGACCCGAGGCAGAGTGCAGCCTTCTCGGTCAGGGTGAGCTGTTCGAGCAGGGCGGCGGGATCGAGATCGGTGCTCATGCCGCCATTGTCGTCCGGCTCCGCGTCACCGCCCGCGCGTCAGTGCACTGACGCGTCCACCCGTGCGCCGTGGTAGCTCAGATGCCACTTGGTGCCGGGCCGGTTGGTCGTCGACACGACATGGGCGAACTTGCCCGACCGTGCTGTGCCGTCGAGCAGACCGGTCGCCGTCGCGGTCTTGGGCTTGTAGCCGGGCGCGCTGTAGACGTGCGCGAGGCCGTTCAGAGACAGCGCACCGGCGGTGATGCGGGACGAGCCGGTGCTGCCGACCGTCAGTTTCGCGATGCCCGACGAGGTCTGCTGGAACTTGTTGCCGACGGCGAACTTCGTGCCGTCGGCGACGGTCAGCGTGCCCTGGTTGCGGAAGCTGCCGTCGATCACCTTCGAGACGGTTGCGCCATGCGTGAGCGCGACGGTCCAGTGTGCGTTCGCTGCGTTGTTCAGCGCCGGCGCGGCTGAGCTGTTCGCGCCGAACGAGCCGCCGGTGACGACCACCGTGCCGGTGTTGACGAACGAATCTCCGCTGTCGGCGACGATCACGGTGCCCTTGGTGAGAGTGAACTTGCCGGCGTTGGTGAGGGTGCTCGCGCCGGTGTTCGGGGTCTGGACCACTCGAGCGCCGCTGCCGTCCGCCTGCGTGCGCAGCCCGCTGTCGAGAGTGACGTGGCCGCTGATGTCACCGTTGGCCCAGGCGAAGTGCCCGGCACCGGTCAGATGGGCCGGTGCCGCGGAGCTGTGCGCGAACCAGCGGCCGTCCGACAGCGTGCCGCTGCCCTGCAGCGACAGCGCCGCACCGACGTCGATCGACGTCGTGCCGAGGACGAGCAGGTGGTTGAGGTTGCCGATCGCCAGCACGCCGCCGACGGTCGTGCTCTTGAGCGTGGTGCCGTCGGCGAACCGGCTGAACGCGTCGCCGACGATCTTCCAGGTGTGCCGGTCGAGATCGATGGTCGTGGCCGCCGTGGTGATCACGTCGAGCCCGTCCGAGTTGACGTCACCGGCCAACATCACCGCGGCGTCGGCGAGGAACCGTGCGCTGTCGTCACCGTCCGACGTGCTGTTCGAGTCCAGGTATGCAGGGACGTGGTGCCCGCCGAGGGTTGCGGTGCCTGTCGTTTCGAGATTGGTCTGCGCATCGGCCAGCACCAGGTGCGCGCCCGGGTCGAGCTCGAAGGTCGTCGCCGAATCGGTCACGGTGACGTTGGCGTCCGCCTCGCTCAACGACGTGTGGCCGGAGGTCACGTGCAGATCGGTCGTAACGAGTTGGCCGGCCAGTTGGGTGTACGCGTTGGCGCTCGGCCCGCCGCTCACCGTGGCCGACTGGGCCGTCAGGGTCTGGCCGCTGTCGACGAGCAGTGACGTCTCTGCGTCGAGTTCCAGCCCACAGACCTGGGTCGAAGCGATGAGCTCGACGTTGTCCGCAGTGGCGGTGGGGAGAACGGCGAGCTCGGTGGCGCTCGGCGGCGCATTCGTCGACCAGTTGCCCCCGGTGCTCCAGAGCGTGTCGCCGGCCTCACTGGTCCAGGTGTCGGTGCCGGTGCAGGACGTGCCCGGCGATGGGGCCGGTTGACGTGCCGACGCGGTCGACGGACACAGTGCAACCGCTACCGCAACCGCTGCCGCGACCGCGATGCTTACTGTGCTGATCGCAGTGCCGAATCGACGCATGACACCCTCCCAAGGACGCACCCGCAGCCCATTTGGCGCGGCGACAATCTAGCGCCACGCCTTCTCAATGGACCGGCGATGTCCGAATCGGATGATTCGCCCGATTGCGCGGAGGCGAATACGTCATCTGACAGATCTCGACGGTGCGTTGCCCCGGCATCGTTTGTCTCGTCGCCGGCTGCCGTTCGCTAAACGGGGGGTGCGCATGGCAGCCGGCGACACTTTGACGGCGAGCCTGTCGGGAGGGATGGGCTCGGCGACACAGGCGAACACTTGCCGGCGAGGAGTAGTCGTGACCGCTGCGACGAGTGTGCGGCCGGCGCGGATGACCGATTTCGTCTTCGCGCCGGCTGGCCGCCGGCAATCTGCTTTCGGCAATCCCGGTGCAGCCGGGATACTGCCAACCGTGCCCAGTGATCGAATCGGCGATCGGACTGACAGCGGGCACGACGACCGCCGCGCGCGACCGCTGATCGGCCGGACCGAGGCCGTAGCGGCGATCTCGGCAGCGGCGACGCATCGGCCGGGCCCGAACGTGGTCGTTCTCACCGGAGAGGCGGGCATCGGCAAGAGCCGGTTGCTCGCCGAGGTCAGCGTCGATTTCCGCGCCCAGGGCTGGCAAGTGCTCGCGGGCGGGTGTGTCGAGGTGAGTGGCGACCCGATCCCGTACGCACCGATCGCCGAAGCATTGCGCCGGCGCCGTCGTGAGGGCACCGACGATGCTCTCGGCGAGGCCATCGACACGATGCTCGGCAGCGGGCGAGGAGCGGCACCGCGTGACCAGGCCGAACTGTTCGAGCGCAGCCTCGACATCGTCGACCGCGTCACCACGGTCGGGCCGGCGCTGTTCGCGCTCGAAGACCTACACTGGGCCGATCAGGGCAGCCTCGACCTGATCTCGTTCCTCCTGCGCAATCTCGACGGCGACGCGCTGTTCGTCCTCACCTACCGGAGCGAGGACGTGCACCTGGCGCCCGGCTTGGCACGACTCACCGAGACGCTGGCCCGTTCGCGCCAGGTCACCCGGGTCGAGCTCGCGCGCCTGACTCGCGACGAACTCGCCGATCTGGCCACGTCGGTCACCGGCGCACCATCGTCGGACGTCTCGCTCGACCAGCTGTTCGCCCGATCACAGGGCAACCCGTTCATCGCGGAGGAGCTGCTCGTGTCCGACGGAGAACTCACCGTGCCGACTTCACTGCACGAGATCCTGCTCGCGCGTGCTGCGCGCATCGACCCGACCGCCGAGCACCTCGTTCGGGTGATGGCGTTGATCGGTCGTGCCGTCAACCACGATCTGCTCGCAGAGGCATCGCAGCTCGACGACGCGCAGCTCATGGACGCGATCGACCAGGCCGTTCACAGCGGCCTGCTCACGGTTGACGCGGCCCGTGAGGAGTACGCCTTCCGCCACGTGCTCACCCAGGAGGCCGTGCGCGAACGGATCCTGCCCGCCGAGCGTCGCCGATTGCACGCCTCGATCGCCGCGGCACTGGAGCACGACCCGAGTGTCGGGCAGAGCGCCAGCCGCGCAGTCGAGTGGGCCGCACACGTCCTCTCCAGCGGCGACCGGCCGGCGGCATTCGTCGCCGCGCTGCGGGCGGCGCGCCTGGCCGCGCAGGTCTACGCCTACGCCACCGCCTGGCGGCAGTACAGCCGCGTGGTCGACTGGCTCGACACGGTCGACGCCGCAGCGCTGGGGGCGCAGCCGGACGTCGTGCTCGCCGAGGCTGCCGAGGCCGCCCGGTGGGGCGGCGATCTTGCTGCCGCTGTCACCCTCGTCCAACGTGCTGCGCAGGAATGCCCCGACCCGCTCGATGCCGCCACGCTCACCGAGCGCGCCGGCCGCTACCTCGTCGAAGCCGGCCGCCTGGACGACGCCGAGGGCCAGTTCGTGGCCGCGCAGTCGGCCGCGTCCGGGCTCGACTCGGTCGCGCTCAACGCGCGCATCGCTGCGTCGCAAGCCCGCCTGCTCATGCAGACCGGGCGGTACCAGGACGCGATCCCCGCGGCGCACGCAGCGATCGAGCTGGCCGCCGCGGCGTCCGCCCCGCTCGAGGCGGGGCGCGCTCACACCGCACTCGGCATGAGCCTCGTCCTGCTCGGCACGGTCGCCGACGGCGTCGAGCACGTCCGCACCGGACACGAGCTCGTCCATGCGCACGGCGACATGGACGATCGACGCCGCGCCGACAGCAACCTGTCGTATGCGCTGCTCATTGCCGGTCGCACCCGCGAGGCGTGCGAGGTGTCGGTGTCCGGCCTGGGCACCATGCGTCGATACGGCATCGCCGCGGGTGGTGGCGGCGCGCTCACCAGCAACACGATCGTCCTGCTGCGCATGAGCGGTCGCTGGGCCGAGGCCGAGGAGATCTCGGACGAGGCCGAGGCGCAAGGCGTCACGACCGGCCTGGCGTTGCGTATTGCGTTGTCGCGCACCGAACTCGAGATCGCCCGCGGTGATGCCGATCGAGCGCGTGGCCACCTGTCGAGCGCGTGGCAGCTGGCCGGGCCTCAGGCGAGCGTCGAGGTACTTGCCGATCTGCACTTGGCCGAGGCGAACCTCGCTTCGGTCATCGGCGACCGTGCGGCGGCGCGTGCGGCCGCCGACCAGGCTCTGGCGTTGATCGACAACGACTCGCCGCGGCTCGCGGCGCGGGCGTGCGTGGTCGCGTTGCGCATCGAAGCCGATGCCGCCGACGCGGCACGCCGCGCACGCTCGGCCGCAGCGGATGAGGGCGTTGCCGAGCAGTTGCGGGATCGACTGCTCGCGGCGACCGACGGCACACCCTCGCCGGAGGTCAGTGCCTATGCCGCGACGGGCGCGGCTGAGTACACGCGCGCCGCGCGGCGCAGCGAGCCGACGGCGTGGGCGACGGCCGCGGGGGAGTGGGCACGAATCGAGCGTCCCCGCGGGCATGCCTACTGCCTGTTCCGGCAGGCCGAGGCAGAACTCGCGCAACGCCGGATGGCGACCGCCCGGGACGTGTTGGGCGAGGCGTATGAACTCGCCGGCCGCCTCGGCGCGCGACCGATCGTGCAAGCGGCCGAGTCGCTGGCCGAACTCGGCCGGATCCCGCTCGCCTCGGTGCGCCCGCAGCCCGCGGTCGAGGTGACCGACGGCGCGGCGGTCGCCTATCTGCGGCTGACCGCTCGCGAGCGGCAGGTGCTGACCGAACTGGCTGCCGGACTGAGCAATCGCGAGATCGCCGACAAGCTGTTCCTGAGCCACCGCACCGTGGGTGTCCACGTGTCCAACCTGCTCGCCAAGCTGGGCGCCCGATCCAGAACCGAAGCCGCGGCCGCGGCGGCGGCACTCAACCTGCTCGACTCCGGGAGGACGTCATGAACTTCGAACCGCTGAACATGCACACCGATCTGAAGGTGACCGAGCACGGCGGAGGCATCAAGCTGCACGGCAAGGACAAGGACCAGCAGTCACACGTCGTGATCATCACCAAGCCGACTGCCGACGCCGTCGGCGCGAGCCCGCAGAACATGCACACGGACCTCAACATGCACACCGACCTGAACATGCACACGGACGGGCAGCCCAACGGCGGCGTCACTCCGTTCAACATGCACACCGATCACGTCGTCAGGCTCGATGACCACGAGGTCGTCATCGCCGGCGAAGCGTCACACGGTGACAAGTCCGGTCAGTTGCGACTCACCGTGAACGGCCCCGCCCGGCAGGCGTTGAAGGGCTCGCCCGCCGGCCTCTGATCCACCAGTTCGGTCCCTCTCGCAGCTCTTCTTCGTCCATCACCCTCCGGACGACCGGGCAATTGCCCGGTCGGCAGTCGAGTGCGCCGCGGCGCGCACTCTCCATCCCAGGAGCGGTAATGGCACGACCGGGCCGAACGCGCGCGAGCAACGCGATCGCGCAGTTGTTCGTCGCCGCCGCTCTCTGGGGCGGCGCGACGACCGGGACCAAGTACGCGCTCCGCGGCTTCGGACCGGTCACTCTGCTCGCGGTGGAATTGGTCGCGGCAGCACTCGCGCTCGCGGTCACCGTGCGGCTTCGTGGCGGCGTGCGTGGCACGATTCCGTCGTGGCGGCTGGCGGCCACGCTCGGCCTGCTGGAACCGGCGACCGCGTACCTCAGCGAGACGATCGGATTACAGCGCACGAGCGCCGCGAACGCCTCGGTGATCCTCGGCCTGGAGTCCTGCTTCGTCGTGTTGCTGGCTGCGATCTTCCTGCGCGAGCGGATCAATGGTGCGCTCGCGTTCGCTGTCGCGGCGGGCTTCGCGGGACTCGCGATTCTCGAGGGTTCGGGCTGGCTGTCCGGTCCGGGGGTCGGCGACGCGCTGGTCGTCAGCGGCACGTTCAGCGCGGCGGTGTACGTGATCGTGGCTCGGCGGATGGACGACACGGTCGATGCGATGCTGCTGACGTTGCGACAGTTCACGGTTGCGGCCGTCGCGGTCGTCCCGCTCGCGCTCGGAAGTTGGGCGAGCGGCCGAGAGGCGGTGCCGACTTCGGTGGCACCACAGTTCTGGGTCGCAGCGCTGGTCGTCGGCATCGCCGGCTACGGCGTGAGTTTCCTGCTGTACAACAACGCGATCGTCGTCGTCGAGGCCGGCCCGGCGGCAGTCATCATCAACCTGATCCCGGCGTTCGGCGTGGTGACCGCGGTCGGCCTGTTGGGCGAGCGGCTCGGCGCACATCAGATCCTCGGTGCGCTGCTGCTCACCTCATCGGTCGCGTTGTTCAGCTACCGGCACCTGCGACCGGGCCGCAGACCAGTCGGTCCGGCGGTGCAACGCGAGCCGAAACAGTTGCAGCCGGTCGGTGGTCAGTCGACCAGCGCGCTGTAGACGAGTTGACGCAGTTGCGGGCGCAGCGGGTAGGTGCTCGACGGCAGCAGTTGGGTCATGAACACGACGGTGATCTCTTCGACCGGATCGACCCAGAAGGCCGTGCTCGCGGCCCCGCCCCAGGCGAACTCGCCGACCGACCCGAGTGTGTGCGTGGCGACCGGGTCGAGTGTCACCGAGAAGCCGAGGCCGAAGCCGACGCCGTCGAACGGCGACTCGGCGTACAACGGCCGGCCGAACTCGGCCAGGTCGAGACCGCGCGGTAGGTGGTTGCGCGTCATGTAGCGCGCGGTGCGGTCGCCCAGCAACCGGACACCGTCGAGCTCACCGCGCCGCAGCAGGAACTGGGTGAACCGGTGATAGTCGTAGAGCGTCGAGCTCAACCCGCCGCCGCCGGAGAGATAGGACGGCGCGAGGAACGACGCGCCGAGTTCGTCGCTGCGACGCAGCTTCGCGCCGGCCGCGGGCGTGTACAGCGCGGCAAGACGGTCGCGCGCCGAGTCGGGTACGGCGAACCAGGTCTCGCGCATGCCGAGCGGCGCGAAGATCAACTCGTCGAGCGCTGCATCGAGCGGCTTGCCGGAGACGACCTCGATGACTCTGCCCAGCACGTCGGTGCTCATCGAGTAGTTCCACTCGGCGCCGGGCTGGAACAGGAGGGGCAGCCCGGCCAGCGTGTCGACGGTCGCCGCCAGATCGGCGCCGGGCGGCCCGAGCGTCCCCTCGTAGCCGGCGGCCCGGTACAGCGCATCGACCGGATGCACGCGATGGAATCCGTAGGTGAGGCCGGCGGTGTGGGTGAGCAGGTGCCAGATCCGGATCGGCTCGGCGGGCGGCACGGTGAGCGGCTTCAGGTCGGACCCGCCGGTGTAGACACGCGTGTCGGCGAAGGACGGGATGAACTTCGCGACCGGGTCGGTCAACTCGAGGGCGCCCTGTTCGAACAAGATCATCGCGGCCACGGACGTGATCGGTTTGGTCATCGAATAGATCCGGAACACGGTGTCGAGTTCGACGGCCAGCCCGGCTTCCACGTCCCGTTTGCCGCCGGTCGCAACGTGGGCGATCTGCCCGCGCCGGGTGATCAACATGGCCCAGCCCGGCAATTTGCCGGTGTCGACATACGCGTCGTAGTGCCGGTCTATGCGCGCGAGCCGTTCGGCTGCGAACCCGAGCTCGGCAGGGTCGGTGTCGACTTCGAGAACGGTCATCCTTCGATTCTGCAGGCCGGCTGGTTCACGGCGGCGGCAGGACGACCCCGAAGCCGGCGACGGCGAGGCGCAGAAGCACCTGGCCGGGCGCGAGCAGATCGGCGATCCGCGCCGCCGCCAGCACCTCGAGCTCGGCGAGCCGTGCGTCATAGGCCTGCGTGCCGTTGAGCCGGGCCTGTTGCAGCTCGACGGTGTTGTGCCATACCTTCTGGCGCGCCTCGCGCAGGAATCGCTTCGAGCCCAGCCGGTTCAGCGGAGTCAGAATCCGATCGACCAGCGTCCTGGCTCCGCCGAGTTCGTCGTCCTCAGCAGCGACCCGACCGGCCAGCACCGCATCGATCCGCTCGTGGTCGCGGCGGCGGCGATCCAGCACCACGTCGTCGGTGAACTGGTCGTCGCTGATCACGGCGAGCAGAGCTTGCGGTAGGTCGTAGTTGACGTGCGCGTTGATGCCGAGCAGCACGTGGCGCAGCGGTGGCAGGTCGGCTGGGGCGCCGAACGCGAGTCGCCAAGGGCGCGGCACCACCCCGTCGTCACGATCGGCGTCGTGCGCGTGCAGGTACAGCTCGGCGAAGGCGACATCCCACTCGCTGACCCAGTCGGGGTCCTCGAAATGGGCCGCCTCGACGGCGGCGCCGACCGCGAGCGTGGTGCGCCGATACGTGTCGATGAAGATGCGTCGATGTCGGTGAGCCGCCGGCAGCGCGGCGGCGCGGTCCGCCAGTTCGCGCGCAACCTCGTCGATGGCAGACATGGATTCCTCCGCGGTCCAGGATGGCGCACGTCGAGTGAAGGAGGAGTGCGACCCGGATCGGGCCACGGAGCTGATGCGGCTCTCCGAGCAGTGGGTCGACGCAGGTTGCGTGCGCGCCGACCCACTGCTCGCAGAAGAACGCCGGACTCTCGTGGCGTCCTACGCCTCGTTGCGCGAGGCGATTGACCGGGCGCCGCTCACCGCACCGGCCACGCCGCCTCGGTGACCTGTCCGCCCCGTACCTGCACGACCAGTTCGGTCGGGCCGTCAGACTTGCGGTAAAGCTCGTACCGTCCCTCGACCAGCGTCGGGAACACGGCCGCGTAGACGATCTCGCCTCCGGCCGGCCGGCCGAGCACCGCGACGTGCAGACGGCGCGCCGCGTCGTGCGGCTCGCCGGCCGGGCAGACCTCGATCTCGAGGCCGGCGAGCTCGGCCGGCATCGTCACGACGGCCGCGCCGACGTCACCGCCGATGTCGAGCAGCACCGCACCCTGCCCTGCGTACGACAGGTCTTCGTGCGGATGCGGGTGTTCGTGACCGTGGGTGTGCGCATGCACCGTGGCGGTCACGTGTTGCCGCCCGGCGTGCCCGGCGTCGTCTCGTAGCCGCCGGCCGGCGTGCCCAGGTACGGGAAGTGCTTCAGGTACGGC
Organism: Jatrophihabitantaceae bacterium; assembly: GCA_036497365.1. Taxonomy (GTDB): domain Bacteria; phylum Actinomycetota; class Actinomycetes; order Mycobacteriales; family Jatrophihabitantaceae; genus RYN-133. The sequence continues at coordinate 11,939 of DASXJN010000231.1, read as the reverse complement.
GCGTTGGTGTTGGTGGTGCCGTCGGTCAGCGCGCTCGCTGCATCGTCCGGCGTGAAGTCCGGATCGACGAGCGGGATCGTGGCGCCGGCCACCGCGCGCAGCTCCGCCGCGACGATGTTGTCGAACACCCGCCGGCCGTTCGGGAAGCCGGCCAGGTCACCGCCGAGCACGCCAAGATTGTTCGCGTCCGCCTCCTTCTTCGGCGGGATCATCACGTTGAGACGGAGCATGTCCGCCTCAACCGCACCGGTGAAGTTCTGGAAGCCGGCGATGATCCCCTTCGGCACGCCGGTCAGCAGTACCGCGGCGAGATCGATCCGAGGCTTCTTGTAGCTCTTCAGATGCGGGAAGACCCCGGGGTAGAGCACCGGCAGCAAGCCGGCGAGCTCCGGGTGCAGGACGAACTTCGCGTACTCCTTGTCGTTGTGCGGTGAGTCGAAGTTCCACTCGTCCTTGCGGGCCATCGGCACGATGACCTCGTTGAACAGCGGGTTGCCCAGCCGCGAGACCTGCACCCACGGGCCGGTCGACTTCCACGTCTTGGTCTTGCCGTCGAACACGCGCGATTTGCGCCGACTGCTCGTCGCCCACACACCGATGACCGCGTGCGGATCGTTGATGCCCTTCGGCGTCACACCGTTGTGCGTGAGGTCGGTGATCGGCACCTGCATCGCGATGGTGTGCACGTTCAGCCCTTGCCCGCCGTTGACACCAACCGCATCGGCGGACGGGATCAGGTGCAGGTGCTGGAAGGGGCGCAGCGCACCGAGGTCGAAGATGCTGCCCAGGTCGACGAAGAAGCCCTCGGCGCGCTGCCCGGCGAACACGTGGCGCAGGTGCCCGACCTTGTGCGTCGCAGCGGCGGTGAACGTCTCGGCGTAGTTCGGCGTGCTGCGGAAGCCGATGTTCACCGGCGGGACGGCGAGGTGCTTGCCGAGGACGTGGTGCTTGCCGTTCTCCCAGCGCGTCACCGTGTAGAACTGCGGCCGGTTCCAGGTCGTGTCGTGGATCGACGTGATCGGTCCGGTGTTGTAGAGAAACGTCTTGTCGCTGCGCACCTGCGTCGTGAAGTCGAAGGCATAGGTGATGTCGGCCTGCGACTTGCCGCCGTTGGAGATGTGGATCCGGTACGTGACGTCGTCGGCGAACTCGTAGAAGTTCGGGCCGCCGTCCGGCTTCTGCAGCGGGATGAAGTTGGCGATGATCGTGACGGTGTCCGGATGGTCCGGGCTGACGAACACGTAGGTGTCGGTGTTGTCGGCGGCCGGGTCCTTCGAGATCTCAGGCGCTTCGCGATGCGAGGACATCAGTTGCCTCCGTGGACGACGCGAGCGATCCGGGCGGCGAGTTCCTTGTCGTGGACGATGACCTCGCGGTCGTCGACCATGACGCAGACCTCGCCGGTGTGCGCGTCACGCACGTAGGCCACCAGCGGCGTCTTGGCCTGCTCGGGCACCGCCGTCGGCGACGACTTGCCGGGTGTTGCGGCACCGGCCGCGCCCGCGCCGCCGAGCAACGCTGCGCCGGCGGCCACCGCGGTGCCGGCACCGGCGACGGCCAAGAAGCCGCGCCTGCTCTGATCAGTGGTCATTGCTGTCCCCCCGTTCGGAGTTGAACCGGGGTCGTCCCCCGATCACCGTTTGTTCGCTGCGTCACCGGGAAGCGGTTTAACTCGACGCACGTCGGATTCGGCCAGCGTCGTGCTTTCGCCGGATTGGACCCCGCGTATCGCGTCAAACTGTCCAAAAAAGACTCAACGTCAGATTGAACGTGAGCCATTCTTGACAAAGTCTTGACGTTTCACATGCGTAACAGTCAAGATCGAGGAACGAATACCGAAGGGCCGACGTCCTGCCGCGGGGAGTGGACGTCGTCGAACCGATCAGCCGCTCGAGCGCTCCGAGCTCGACGACCCGAAGGACCGCAGATGACCCTCCCCGAACCGAATGCTTCGCGCCGCCTCGCCGCCGCGCGAACCGGCGTCCGGCTCGCCGTAGCGGCCGCACTCGGCGCAACCGCGCTGGCCGGTCTTGCTGTGCTTTCCGCCGCGCCCGCCTCAGCCAACCCGGCGATGCCGCACGACCCGATCGGTGCCCTGCAGCACGTGACGGCGCTCAAGGGCGGACAGCTGGAGCTGCAGGGCTGGGCGGCCGACCCGGACACTCAGGCGAACACCGTCGTCCACGCGCTGCTCGACGGCCAGAAGGTTGCGGCCACGACGACCTCGGTGAGCCGCCCGGCCGTGACGAAGAAGTACCACACCGGTCCGACCCCGGGTTACGACTTCCTGGTGCCCGCACCGAAGAGCGGTGTGCACACGCTGTGCACTGTGGTGCGCAACGTCGGTGCCGGCCTGAGCCGGGTGCTCGGGTGCCGCGTGACGCCACTCGGCACCAACCTGAACAGCACGCAGATCGCGGCGCACAGCCCGAGCGGCGTCGTCTCGTCGGTGCATTCGACCGCGTCGACGATGGAGTTCACGGGGTGGGCCAACGAGCCCGACTATTTGGACGGGCGAATCGTGACCGTGCTCTACCTCGACGGCTCGCCGGCCAAGACGGTCAACAGCCACCGCGCAACGGCCGATCAGCGCCAGGCCGGTGCCGGTACGCGCGGCGCATACGACGTCACGGTGCCGGTGTCGAGCGGTGCCCACGTCGGTTGCATCTGGGTCGTCAACACCGGCTTCGGCTACAACCGCCTGCTCGGCTGCAAGGCCGCCGACACGCGCGGCCCGGCGGGCACCGGCGAGGTGACGACACCCAAGATGAACAAGGCGGCCGTGAAGGAGGCCAAGCGCCACATCGGTGAGCCCTACGTCTGGGGTGCCGAGGGGCCGCACAAGTTCGACTGCTCCGGCCTGGTCATGTTCAGCTACCACAAGGCCGGCTACACGACACCGCGCGTCTCGCAGGATCAGTTCCACGCCGCACGGGTGATTCCCGCGTCGCGTGCCGTGCCGGGTGACCTCGTCTTCTACCACGACAACGAGGGCTCGGTGTATCACGTGGGCATCTACCTGTCGCCGGGTAAGACGGTCGCCGCCATCGACACCGCCGAGGGCGTGAACTACCAGTCGATCGACTTCGGCTCAGCTACCTACGGCTCGTTCACACACACGTGACCTCCGGAGTGCGCGCGGGCCGGACGAGCCGGTGCCACGCGGTCGCGATTCCGTAGCGCCCCCACGCGCACGCGACCAGTACGAGCACGGCGACGATGCCGTCCAACCACCAGTGGTTGGCAGTGGCGACCACGACGAAGATCGTCAGGACGGAGTGCAGCGGGCCGATCCAGCGCCATCGGCTCGTGCTGATCGTCGCGACGTAGTAACCCACGACGACGGCCCACGCGACGTGCACGGACGGCATCGCCGAGAGCTGGTCTGCCGCGAGGCCGCCGCTGTAGACCGACTGGTTGTACAACATTGCGGTGTCGACGAAGCCGGGCAGCATCCGCGGTGGAGCGACCGGCAGCAACTGGATGACCAGGCAGAAGAAGGTCGTCCACGCCATCGTCGTGCGCACCGGCCGGTACCGGTCGCGGTAGCGCCAGAACAGCCAGATGAGGAAGACGAACATCATCGTGAAGTGCATGGTGTCGTAGTAGAGATTCGCCGCTTGGACGACCAGTTTGTGGCCGAGGATCGCGGAGTTCACCGTCTGTTCGGACGGCAACGGCAATCGCTCGTCGAAGCTGCGGATCCAGTGGGCCCGCGCGAGCGCACCGGTCGTCCCGAGCACCGAGAGTTTCCCGGCCAGCTGCCACATCGCGTAGAGCGCACCGATGATGGCCGCCTCGAAGACGAAGGGTGCGAACATCCGCACATAGCGCTGCGGCACTGCTCGCATCCCGGCACTGACCACCGCGAGCACGCCGGCCACCTCACCGGCGTGCTGCCAGGTCAGTGACACCGTCTGCACGCGACCACTATGCACTGCCGCCCGCCCCAGGCGTGGCGCTGATCGTCGTGATCTCGAAACCAGAAGGCAGAAAATCGCCAGCCGCAGTCGGTGGGCGCGGCTAGGTTCTAGGGGTGCACGGACAGAACGGGCGGCGATGACACGACGCAGTTGGGCCTTGTTCGCCGCGATGTGCGTGGTCTGGGGCATTCCGTACCTCTTGATCCGCGTAGCGGTCCGTGACGTCGCGCCGGGCACGCTCGTGTTCCTGCGCACCGCCATCGGCGGGCTGGTGCTGCTTCCGTTCGCCATCTCGCGCGGCGGGTTCATGCAGGTGCTGCGGCGGTGGCGGCCGTTGCTCGCATTCACGATCCTCGAGATGGCGATCCCGTGGCTGCTGCTCTCGGACGCCGAGACCAAGCTGTCCAGCTCGCTGAGCGGCCTGTTGATCGCCGCGGTGCCGCTGGTCGGCGTGCTGGTGGCGCGCCTGACCGGCTCGGACGACCGCGCCGACTGGATGCAACTGCTCGGATTGTTTGTCGGCATCGTCGGCGTCGCGATGCTGGTCGGCCTGGACTTCGGCGACATCAACGAAGGTGCGCTGTTCGAGGTGCTCGGTGTGGTGATCGGTTACGCGGTGGCGCCCGCGATCATGGCCCGCCGCCTTGCCGATCTACCGAGCATCCCGGTCGTGAGTACTGCGTTGTTGCTCGTCGCGCTGGGCTATCTGCCCTACGCGGCGGTGCGTCCGCCGACCGGAGTGGCGGCGAACGGCTGGTGGTCGATCGCGACCCTCGGGTTGGTGTGCACCGCGCTGGCCTTCATCCTGTTCTTCGCATTGATCAGCGAGATCGGCCCTGCGCGCGCCGTGGTGATCACGTATGTCAATCCTGCGGTCGCGGTGCTGTTCGGCATGCTGTTGCTCGGCGAGGACTTCACCCTCGGTATGGGCGTCGGCTTCCCTCTGATCCTGGCCGGATCGGTGTTGGCCGCACGTCGGCGCACGCCGCCTCCGGTGCCCGAGGCCGTGATCTGCGAGACGCTCGACGAGGCCGCCGATCAGTCGATGCGCACCGGGCCGAATGCGGCGGTCTCGAACACGGCAGCGGCCAGGCCGGTGCCGTCCTCGGAGACCGGCGACCAGGTGACCGACACGTCGCCGAACAGGTCGGCGGTGGGCCCGCCGAGGTAGTCCTCGACCGAGGGCTGGTCGCCGGAGATGTCGAGTTCGGTCAGGCGCACCCGCGAACCGCCGGTGGACGGGTGATCGGCCGGGTCCACGTGCCACTCGACGAAGAACGGCAGCTGCGGATCGTCCGTGACGTCGTTGACACCGATCTGCGCCCAGCGCAGGTCGATGCCGTCCGGACGGCGCCGGTGTCCGGCCGCAGCCGTGCGGCCCAGACGCTGCTCGATCGGAGCGATGTCATCGACGCCGACCACCCACGCGAGCCAGCCTCCGCCGTCGGACGTGCGGTCGCGCACGGCACGTCCGAAGGGGGCGCGGTCGACTGCTGGGTGGTCGAGCGCTTCGACGATCTCGAGGTAGCAACCAGCACTGAGCGCGAGCACGAAGTTGCGCGTGCCGAAGGACGGATGAATGCCACCGTCGGTGAACGCGGCGCCGAGCCGTGCGCCGAGTCGCTGCGTCGTCGCGGCCAGACCTTCGGGCCCGGCTGCGTAGCTGAGGTGGTCCAACCGCATGCGAACCATCGTCGCTCACGGCACCGAGCGCACCGACACAGGGTCGGTGGCCGCCCGCCCACCGAGGTGGTGTACGCCACTGTTACGCGGTATAGAGCACCACTCGGCCAGGCGCTGCGATGTCGGCGTCCGGTCCGCCGGTGGCCAGCCACGCGGCGGCGACGTCTTCGATACCGGTGACGCTCGCGCCGCCGGCGGCGCGACGCACGAGGGCCGACGCCAGCCGCCCCTTTGCGAACTTGCTCGGGTAGCTGACCACGCCGGTCCCACCCGCCGGCAACGGCGACAGCACCCGCACGCTGATCGTCCGTTCCGCGAGTTCGCCGCGCGGGCGCCACATTGCCGCGTAGTCCGAGGACCGCAGGTCGATGACCGGTCCCCGTCCGCGCAGCAACTGCGGAAGCACGACGTCCAGCCTCGGTCGCCAGTACGTGGCCGCCACGCCGATGCCGGGAAGCACCGCCTTGGCCGGCACGCGGTACTGCGGCACCGCCTCGTCCCCGCGCACGACGCCGAACAGGCCCGAGAACACCCACAATGACCGCGCCGCCAGGCGCTGCTCGCGCTCGTTCAACGAGGCGAAGTCGAGGCCGTCGTAGACCACGCCCTGGTAGCGCCGCAGCGCCGGCAACGTCGGTGCGGTCCGTACGTCGGTGTTGGCAGCCAGGGCATCCGCGGTCACAGCCGGCGGCAACAGCAACGCGGCAGCGGCTCGGTCAGGACGTCCACGCACCAGCGTCGCGAGCGCATCGAGAACGCGCTCGCGATCGGCCGCGAGTAGCGGGTGCGGGGACTGGCGGACGAGCGGGCGGCCACGTCCGCCGACGCTCTTCGCCTCGCTCGGCGGCAACAGCACGTGCACCGGCACAGGCTACTGAGAGTTCGGCTCAGCGAGATCACAGCAACCCTGATCGTCAGCACAGCATCGACCGAGGTTGTTCACAGCGCGCACCGACACGGTTCTTCCGGCAACCGAATGTTGCCGCTGAACGGAAAGGACCGGACCTCGCCGATGGCTCCTCGACCACTGCGTCTGTTCCGTGCGCGCCCGCGGCTGGCCACGACGTTGGCCGTCACGCTTGCCGTGCTCGTCGCCGGCACCGCCGTCGGGCTGTACCTCGTCAACCGCGGCTCGGGCACCTCGCCGGCCGCGTCGACCACGACGCGGTTGGTGGCGGTCAGCCGCGGCACGGTGCGTGCGTCGGTGTCGACCACGGGCAGCCTGTCGCCCGGCGACGAGCACGACGTGAGCTTCGGCTCCGCCGGAAAGGTGACTGCCGTTCGCGTCGCGGTCGGCGACAAGGTGAAGAAGGGCGCGTTGCTCGGCGCGATCGACCGCGTGTCATTGCACGCGACGCTCGCACAGGCACGCGCTTCTCTCGCGTCGGCAAAGGCCCAGCTCGCTGCCGCGCGCGACGACAGCTCGTCGACCGGGGCCCAGCGCTCCGCGGACCGGGCGTCGGTCACGACGGCCCGATCGTCCGTGCACGCAGCGAAGAAGGCGTTGCGCGATGCACGACTGCGCTCGCCGATCAACGGCACCGTCGCGGCCGTCAATGTCGCGAAGGGCGACGAGGCGGGCTCGTCGAGCAGCAGTGGTAACAACGGCTCCAGCAACGCCGCGGCGAACAGCGATGACTCGTCGAGTTCGTCGAGCTCGAGCAACGACGACTTCGTCGTGATCGGCGGCAAGAAGTGGACGGTGAGTGCGAGCGTCGACGACACCCAGGTGGATCTGGTCGCCAGGAACGATCAGGTGCAGATCACCACCGACGCGTCGTCCACGCCGGTATTCGGCACCGTGCGCACGGTGTCGGTGATGGCATCGAGTTCGAGCACCTCGGCGTCGTACCCCGTCGACATCTCAGTGACCGGTTCGCCGTCCGGCCTGCATGACGGAGAAGCGGCGACGGTGTCGATCATCTACACGCAACACACGAACGTCCTGACGGTCAGCACTGCGGCGATCCACAGTGACGGCAGCGCGAAGTACGTGTACGTCGACGACAACGGCAGCCAGGCCAAGCGCACAGTCCGCACGGGACTCAGCTCGGACGGCACGACCGAGATCAAGTCGGGACTCAAGTCCGGCGACCAGGTCTACGTCGAGACGGTCACCCTGCCGATGTCGCGGTCGTCGGGCAGCACGGACGGCTCGCGGTTCGGCAACGGCTCGGTCGGCTATCCGGGCGGCTTCACCGGCGGTGGCCAGTACCCCGGCGGCGGCGCACCGCCGGCGTTGAACGGGACCGGTGGCAATTGATGTCGCAATCGGTAGATGCCGAACAGATCATCGCGTTGCGCGACGTGCACAAGGTGTATCGGAGTGGATCGCTCGAGGTCGCCGCGCTGCGCGGTGTCAGCCTGGAGATCGCGGCCGGCGAATACGTCGCGATCATGGGGCCGTCCGGCTCGGGCAAGTCGACGCTCATGCACATCATCGGGTGTCTCGACGTGGCGACCAGCGGTAGCTACCAACTCGCCGGCGAGGACGTCAGCGACATGAGCGAGATCGACCTTGCCGCGGTCCGCAACGAGCGCATCGGCTTCGTGTTCCAGCAGTTCAACCTGCTGGCCTCGCTGTCGGCCTGGCGCAACGTCGAGTTGCCGCTCGTGTACGCGGGGGTGACACGCGACGAGCGCCGCCGGCGCGCCATCGAGGCGCTGGGCCGTGTCGGGCTCGACGATCGCGTCGAGCACCGGCCCGGCGAGCTGTCGGGTGGCCAACAGCAACGCGTGGCGGTGGCGCGCGCACTAGTGACCGAGCCGGCGTTGATCCTCGCGGACGAACCGACCGGCAACCTCGACTCGCATTCGACCGCCGACGTGCTTGCGCTGTTCGACGAGCTGTGCGCCTCGGGTCGCACGATCGTGCTGATCACGCATGAGGCGGAGGTCGCCGATCATGCCCGGCGTGTGGTGCGCGTCCGCGACGGCATGGTCCTCGAACTTGAGGGCGCGGCGTGAACTGGCTCGAGACCTTGCGGACCGGTTTGCAGGCCGTGCGTGCGCATCGGCTGCGCTCCGGCCTCACCGTGCTCGGCATCCTGATCGGCATCGCCACCGTCGTGCTGTCGGTCGGCCTCGGTGAGGGGACGAAGTCGTCGGTCAGCGACCAGATCAGCGCGCTCGGCAGCAATCTGCTGATCGTGTCGCCGGGCAGCACGACCAGTTCGTCCGGTGTGCGCGGGGGATTCGGCTCGGCGACCACGCTGACCGTCGGCGATGCCGACGCTTTGCGTTCGACGACGGCCGCACCGGACGTCCGTGGTGTTGCGCCGGTGCAGTCGACGTCGCTCGAGATCGACCGGGGCAGCACGAACTGGACGACCTCGGTCGTCGGTACCACTCCGGAATGGCTCGACGTGCGCGCGCGGACGATCGGGTCCGGCCGCTTCCTCACCGCAGCCGACAACTCGAAGGCGTCGACCTCGATCGTGCTGGGGCCGAGCACCGCTCAGGAACTGTTCGGTGTGTTGGACCCGGTCGGTCAGACGGTCACCATCTCCGACATCCCGTTCACGGTCGTCGGGGTGCTCAAGTCGGCCGGGTCGGACTCGTCGAGCGATCTCGACGACACCGCGATCGTTCCGCTCTCGACCGAAGTGGAGCGGCTGTCGTCGTCCTCGTCACGGAGCGCGCTGTCGTCCATCTACCTGGCGGCCACGGCGAACTCGACGATCTCTGCCGCGTACCAGGAGGTCGACGCGATCCTTCTCGCACGGCACGACATCACCGCGGCGTCGTCGGCAGACTTCACGATCACCGCGCAGGACTCCTTGTTGTCGACCGCGACGTCGGTCAGCAAGACCCTGACGATCCTGCTCGGCGGGATCGCGGCCCTGAGCCTGCTGGTCGGCGGCATCGGCGTCATGAACATCATGTTGGTGTCGGTGACCGAACGCACCCGCGAGATCGGGCTGCGCAAGGCACTCGGCGCGACACCCACCGTGATCCGCCGGCAGTTCCTCGTCGAGGCGTCGGTGCTGGGACTGCTCGGCGGACTGGCCGGAGCGTTGCTCGGCATCGGCGGCGCGAAGGTCATCCCGCACTTCATCTCCGACGACATCGTCGTGTCGCCGACGGCGGTTGTCGGCGCCATCGTTGTCGCGGTGGCGATCGGCGTCGTCTTCGGCGTCTACCCGGCCGGGCGCGCCGCGCGCCTGGCGCCCATCGACGCGCTGCGCAGTGAGTGACAGCGTGCCTCTCCCGCAAAGGAATCTGATGACAATGCGACCGCGCCGGCGTGCCGGCGTCTCCGCGTCCGTGGCGGCCCTGCTCGTCGCCGTGCTCACTGCGTGCAGTTCGTCCGGCGGCGCGACGACGACACCGGCGCAGCCGGCCGCGCCCTCCGGCACTGCCGCGAACCAGCGCGGCGGTGGCAGCGCGGGCTTCGGGCCGGCCGCGAGCGGCGAGATCGCGGCCAAGAAGGGCACCACGCTTCAGGTGCAGAGTTCGTCGGCGCAGACCGCGGTGCGCTTCACCGGCAGGACGACGTTCACCGCGCAGAAGGCGACGACCCGGAAGGCGGTCAAGGTCGGCATGTGCGTCACCGCGGTCGGTACGGCGAACTCGTCGTCCGCGTCGGTCTCGGCCAAGACGGTCGAGGTCGGCTCGTGCGCTGCGAGCCGCGGTCTCGGGGGTGCGCGGCCCTCCGGTGCGAATCGGCCCAGTGGGCTGCCGACCGGCATGGCAGGCGGCGGCTTCCCGACCGGTGTCGCGCCCAGCGGCGCGCCCGCATCGCGGCTTGCCGGCGGCGCAGGTGCCGGTGGGTTCGTGTCCGGCACGGTCACGGCCGTGCACGGCTCGTCGATCACCGTGAAGGCGCATGCGTTCGGCGCGACCGGCTCGGCCGACACCACGCGCAGCGTGCACGTCACCGCCGCGACGATCTACCGCATGACGGCGAAGGCAACGAGTTCGGCGGCGAAGGTCGGCACCTGCGCTGTCGTGCAGGGCAAGACCGACGGCAAGGGCACCGTCACCGCCAGCCGGATCGCCTTGAGCCCGAAGACGAGCGGCGCATGCACAACCGGCTTCGGTACCGGCGGCCCTCGTGGCTGACCTGCCGATGCGTTCGTCGCGCCAGCGCGCGCGTCGACGGCGACGCCGCCGTGCGGTGGTGCTCGCGCTTGCCGCGGCGGTCGTCCTCGGCGGAGCCGGGACGGCGTGGGCGATGACGCGCTCGTCCGGTCCGCAGTACCGGCTGGCGAGAGTGCAACGCTCCGACATCGAGCAGACCGTCGATGCGGACGGCACCGTCGCAACGGTGCGCCAGGCGAGTGTCGCGTTCGCAACAACCGGCACCGTGCAGGGGGTGCTGGTGCGCAACGGCGACACCGTGCGAGCCGGGCAGGTCGTCGCCCGGCTGGACCGAACCGAGTTGGCGAACGCGGTCGTGTCGGCGAAGCAGACGCTCGCGGCCGCGAAACAGAAGCTCGCCTCCGACGAGTCGACCCAAACCAGCAATGCATCGACGACGGCGGCGACGACGGGCTCGCGTAGCGCGATCGTGCTGACGGCTGCGGTCGGCACCGCGGCAGCGACGGGCAACCCGTTGGTCCAGGCTGTCGTGCAGGCACAGCGCACGCTTGTCCGAGGCCAGCACCGGCTCGACACCGCGATCTCGACCGAGGACGACGCGATCGACGCGGCGACCACGGCGTGCGCCGAGACCGATGACACCTCGGCCGTTGCGGTGTCGACGACCGCCGACTCGACGGGTTCCGTGCACGGAACCGTCGGCGGCGAAGCCGTCACCGCAACCCTGCTCGATGCGGACGGCAGCACCGACCACACGACGACGTCGAGCAATCCGCAAGCCGTGGCAGCCGGCGGCAGCTACCGGTTCTCCGGCCTCACCGCCGGTGACGCCTACCAGGTGAGCGTGGTGCGTTCGGGCAAGGCCATCGACACGGCAGCGTGCACGTCGGCGTTGACGGCGGTCCAGAGCCGGCGCGCTGCGGTCGACACGTCGACCGGCACCGTCGACTCCGACATGACAAGCCTGACGAATTCGATCACGGCGTTGCAGCACGGCGCCGGATCGCCGACCGGCGCGCCGTCGTCCGGAAGCACCTCGAGCAGCGGACCGTCGACGCGCCCCACTCAGCAACCGAGTCAGCAACCGACGCAGCAGCCCAGCCGACAGCCGTCGCAACGGCCGAGCGGTGGATCGAGCTCGGTTGCCGTTCAGCCGAGCGGACGCGTATCGGCGAGCGGCTCGCCTTCGACCGGAACCGGCACTACGAACTCGGGCGCGGCGAACTCGGGCGCGGCGAACTCCGGTGCGGCGAACTCGGCGGGCACGACTGAGATCACCGCCCAGCAGAT
>DASXJN010000230.1:0-50286 GCA_036497365.1 Jatrophihabitantaceae bacterium | reverse complement strand
ATCAGCACGGCCCAATCGACCGAGGGCGCTGCCTACCAGCAGGTGCAGCGCGCGCAAGCCGTCGGCACCACCGAGGCGACCGCGCTCAAGACCCGGCTGTCCGGCATCGAAGATGTCGACCTCGCCGACCTCGCCGTCAAGGTGACCACCGCCAACACGACCTACCAAGCTGCCCTGCAGACCACAGCCAGCATCGGCCAGCTGTCGCTGCTCGACTTCCTGAGGTGATTTCGAAACGATGACGACCATGGTGATCGACAAAGTGCCGTCCCAGGAGCGGACGTTACGTTTCGTCGAACCGCTGCCCGGCTTCGACGGCCTGGCTGAGTTCACCCTGACCGCGATCGACGACCGCGGCCTGCTCCTCTCGCTGCGGTCGGTGCAGGAACGCGGGCTCCGGTTCGTGCTGACGCCAGCCGACTCGTTCTTCCCGGACTACCAGCCCGAGCTGGCTCCGGTCGTCTCGGACGCCCTGGGCGCGGCCAGTCTGGCCGACGTGGAGCTCCTGCTGATACTGACGATCTCGTCCGGTTTGGTGGACGCCACGGCAAACATGCGTGCGCCGATCGTGGTCGCTCCGGAGACCGGACAGGCCATGCAGGTCGTCCTCGACGACGAGGCGCAATCCATGAACCGCCGCCTCATCCCGGACCGAGTTCCTGACGAGTTGACCTCGGACGAATAGTCTGGGCGGGTGCTGATACTGACCCGCCGCGTCGGCGAGAACGTCATCGTCGGCGACGACATCGTCATCTCCGTCATCGAGGTGCGCGGTGATGCCGTCCGCATCGGGGTTCAGGCACCGCGCACGCTGAGCGTGCATCGCGAGGAAGTCTGGCTCGAATTGCAGAAGGCGAACGCCCGCGCGGCATCGCCGAGCGAAGAGGCGCTGGACGCGACGGTCACGGATCTGCTGAACAACGAGCGGAACAACGAGGACCCGCGAAAGCGCAGCTGACCGTACGGAATACTGCTCGTCTGGCCTGCTTGCCGCGCCGTGTCCACACGGCCGCCCGCCCCCAGCTCGAGGAGAGTCCCCACATGCCCATCGCCACGCCCGAGGCGTACGCCGACATGCTGGATCGCGCGAAGGCCAACGGCTTTGCCTACCCGGCGATCAACGTCACCTCGTCCGAGACGATCAATGCGGCCCTGCGCGGGTTCGCCGACGCGGGCAGCGACGGGATCATCCAGGTCTCGACCGGCGGCGCCGAGTTCGCCTCCGGGACGGCGGTCAAGGACATGGTCACCGGCGCGATCGCGCTCGCCGAGTACGCGCACATCGTCGCGGCCAAGTATCCCATCACGATCGCGGTGCACACCGACCACTGCCAGAAGGAGAAGCTGGACGGCTTCGTCCGCCCGCTGATCGGCGTCTCGCAGGAGCGGGTCAACGCCGGCAAGGAACCGCTGTTCCAGTCCCACATGTGGGACGGCTCGGCGATCGAGCTGCAGGAGAACCTGGACATCGCCGCGGACCTGCTCGAGAAGGCTGCCGCCGCGCGGATCATCCTCGAACTCGAGATCGGCGTGGTCGGCGGCGAGGAGGACGGCGTCGTCGGCGAGATGAACGAGAAGCTCTACACCGCACCTGGTGACGCGGTGCGTACCGCCGACCTGCTCGGCACCGGCGAGAAGGGCCGTTACCTGCTCGCCGCGACCTTCGGCAACGTGCACGGCGTGTACAAGCCTGGCAACGTGCAGCTGCGTCCCGAGATCTTGAAGGACCTGCAGGACGAGGTCGGCAAGCAGGTCGGCAAGGACCGTCCCTTCGACCTGGTCTTCCACGGCGGCTCCGGCTCGACACTCGAGGAGATCCGCGAAGCGCTGAGCTACGGCGTGGTGAAGATGAACATCGACACCGACACCCAGTACGCGTTCACCCGCGAGGTCGCCGGGCACATGTTCACCAACTACGACGGCGTGCTGAAGGTCGACGGCGAGGTCGGCAACAAGAAGGCGTACGACCCGCGCAGCTATCTCAAGCTCGGCGAGACCGGGATGGCCGCGCGGGTACAGCACGCCTGCGAGGACCTGTTGAGCGCGGGGACCTCGCCCACCGCCTGAGCCAGGCCGCGAACTAACAGTGGTCAGTTGGGCGGTCAGTGGTCAGCTATAGCTGACCACTGACGCCGCAACTGACCACTGTCGGTCAGGGACCGCGGACCTAGGCGGCCAGGGCGAGTTCGTTCGCGTCCTCGCGCTGGGTCGTCCCGCGCAGCGCGAAGAACGCGGCGATCCCGCCTGCCGCGACCAGCGCGGCCGCCACGAGCAGGCCGGCCCGGTAGCCGGACAGGAAGCCGTCGAGCGGTGCGCTGCCGGCGTGCACCTCGGCGCTCTGGCGCGCAGTCAGGATCGCCCCGATGACGGTGATCCCCAGCAGCCCGGCGACCTCGCGGGCGGCGTTGAAGATTCCGGACGCCACGCCTGCCTGAGCGACCGGCATCGCGCCGAGCACCATCGCGGTGAGCGGCACCGACAGTCCGCCGCCGATGCCGATGAGCGCGAAGCTGGGCATCAACTGCACGAACGAGGCGTCCCGACCGAGCAAGCTCACCGTGGCGATGCCGATCGCCATGAGCAACATGGCCGCGCCGACCGAGCGGTACGGGCCGACGGCCGAGGCGACCCGTTCGGCCACGACCGCACCGATGGCCATCAGCAGGGCCATCGGGACGAACGCCGCACCCGCCTCGGTCGGCGAGAAGCCCAGCACGTTCTGCAGGTACAGCGAGGTGAAGAAGTAGATGCCGAACAGCCCGAAGCCCCACATGACCACGGCGATGATGCCGCCGGAGAAGACCCGCTCGGTGAACAGCGAGACGTCGACCATCGGCTCTGCCGTGCGCGACTCGACGACCGCGAAGGCGATGCCCATCACTGCGGCGGCGGCGAACGCGCCGAGGATCAAAGGCGACGTCCAGCCCTTGTCGGAGCCCTCGATCAGCGCGTAGGTGAGCCCGAACAGCGCGAGCGCCGACGTCGCGACCCCGGGTAGATCGATGCGGTGGCGAACGCGTCCGGCCGCGTCGTCGGCGATGGCCCACAGGGCGAGTCCGATGGTCGCCGCGCCGGCGGGGACGTTGATGAAGAAGATCCAGCCCCAGGCGAGGTGCTGACTGATCAGGCCGCCGAACAGCGGGCCTACTGCCAGCGCGAGCGCACCGATCGCCGACCAGACACCGACGGCCATCGTCCGCTCGCGGGTGGTCGTGAACGTCGCGGAGATGATCGCGAGCGTCGTCGGCGTGACCAGCGCGGCACCCAGGCCCTGCACCGCGCGCGCCGCGATGAGCAGTTCGGCGCTGCCGGCCAGGCCGGCCGCGAGCGACGCCGCCGTGAACACGCCCAGACCGAGCAGGAACAGCCGCCGCCTGCCGAAGATGTCGGCCAGCCGCCCACCGGCGAGCAGCAGGCTGGCGAACACCAGGATGTAGCCGCTCACCACCCATTCCAGGCCCGAGGTGCCGAGGTGCAGATCGCGCTGGATCGCCGGGAGCGCGACATTGACGATGTTGTTGTCGAGGTAGGTCATGAAGGTCGCCAGTGACACCGTCACCAGCACCCACATCCGCCGGGCTGAGGTCATTTCGAGTCTCTCCTATACGCCGTACATTTACGCTGTATAGGAAACCCTGTACGGTGTATAGTTGTCAAGGTGATTTCCAAACCGGATCTGAGCCGGGCCGCGATCGTGGCTCGTGCGCTCGAGATCGCCGATGACGAGGGGCTCGAGGCGATCACCATCCGGCGCATCAGCAAGGAGTTCGCCGTCACTCCGATGGCGCTGTACTGGCACGTGCAGAACAAGGACGAACTGCTCGATGCAATGGGCGACGCCCTTTTCGACGGGATCTCGACCGATCTCGACCCCGACGACGACTGGGTCGAGCGGCTGCGCACGCTCGTGATGGGCTTGATCGCAGGGTTGAGTACCCATCCGGGCTCGGCCTCGCTCGCGTACGCACGGGTGCTCCAGTGCGAACGTGGGCTGGCCCTGTCCGAGGTGGTGTTCGGGTTGCTGCTCGACGACGCCGGTTTCGACACCGTCGCGGCTGCGCACATCGGTGCGCAAGCGCTGCGCACTGCTGTGGTGTCCGTGTCCGATGCACCGGGGCGAACCTTCGGCGACTCGGACGAGGCTCGCGAAGCGGCGCACGAGGCCAAGCGTGCGCACATCGCTGCCCTGCCCGCCCAGCAATACCCGCACCTATTGCAGGTCGGTGTGCCGCTGCTCGACTGCGACGAGGACGACTACTACCGCATCGCGGTCGACCTGTTCGTCGCGGGCGTGGATCGGCTGGCGGCCCGCGCTACGGCACAATCGCGGGCGTGACCTCCTCGCACGGGAATCTGCTGACGCCACCGACGAAACTGCCTGACGATCCGGCCGTAGCGCTGCTCGCCGAAGGCGGTGATCCCGTCGCGGTGACGGCGGCACACCCCGCGTCGAGTGCCGCCTGGGCGACGCTGGCCGAGGCGGCCTTGGCCGCCGGTCGTCCGGTCGAGGCATATGCGTATGCACGCACCGGCTACCACCGCGGACTCGATGCGCTGCGTCGCGCCGGCTGGAAGGGCACCGGCCCGGTGCCCTGGTCGCACGCACCGAACCGCGGCTTCCTGCGCGCGTTGCACGCGCTCGGCCAAGCCGCGGGCGCGATCGGCGAGCAGGACGAAGCGGCCCGCTGTGCACAGTTCCTCGCCGACAGCGACCCCGAAGCCGTCCAGTACCTGACCTGAATTCGCGATGATCATGCACGAATGCGTGCTATGACCCGCATTCGTGCATGATCATCGCGCGGTGAGTCGGGACTTCTGGACCTTGCCCATCGCGTTTCGCGGGAGCGCGTCGACCACGCGCACCTCGCGTGGCCGCTTGTGCGCCGAGAGCTCCCGTGCCACGTGGTCGATCAGCGCCTGCGGGACGACCTCGGTCCCGACGACGTAGGCCACGATGCGCTGTCCGAGGTCGTCGTCCGGTTCACCGATCACCGCAGCCTCGCCGACGCTCGGATGATCGAGCAGCACGGCTTCGATCTCACCGGCGCCGACCCGGTAACCGCCGCTCTTGATGAGGTCGTCCTTGGTGCGCCCGACGATGCGGTACATGCCGTCGTCGTCGATCACCGCCGAGTCGCCGGTCGCGAACCAGGCGCCCGACGGATGCGGACGGCGCAGGTAGCCGTCGAACAGCGTGGCGCCGCGGATCTCGAGGTCGCCGATCTCACCCGGATCGGCCGGCACCCGGGCCTCGACACCGCGGATCGGACGGCCGACCGTCCCGAGCCGACGTGGACCATCGGCCCGCGCGGCGATCGTGATCAGCGTCTCGGTCATGCCGTACCGCTCGACCGGGCCCTGGCCGACCAGCGCCTCGAGCGAGGCGAACACGCCGGGCGGCAACGCCGCACTGCCCGATACGAGCAGTCGCGCCCCACGCAGCGCCCGTGCCGACGCGGCGTCGGCGGCGATCCGACCCCATACGGTCGGCACGCCGAAGTACATCGACGCGCCCGCGGCGGCGTAGCCCTCCGGAGTCGGACGGCCGGTGTGCACCAGTGGGCTGCCCACGCGCAGCGCGCCGAGCACGCCCAGCACGAGACCGTGCACGTGGAACAGCGGCAGGCCGTGTGCGAGCACGTCGTCCGGTGTCCATTGCCAGGCGTCGGCCAGGCCGTCCAGACAGGCGTTCACGGCGGTGTGGGACAGCACGGCGCCCTTCGGCGGCCCGGTCGTCCCGGACGTGTACATCAGCAGCGCCGGGCCGCCGGCCGGCATCGTCCAGGACGACGACGAGCGCGCGTCCACGTCGACGGGCGGGCACTGCACCGCGCCGGAGTCAGAGAGCACGTGCTCGCGTTCCCGCGGACCGGAGTCGGGCGGGACGGGCAACGCCGTCACTCCGGCGAGCAGGCAGCCCAGCACGCCCACGACGGTCTCGAGCGTCGCCGTGGCGTCGATCGCGACCACGTCTGCACCGTGCACCCGATCGGCCACCGCAGCCGCGGCCGCGTACAACTCCTCGCGGCCCAACGACCGCCCATCGACGGTGACCGCGGGTCTGCTGCTACTCACGCTCCCATCTTCGTTGAGTGGCGCGTTCTGTCTCCGAGTGGCGCGAAATATCCGCCACTCGTGCCCGAAAGGCGCCACTCAACGAAAGGAGAGCTAGGCCGGCACGGACGGCAGGTTCGACATCGCGGCGGCGATCGCGTCGTCGTCGAGCGCGTTGTCCTGCATCGCACCGGACAGGTACGCGTCGTAGGCAGGCAGGTCGAGGTGGCCGTGCCCGCACAGCGCAGTCAGGATCACCTTCGGTTCGCCGGATTCCTTGCACCGCAACGCTTCCTCGATCGCGGCGGCGACGGCGTGCGTCGGCTCCGGTGCCGGGACGATGCCCTCGGTGCGTGCGAACTGCACGCCCGCCGCGAAGCAGTCGCGTTGGTTCTTCGCGATCGCCTCGATCAGGCCCTCTTCGTAGAGGTGACTGATCAACGGGCTCATGCCGTGATAGCGCAGCCCGCCGGCGTGGATCGGGTCCGGGATGAAGTCGTGGCCCAGCGTGTGCATCTTCATCAGCGGCGTCATGCCCGCGGTGTCGCCGAAGTCGTAGGCGTACGTGCCGCGCGTGAGCGACGGGCACGCCGCCGGCTCGACGGCGCGGATCGTCGGCGACATGTTGCCCGCGAGCTTCTCGCGCAGGAACGGGAAGGTGAGCCCGCCGAAGTTCGACCCGCCCCCGGTGCAGCCGACGATCACGTCCGGAACGTCGCCCGCCTTCGCGAGCTGCAGCAGCGCCTCCTCACCGATGACGGTCTGGTGCAGCAGCACATGGTTGAGCACCGACCCGAGCGCGTAGTTCGTGTCGGCGTGCTGCGCGGCGACCTCGACCGCCTCGCTGATCGCGATCCCGAGCGAGCCGGTCGAGTCCGGATGCTGCGCCAGGATCGCCCGTCCCGCCTCGGTCAGCGTCGACGGGGACGGGTGCACGACCCCGCCGAAGACCTCCATCATGATCCGGCGGTACGGCTTCTGGTCGTACGACGCACGCACCTGCCAGACCTCGCAGTCGAGCCCGTACTGCGCACACGCGAACGCGAGCGCGGTGCCCCATTGCCCGGCGCCGGTCTCGGTGGTCAGGCGCCGGATGCCGGCCTGCGCGTTGTAGTACGCCTGCGGCACCGCGGTGTTGGGCTTGTGCGAGCCGGCCGGGCTGACGCCCTCGTACTTGTAGTAGATCTTCGCGGGCGTATCCAGCGCCTTCTCCAGCCGCCGCGCGCGGTACAGCGGGGACGGCCGCCACAGCCGGTAGACCTCGAGCACCGCACCCGGGATGTCGACGTACTGATCCGTCGTGACCTCTTGCATGATCAGATCCATCGGGAACAGCGGCGCCAGATCGTCCGGCCCGACCGGTTGCAGCGTGCCCGGATGCAGTACCGGCGGCGGTGGGGTCGGCAGATCGTGCAGCAGGTTGTACCAGCGGGTCGGCTGCTCCGACTCGTCCAGCAGGAACTTGGTCCGCTCGCTCGCCTGGTTCGTCATGCCGCCAGACTAGGGCGGTCGACTAGCCTGCACGAGGCGCAAAACGGATGCCTCGAAGCGGATGGGAGAAGGCATGCCTGCGATCGTGCTGGTGGGCGCCCAGTGGGGCGACGAGGGCAAGGGCAAGGCGACCGACCTGCTCGGCAGCCGCGTCGATGCCGTCGTGAAGTTCAACGGCGGCAACAACGCCGGGCACACCATCGTCATCGAAGGCGAGAAGTACGCGCTGCACCTGCTCCCGTCCGGCATCCTCACCCCCGGTTGCGTGCCGGTGATCGGCAACGGCGTCGTCATCGACCTCGGCGTGCTGTTCGAAGAGATAGACGGCCTCGACGCGCGCGGTGTCGACACGTCCAAGCTCGTCGTGAGCGGCTCGGCGCACGTCATCACCCCGTACAACCGCACGCTCGACAAGGTCACCGAACGCTTCCTCGGCAACGCGAAGATCGGCACCACCGGACGAGGCATCGGGCCGACCTACGCCGACAAGATGGCGCGCATCGGCATCCGCGTGCAGGATTTGTTCGACGAGGACGTACTGCGCGCGAAGGTCATCGGCGCGCTCAACCTGAAGAACCAGATCCTCGTCAAGATCTACAACCGCAAGTCGTTCGACGTCGACTCGGTCGTCGACGAATTGCGTGGTTTCGCAGAACGATTGCGTCCCTACGTCACCGATACCGTGCTGCTGCTCGACCAGATGCTCAGCGACGGCAAGACCGTCGTGCTCGAAGCCGGGCAGGCCACGCTGCTCGACGTCGACCACGGCACCTATCCGTTCGTCACGTCGTCGAACGCGACGGCCGGCGGCGCGTGCACCGGCAGCGGCATCCCGCCCACCCGGATCAGCCGGGTGATCGCGGTCGTCAAGGCGTACACGACCCGCGTCGGCGAGGGACCCTTCCCGACCGAACTGCTCGACGCGAAGGGCGAGCAGTTGCGCAACGCCGGTGCCGAGTTCGGTACGACGACCGGACGGCCGCGTCGCTGCGGTTGGTTCGACGCGCCGATCGCCCGCTATGCCGCACGCGTCAACGGCGTCACCGACTTCGTGCTCACCAAACTCGACGTGCTCACCGGCCTGGACGAGGTGCCGGTGTGCGTCGGTTACGAGGTCGACGGTGCACGGGTCGACGAAGTACCGACCAACCAGGCCGAATTCGCGCGGGCCGTCCCGATTTACGAGACGTTCCCCGGCTGGACCGAGGACATCTCGCAGGCCCGCGTGCTCGCGGATCTGCCACGCAACGCGCGCGACTACGTCGCAGCGCTCGAAGCCATGATCAACGCACCCATCTCGGTGATCGGCGTGGGGCCGGGACGTGACGAGACCGTCGTGGTGCGCGACC
This sequence comes from Jatrophihabitantaceae bacterium, assembly GCA_036497365.1. GTDB lineage: Bacteria > Actinomycetota > Actinomycetes > Mycobacteriales > Jatrophihabitantaceae > RYN-133. The sequence continues at coordinate 41,392 of DASXJN010000230.1, read as the reverse complement.
TGCTCGATTGACCGCTGAGCGGAAAAGTTCGGCAACCCCGCCACGGGCTCATCCCAAACCGGGCAGGATGAGGGGCATGCGACCCCGCCGTGCACTCATCGTTCCCGCACTCGCTCTTGCCACCGTCGCGTCGTCCGCGACTGCGGCCACCGCGGCAAGCAAGGACTGGACCCAGTACCACGGTTCGCGCAACCGACATGGTGTTGCCGCATCGATGCCGCACTACTCCGGTCGTCACCTGCACGTCGTCAAACAGATCAACCTCGACGGGGCGGTGTACGCGTCACCGTTGGTCGTACACGGAATCACCATCGCGGCGACCGAGAACAACACGGTCTACGCCTTCAACGCGCACAACCATCGGGTGTGGAAGCGCCATCTGGGTGCGCCGTCCCCGCAGTCGCAACGTCCGTGCGGTGACATCGACCCGCTCGGTATCACCGGCACACCGATCTTCCACGCGAGCAACAACACGATCTATGTCGCTGCCGAGCGCAGCGGCACCCGCCCGACGCATCGCTTGTACGCCTTGAGCGCCGGAAGCGGGAAGGTGAAGTGGTCGCGCAGCCTCGACCGCCCGGGTGTCGACCGCGCGGCGATGCAGGAGCGTGGCGCGCTCGCGATCGCGGACGGCCGCGTGTGGACGCCGTTCGGCGGACTGGCCGGCGACTGCGGCCAGTACAAGGGACGCGTTGTCGGCTTCCGCCTGGACGGCAAGGGCAAGCCGCGCACGTTCACGGTGCCCACGGCACGTGAGGCGGGCATCTGGACGCCGCCCGGCCCGACCGTGGACGGCAAGGGACATCTGTACGTGTCGGTCGGCAACGGTGCCTCGGGTCCCGGCGACCGGTACGACCACAGTGACTCGGTGCTGAAGCTGAACGGCAAGGCCAAGCGCATCGATTCGTTCTCGCCGAGCACGTGGGCGACCGACAACGCAGCTGACCTCGACCTCGGTTCGCAAGGACCGGCACTCGTCGGTAAGTGGGTGTTCATCGACGGCAAGTCCGGCACCGCGTACGTGCTGCGTCGCAGCCATCTCGGCGGCATCGGCGGACAGGTGCACAAGACGTCGCTGTGCGATTCGTCCTTCGGCGGAACGGCGGTGGAGGGGTCGGTCGTGTACGTGCCGTGCACGGACGGGGTCCGCGCAGTGCGCATCGGCAAGAAGGGTCGCATGCAGGTGAAGTGGCATGCCGACTCGTCCATTACCGGCTCGCCCGTGATCGGCGGCGGCCAGGTGTGGACGCTCGACAGCGGTAGTGGCGTGCTGCATGCACTCGGCCGGGTGTCCGGCCACGATCACGGTTCTGTGAGCGTCGGCTCGGTGAACCGCTTCGCCACGCCGGCGCTGTCCGGTCGGCGCATCCTCGTCGGCACCCTCGCCGGGCTCACGGTGGTCAAGTTCTGATGCGTTCGCTCGTCACCGCCGCAGCCCTCTGTGCTGCGGCGGTGACGGCCGGCTGCACCAGCAGCGGGAGCGGTCCTGCCCCGGGCCCGTCGCCGACGCCGCCGGCGAGTGCCGCGCTGTCCTCGTCGTCGGGCCCACCGACCGCACGGACGACCGCCCCCGCGAGCGACGTGTCCGATTGGCCGACCTATCACCGCACCTTCGACCGCGCCGGCATCGCGCCCGACTTGCCACGCGTCACGCGCGCTCCGACGGTGCTCGCCACGATCAAGCTCGACGGTCAGGTGTATTCCTCACCCGTGATCGTCGACGGCATCGTCGTCGCGGCCACCGAGAACGACACCGTCTACGCGCTGAGTCCGGAAGGACGGCAGATCTGGAAGCGCAATCTCGGCGCACCGTCGCCGGCCGGCGAGCGGCCGTGCGGCAACATCGATCCGCTGGGAATCACCGGCACACCGGTCATTTTCGGCGGCACGATCTATGTCGCACCCGAGTTCCGCGGCACTAGGCACGAGCTCTACGCACTCGACCTCGATACCGGAGCGGTGCGCTGGCATCGCACTCTCGACCTTCCCGGGGTCGAGGCAGGAGCCATGCAGGAGCGCGGTGCGCTCACCATTGCCGGTGGACGCGTGTGGGTGCCCTTCGGCGGCTTGGCGGGCGATTGTGGTGGCTACAAAGGTCGCGTCGTCGGATACCCGACGGACGGACGGGGTGCGCCCGTGAGTTACACCGTCCCGACCGAGCGCGAGGCAGGTATCTGGGCGCCGCCCGGTCCGTCCGTTGATGGATCGGGAAACCTTCTGGTGGCTGTCGGCAACGGCGCCTCGGTGGAGAACGACCCCTACGACCACAGCGACTCGGTGCTGCGTATCGGAACCGACGGCGCGCTGGTCGATTCGTTCTCTCCGGCGACCTGGCCGACCGACAACGTCAACGATCACGACTTGGGCTCGCAGGGTCCGGCGATCGTCGGACCGTGGATCTTCATCGCAGGTAAGTCAGGCACCGGTTACGTGCTGCGAAGCGACCACCTCGGCGGCATCGGCGGTGAGGTGAGCCAGGCGACGATCTGCGAGTCCTACGGCGGCACAGCGGTCGTGCGCGCAGTCGTCTACGTCCCGTGCGCGGACGGCGTGCGCGCTGTCCGGATCGACAAGAGTGGTCAGCTGCACGTGCTGTGGCACGTCCGATCGAGTTCCGTCAGCGGATCGCCGATCGTCGGTGGCGGGCGCGTATGGAGTCTCGACCCGGACGCCGGAGTGTTGCACGCGCTCGACCCCCGCACCGGCCTCAGCCGCGAGCAGGTGCAGGTCGGCGCGACGAGCCGGTTCGCGGCGCCGGCAGCGTACGGTTCTGATGTCGTCGTGCCCACGATGACCGGCATTACGGTCGTCGGGGTCGGCTAGTTAGTCTCGGCAACCGTGCGAGTCCTCGTCGTCGGGTCCGGTGCTCGTGAGCACGCGCTCTGCCTGGCACTGGCGGCCGATCCGTCCGTCACCCACCTGATCTGTGCCCCCGGCAACGCGGGGACCGCGGCGGTGGCAGAGCAGCGCGGTGTCGACGCGGTCGACGGCGACGCGGTGGCCGCGCTCGCCGGCGAGGTGCAGGCCGACCTGGTCGTGATAGGCCCGGAGGCGCCGCTGGTCGCCGGCGTCGCCGACGCCGTCCGTGCCGCGGGCATCGCCTGCTTCGGGCCGTCCGCCGCGGCCGCGCAACTCGAGGGCAGCAAGGCCTTCGCCAAGGACGTCATGGCCGCGGCCTCCGTGCCGACCGCGCGCGCGTTCGTCTGTGTCACCGCCGATGAGGCTGCCGCCGCGCTCGACGAGTTCGGACCGCCGTACGTGGTCAAGGACGACGGCCTCGCCGCAGGCAAGGGCGTGGTCGTCACCGACGACCGCGCGGCCGCGCTCGCCCACGCCGCGGCGTGTGAACGTGTCGTCGTCGAGGAGTACCTCGACGGGCCGGAGGTGTCGCTGTTCTGCGTCACTGACGGCGAAGCGGTCGTCCCGCTCCTCCCGGCGCAGGACTTCAATCGCATCGGGGACGACGACAGCGGACCGAACACCGGCGGCATGGGCGCGTACGCGCCGCTGCCGTGGCTGCCGGCCGGATTCGTCGACGACATCGTCGACACCGTCGCCCGACCGACGATCGAGGAGATGCGTCGCCGCGGCACGCCGTTCGCCGGGCTGCTCTACGTCGGACTCGCGGTGACGAGCCGCGGCCCGCGCGTGGTCGAGTTCAACGCGCGCTTCGGCGACCCCGAGACCCAGGTCGTGCTCGCCCTGCTCGACACGCCACTCGGCGGCCTGCTGCGGTGGGCGGCCACCGGCGGGACGCCACCGCGGCTCGACTGGCGCGACGCCAGCGCGGTCACCGTCGTCCGGGCGGCTGCCGGCTATCCCGGTGCGCCGCGCACCGGCGATGTCATCACCGGCAGCGAGCAGCTCGGCGTCATCCATGCCGGCACCCGCCGCAGGGACGACGGCGCGATCGTATCGAGCGGCGGACGGGTGCTGTCGATCACCGGGATCGGCGCGACTCTGGCCGAGGCTCGCGACGCGGCGTACCGCCTCGCCGCCAGGGTCGACCTGCCCGGTGGTCAGCAGCGCAGCGACATCGCCCTGCGCGCGACCGCCGGGACGATTACCGTCTAGGGAGTGAGCGGCCGGATCGAGTTCGTCGAGGACGAACTCGACGTCGAACCCGAGCCGCCGCAGCCGCCGCCACGACAGCACCGCTGGCTGCTGCGCGCCGCAGCCGTAGCCGTCGTCGCTGCTGTCCTCGTGACGTGGATCGTGACCCGGCCGGCGAGCGAGCCGGCGCACCTGCCGCACCACCAGGCGCAGCAACCGGTGCCGTCCATCTTCGACACCGAGCCGCTCCAGGTACACACCCGGTGCCAGATCGGCGGCCCGGTGGACGGCGAGGTCGCCACCGCGATACACCGCTTCCTGCACCGGATCACCGTGCAACCGCTGCTCGGCACCCGATGCGTACTGACCGTCGGACCGAAACACCGGATCGTCGCCGAGGCGATCACGGCAAGCGCGCACGGCTATGACGTGCGGGTCAGTCTCAGCGCGCGGTCCGCGGAGTTCCCGCCACCCGTGCCCCGCGATCGGACGATCGAGCTGGGCCGGATCGAGACCGAGGCCGCCGGCGTGCGGGTGCAGGTGATCGCGACGGGCTTCCCGGCCGGCAACCCGCCGATGACCCGGCTGCAACGGCTGGCTGACTACCTCAGCCTCAACACGGCGTTGTGAGCAGCGGGCGCCGGCATGGACATCGAATTCATCACCACGGACTTCGCGGACGACGAGCCGGCGCCCGCGCCGACTCCGCGGCGTCGCCGGTGGTGGCCGGCCGCGGTCGCCGCAGTGACCGCAGGGGTGCTGCTGTGGTCGGTCACCCGTCCCGACACGCCGTCCCGGAAGCCGATCCACCACGCCGCGCCGGTCGTTGCCGCCAAGCCCGTCCCGCAATGTGTGGGGGTGCCGGACTGCGCCGTCCGGGACAACATCCCCGCATCGGTCGAGCGCCTGGTGCGCGCGTACCTGCCGGCGCGGTCGAAGCTGCAGGTGAAGACCGTGGTCGCCGTCAACTCGCTGACGTTGACCGACCTGCTCGTCGAGCGTGACATCGACGTCGTCCACGACTCGGTCACCGTGCTGATCCGGGTACAGCGCGGCGTCGACGGCACCTCCGAGATCGTGCATGCTCCGCCCGGCGTGGGGTCACTTCTGCTGCACCACAACTCCTCGGGTTACGTCGTCCGGCTCCAGTACCTGGCGCCGGAGACCGTGCCGCCGATGCTCGACCGCCTGCGCGAACTGACCCGCGACCCGCGGCTCGAATCGCTCTGACCAGGTTTCTGGGACACTGGGGAGCGTGGCCAAGCCGGTGATTCCCGACGTACTGGCGGCGCGTTACGCGTCGTCGACGATGGCCACGATCTGGTCGCCCGAACACAAGATCGTCGCCGAGCGGCAGCTGTGGCTCGCTGTGCTGCGCGCCCAGGACGAATTGGGCATCCCGGTTCCCGACGGTGCCGTCGACGCCTATCAACGCATCGTCGACGAAGGCACCGACGCGGTGCACCTGGACCGCATCGCCGAGCGCGAGCGGATCACGCGGCACGACGTGAAGGCCCGTATCGAGGAATTCGCCGACCTCGCCGGATTCGAGCAGATCCACAAGGGCATGACCAGCAGGGATCTCACTGAGAACGTCGAGCAGCTGCAGATCCGCGACTCGCTGGAGCTCGTGCGCCGCAAGACGCTTGCCGTGCTCGCCCGGCTCGCCCGGCGGGCCGCGGAGTACGACGCGCTGGTGATGGCCGGCCGGTCACACAACGTCGCTGCGCAGGCAACCACGCTCGGCAAGCGGTTCGCCTCGGTCGCCGACGAATTGCTTCTCGCCCTGGCGCGGCTCGACGACCTGATCGCGCGCTACCCGCTGCGCGGCATCAAGGGTCCGGTCGGCACCGCGCAGGACATGCTCGACCTGCTCGACGGCGACGAGGCCGAACTGGCCGAACTCGAGTCGTCGGTCGCGGCGCACCTCGGCTTCGCGCACGTGCTCACCAGTGTCGGTCAGGTGTATCCGCGCTCGCTGGACTTCGACGTGCTGTCTGCGCTCGTCCAGCTGGCCGCCGCGCCTTCGTCGCTGGCGACCACGATCCGACTGATGGCGGGCAATGAGCTGGTCACCGAAGGGTTCCGGCCCGGACAGGTCGGCTCGAGCGCGATGCCGCACAAGATGAACACGCGATCCGCCGAACGCATCAACGGCTTCATGGTGGTGCTGCGTGGCTACACGTCGATGGTCGGAGAGCTTGCCGGCGACCAGTGGAACGAGGGCGACGTGTCGTGCTCGGTCGTGCGTCGCGTCGCGCTGCCCGATGCCTTCTTCACCGTGGACGGCTTGCTCGAGACGACGCTGACGGTGCTCGACGACTTCGGCGCGTTCCCCGCTGTCGTCGCACGCGAACTCGATCGGTACCTGCCGTTCCTCGCGACGACCAAGGTGCTGATGACCGCGGTGCGCGCCGGCGTCGGGCGCGAGCAGGCACACGAGGCGATCAAGGAGAACGCCGTCGCGGTCGCATTGGAGATGCGCGAAAAGGGCACCGACCGCAATGACCTGCTCGACCGACTGGCCGCGGACTCGCGGCTCGGCCTGTCCGCCCCAGAACTGGACGGGCTGCTCGCCGAGCCGTTGAGCTTCACCGGTGCGGCGCGCGCGCAGGTCGCAGCTGTCGTCCGGCAGGTCGATCTTGCGCTGGCCACCGATCCGTCCGCCGCCGACTACATCGCCGAACCGATCTTGTAGCGGGCCATGCGCGACATCGAGTTCGTTCCGGACCAGCCCGACGATGAGCTGCTCGACAACGGCGCGCGCCGACCACGGCCGCCCTGGCTGATCCCGGTCGGCCTCGCTGTCATCGTGATCGCGGCGTTCATCGTCCTGGTGAACCGGAATTCGTCCTCGACACCGAGCGCCGCACCATCCCGTCCGGCGGCATCGAGCACACCGGGGCCGGTGGCGACGGCAGCCGACCTGCCGCCGGGGAATGCCGAGGGCCAAGGCTCGTTCGGCGAACCGATCGACGCGGGGGCGAACGTGCTCGACGTCGCGGTGTCGGGTGACATGTTCTGGGAGCTGCAGCCACGCCAGATCCTGCGCTACAACGAGGCCGGCGTGCAGGCGCGCGGCCGGCTGCCGTTCGTCGTGCCCGACCGCGACGAACTGCGGATCGTCCTCGACCTTCCCACCGACGGGCTCTGGCTGGTCATCACCGAGAAGCGGCACACCCGGCTGGTCGAGTACGACGTCGTCCGGTTGAAGTTGCTGCGGTCGTTGACGCTGGACGGGTCGGCCAGCGACGCCGCTGCTCTCGACGGCACGTTGTACCTCACCGTGGGCAATGACCTCGTTCGCGTGCCGGAACACGGGCAGCCCGACCGCGTCGCGCACGAGTCCACCTCGCTCGCCGCGATCGTCACCGACTCGGCCCGCGGCGGCCTGTTGATGGCCGACGTCGCGGCGCCGACACATCTGTGGCGGATCACCCCTCACACCCACGGCCGGGTACACGTCGCGGATCCGGTCAGCGAACCGGTCATCAAGGCCTCCCTTGCCGTGGCCAACGGCGCGATCTGGATCGCCGGCTTCGCCCACCACGGTGCGGTGCTGATGCGCCTTGATCCGACCAGCCTGAAAGCGGTCGCGCGCAGCTCGTTGCGGCAGCGGCTCGGGCCAGGAGCAGTACTGGTCGCGGGCGGCGTTCTCGACGTGTGGGTGCGCAGCGGCGGAGGCAGCCAGGACCTCCACTGCATCGATGCCGCGGGAGGGCATCCGCTGCAACGGTGGGACATCAGCGGCCCGGTCTCGTCCGGTGGCGGCACCGCGCTGGTTGCGACCGCGGACGGAGCCGTGCCGCTGCAACTGTCGCGCTGCTCGGGATGAGCGTCGAATTCCTGCCCGACAGCGACGCACGCGCCGCAGGTGCCCCGCTGCGCTCGGTGCCGCCCGGCAGTCGTCGTGTGATGGTCGGCCTCGGGCTCGCCGGCCTGGTCGCGGTCGGTGCGATCGTGGTCGGAACCGGCCACGGTGGCTCGGTCGCCAAGCCGACGCCCGCGCCGTCGCTCCAGGCGCAGCCGCTGCCTCCGCCGCCGGTCGTCCCCGTGCACTTCACCCGGCCGGAGTCGGTCGCCTTCGGAGCGCCGTCGGTCGACGTGCTCGCGGCCGGCGGGCGGATGTACTCGCTGACGCCGACCCTGATCGGGATGGCCGGGCGGTACGGCACCGACCCGGTGGTGCGGGCCGCGCCGTTCGGATTGTCAGAGCGCGACGATCGCGCCCGGCTGTTCCTCGACCCGCAACACAGCCTGCTGTGGGCCGTGGCGGTCGGCGGCACCGCGATCGGGGCGTACGACTCGGAGACACTCGACCCGCTCTCCGAAACCGCGGCGCCGTACACGATCAACGGCGCCGTGGCGATGGACGAATCGCTCTGGTTCACGACCGATCACGGGCTGTACAGGGCGCAGGCCGGACCAGGGCGGCCGAAGCGCGTCGCGCACATGCGCATCGCACTGGGCGCGATCGTTGCCGACCGCACCCTGCACCGGATCATCACCGCGGATCGCCGGCAACCGGTGCGGCTGCACGCGATGACGGCCTACGGTCGGCTGGCCAGCCAGCGGGTGCCGTTGGCGACGGTGACGTCGATGGCGTTCCCGTCCGGCGCACTCTGGCTGTCGGGTACCACTCCGGCCGGGCCACGCCTGATCGTCCTCGACCCGCCCAGCATGCGAATCCGGCGGGTGATTCCCGTGCCCGGGCAGCTCGGTCACGCGGCGAGCTTCGTCGCGTCGTACGGCACCCGGCTGCTCATGCGGGCCGCTCCGGACGACACCGCGCTCTACTGCGTCGACGGGTACACCGGCACGTTCAAGCAGGTGTGGCGGTTGTCGCTGGGAACCGTGTCGCTCGACGCGCACGGGCTGCTCGTCGATGCCGGCCGTGGCATCGCCGCCCGCGGTGCCGGAGCCTGCCTCGCGCCCTGAGCAGTGTGCGGCTCAGCCCGGGCGCCGTCCACTGATGCGATCGGGCCGCCCGATGTTCCAGTAACCCTTGAGGAAGATCGCGTCGTGCGCCATGCCGCGTCCCTCGAACAGGGCCCGCAGCGTGACCATCGAGCGCGTCTCGCCGAGCAGGTATCCGTGCGCTTCGGCAACGGGCACGTCGAGCTCGCTCGCCGCCGGGACCAGCAGCTCGGACGTGCCGGGCGGGTGTTCGCCGCGGTGCACCCAGCAGACGTCGGCCGCGATCGGCTGCTCGTCCGACTGCTCCTGCACCTCGAGGACGGCCACCGCGTGCTCGTCCGGCGGGAGCGCCTCGCAGATCGCGGCGATCGCCGGCAGCGCCGACTCGTCCCCGCAGAACACGTGCCAGGGCGCGCTGCGCAGCTCGAGCTTGCCGCGGGGACCCTGGAACTCGACGATGCCGCCGGCGGCGGCCGATTGCCCCCAGGCCGACCCGGCGCCGGCGCCGTGCAGCAGCACATCGAGGTCGAACTCGCCGTCGGCGGGTCGTGCCTGCCGGATCGTGTAACGCCGCTTCACCCGCCGTCCGGAATCCTCGCGCAGCAGCAGTTCGAGGTCCTGGGCCGGTCGGATCGCCCGTCCGATCATCTCGTCGCACTGCACGGTGACGCGTCGCATCCGTGGCGTGAGCGGCTGGTTCGCCAGCACGCGGGCCCGATGTGCCGGCGAGCGTCGGACGATCGGCGAGGTCACGGCAGGCGACCCTACCCACCGGAGGGGAATGCGCACCCTCGTACGGTCGGTTGCAGGTGTAACACCACCCATTCTTCGAAGGAGACCGATGACCGACAAGCTCAACTCCGTCATGTACACGTCCAGCGCGTCGGCGAAGGGCGGCCGGGCCGGGCACGTGCACAGCGAGGACGGCGTGATCGACCTCGACCTCGGCAAGCCGGGCTCGGCGGCCAATCCCAAGGCGAACCCCGAGACGTTGTTCGCGGCCGGCTACGCGGCCTGCTTCCAGGGTGCGCTGGCCAACCGGGCGGCGACCCAGGACATAGACACGTCCGACTCGACAGTCACCGCGGCAGTGTCGCTCGGGTCCATCGAGGGCGGCGTGGCCCTGGCGGTCGAGCTCAAGGTCGAGATCCCCGGGGTCGACCGCGACAAGGCGCAGGAGCTCGTCGAGCTCGCGCACCAGTTCTGCCCGTACTCGCGCGCGACCCGCGACAACATCGAGGTCACCCTCACCGTGGTCTGAGGTTTCAGGGCGCGATGCGCCAGGTCACCCAGTCGTCGAGGACCCGCGCGCCGCGGTTTTCGTAGAAGCGCGCGGCGTCCTCGTTCCAGTCCAGCATGTGCCACTCGAAGCGTGGGTAACCGCGCTCGATGCAGATGCGGCGCAACTCGTTGAACAGCGCGACGCCGAGACCCGTGCCGCGTGCCTTGTCGCTGATCACGATGTCTTCGAGATGCATGCCGTGCCGGCCGGTCCAGGTCGAGAAGTTGACGAACCAGATCGCCGTCCCGACCACCTCGCCGTCGAGGACGGCAACGTGCGCCCACACCTGCGGATGTGGGGCGAACAGGGCCGCGTAGAGACTGGCCTCGGTCGCCTCCACAGTCTCGACGGGTTCGCGCTCGTACACCGCGAGTTCGCGGATGAGGTCGAGAATCGCCGGAACGTCGTCCGGGACCGCCGGTCGGATCGCGGTGCTGGCCATGGGCCGACATTAGGCGGCTGGGGCTAGCGTTGAGTCGTGGCCATCAGCGTGTTCGATCTGTTCTCGATCGGCATCGGCCCGTCGTCCTCGCACACCGTGGGTCCGATGCGCGCGGCGCGCACCTTCGCTTCCGGCCTGGCCGACGACGGAGTACTGCCGGACGTGGCGCGGGTGCGGGCCGAGCTGTTCGGGTCGCTCGGCGCGACCGGCCACGGTCACGGCAGCGACCGCGCCGTCATCCTCGGCCTCGAAGGCGAGTCGCCCGAAACGGTCGACACCGCCACGGTGCTCGATCGGGTGGCCGCGGTCCGGTCGTCCGAACGGATCTCGCTGCTGGGTAAGCACCAGGTCGACCTGGGCGAGGACGATCTCGTGCTGCACCGGCGCAGCAGCCTGCCGTTCCACCCGAACGGGATGAAGTTCTTCGCCTACTCGTCCGCCGGTGAGTGCGTGCGTGAGCGGACGTACTACTCGGTCGGCGGGGGCTTCGTCGTGGACGAGGCGGCCGCCGGTGCGGACCGGATCAAGGCGGACGACACTGCGTTGCCACATCCATTTTCCAGCGGCGCCGAGTTGCTCGAGCGCTGCCGCGAATCGGGCCTGCCGGTGAGTGGGGTGATGCTGGCGAACGAGACGGCCTGGCGCCCCGAGTCGGAGGTGCGGGACGGGTTGCTGCACATCTGGTCGGTGATGCAGGAGTGCGTGACGAACGGCTGCTCGCACGAAGGGACGCTCCCCGGCGGGCTGAAAGTGCCGCGGCGTGCCCCCGAGCTCTACCGGCTGCTGTGCGCGGAGCCGTACTCGACCGATCCGCTGCGGGTGATGGATTGGGTCGATCTGTTCGCCCTCGCCGTCAACGAGGAGAACGCTGCCGGCGGGCGCGTGGTCACCGCGCCGACCAACGGTGCGGCGGGCGTGCTGCCCGCGGTGCTGCATTACTACGTCCGCTTCGTGCCCGGCGCATCCGACGACGGCGTGGTTCGGTTCCTGCTGGCGGCCGGTGCGATCGGCGTGCTGTACAAGGAGAATGCCTCGATCTCGGGCGCAGAGGTCGGGTGTCAGGGCGAGGTCGGTTCGGCCTGCTCGATGGCTGCCGGCGCGCTGTGCGAGGTGCTCGGCGGTACGCCCGATCAGGTCGAGAACGCCGCCGAGATCGGCATGGAGCACAACCTCGGGCTCACCTGTGATCCGGTCGGCGGCCTCGTCCAGGTGCCGTGCATCGAGCGGAACGCGATGGCCGCAGTGAAGGCGATCAACGCGGCGCGCATCGCGATGCGCGGCGACGGTCGGCACATCGTCAGCCTCGACAAGGTGATCAAGACGATGCGCGAGACCGGCGCGGACATGAAGATCAAGTACAAGGAGACCGCGCGCGGCGGCCTCGCCGTCAACGTCATCGAGTGCTGACCACCCCTTTCGTTGAGTGGCGCGTTTCGCCTATGAGTGGCGCGAAATATCGCGCCACTGATGACCCGACCGCGCCACTCAACGAGGATCGGGCGGCCGGCGTGACCAGCCCGGATCGCGCCGGTCGAGGATGCCCCGAAGGTAGGGCGGGATCTGGTACGGAGTCTTGAAGACCTCGCGCGCGCCGAACACGACGACCTTCCACTCGTTGCCGTCGATGTCGATCTCGCGGGTGATGTCTTTCCGCATCCGCTCGAGGTCGGCATGATCCTTGCCGTTGTACTCGAGCGCGACGCGCGCACGCGGGTAGCTCAGGTCGGGTTCCGCGAGCCACTCGCCGTTGGCGGTGTAGATCGCCTGGTTCACCCGCGGATACGGCAGCCCGGCACGGACGACGATGCATCGCAGATGGCTCTCGGGACGCGAGCGAGATCGCCCGTCCAGTAGCTGCAGCGCCTCACGCGCTCGCAGTACGCCGCGTCGGCGATGCGCACGAGTCGTCGCGTCAGTGAGCTCGGCGACTGTTGCGTCGCCGCGTAGCGCGCTGTCACCCGCCGCGACCAGATCCTCGACCGACAGAAACTCGGCGAGGTCGACCCATGTCCGCGCAACTGAGGTGAGCGCGAACCGGTCAGTCACGTCGATCTCGTCCGGCCGGAGCGCGCGCCGGCGCGGATGGATTTCGTTGCGTCGGCACCTCGCAAGCGTGCTGCCGGCTGTCTCGGCTCGCGCGGTCGCGAACTCGAGTCGCTCCGTCTCTGCGGCCTCGGGAACCCATAGGCCGTGCAACCGCGCCGCGGTGATCCCGCTGATGACGGTGCCCTCCGGCAGGGCGTCGAGGTAGGCACCGCATCGATCGGCAAGAGTCGTGAGGTGCTCGGCGGGTCGATGCAGTCCGTGCCCGAGACGGACGAAAGTGGACATTGGTCCAGCATGGGGCCGGGATCATGTCACCGACGCGTCGTCCACAACCTGGCTGGCGTACCGCCGTGCCGTCCACAGCGGCGCGGTTGGATGTTGAGTGGCGCGTCCCGTCCTCGCGTGGCGCGAAATATCGCGCCACTCATCACCCGACCGCGCCACTCAACGAGGATCGGGCGGCCGGCGGGCGGTGTCGCGAGCGTCAGTGGACGGCTGCCGCCTCGGGGGCCTCGGCGGGCAGATCCGCCTTCTTCACGTTGATCAGGACGATCGCGGCGATGATCGCCGCGACGCCGAACGCGGCACCCATCAGGAAGCCCTTGCCCGACGCGTAGGCCAGCAGTTCGCGGACGAAGCTCGAGAACGGTCCGCCCGCGGCGAAGAACGACCCGGTGCTCGGGTGCGCGTGGACGAAGGCCTGGATGTCCTTCGGCTCGGCGTTCTGCCCGTGTGCCTGCAGGAAGCCGGCGACGGCCTTGACCTGGGTCGGGTCGGGCACCTTGGCCAGCAGCGACCTGATGTGGTCGGTGCTCCAATTCTTGGCGGCTGTGCCGAACACCGTCGTCATCACCGACAGACCCAGCGCACCACCGACCTGCTGCCCGACGTTCAGCAACGCCGAGGCCAAACCCGCGTCGGTGTTCTTCACGTTCGAGACCGCAGTGACGGTCAGAGGAACGAACAGGCAGCCCATCGCAATGGCGAGCACGAACATGCCCGGCAGCAACTTGCCGGCATAACTCGAACCGGTGTCGACGGTCGAGAACCAGAGCAGCGCGACGGTCAGCAACGACGTGCCCGTGATCATCAGTGGTTTGGGCCCGAGCCTGGGCATCAGCTTGGCGTTGATCTGCGACACCACGCCGATGACGAACGCGACGGGCAGGAATGCGAACCCGGTCTTGAGCGGACCGTATTCACGAACACCCTGCACGAAGAAGGTGATGAAGTAGAACATGCCGAACATCGCTGCGCCGACGACCAGCATGATCAGGTACGTGCCCGCGCGGTTGCGCTCCTCGAAGATGCGCATCGGCATCATCGGTGCGGCGGCAAACTTCGCTTCGTACAGCACGAACGAGACGAGCAGCACGATCGCCGCGGCGAACACCACGAACGTCTGCGTGTTGCCCCATCCGGTGTGTGCGACGTGGATGAACCCGTACACCGTCGCCACGAGCCCGGCCACCGACATCAACGCGCCCAACACATCGAACTTGCCGCGCAACCGCTCCGACTGATGCAGGTAGAGGAACGCACCGGTGATCAGGATGACGCCGATCGGGACGTTGACGAACAGCACCCACCGCCAGCTCAGGTAGTTGGTGAGAATGCCGCCGAGCAGCAGCCCCAGCGCGGCACCGGCGCCGGACACAGCGGCGTACACCGCGATCGCACGGGTGCGTTCCTGCCCCTCCTTGAATTCGGTCGTGATCAGCGACAGCGCGGTGGGCGAGGCGATCGCGCCGCCGATGCCCTGCACGGCCCGGCCGGCCAGCAGCAGACCGAAGTTCGGGGCGACGCCGGCGAGGAAGCTGCCGATCGTGAACAACGACAGGCCGACGATGAACATCCGGCGCCTGCCGAGGATGTCGCCCATGCGACCACCCAGCAGCAGCAGGCCACCGAAGGCGAGCGCGTAGGAGTTCAGCGCCCAGGTCATGTCGGTCTGGCTCTTGTCGAAGTAGCGGCCCATGGACGGCAGCGCGATGTTCACGATCGTGCCGTCGAGGACGACCATCATCTGCGCGCCCGCGATGACGAGCAGGATCAGTGCTGGATGCGCGTGGCGCCGTGCGCCGCGGTCGCCGGCGGGCGTTGCCGCGCCGGTCTCAGTAGTGGCCTTCGTGTCTGCCACGACGATCTCCGTTCGGACGGTGCGCGATCTCGGCCGATCGCTTAGGGTACGTGTGCGTTCTCTAACGGGGTACGATAGTTCGAGTCCAATAGTGAACGCAAGCGTTTTCTAATGAACTTTCGCTCACGACGAACGTAAGCCTGGCAAAGGGGTGTGACAGCCAGATGACAACCACGGCTGCGCCGTCGACCGCGTCGGTTGCCCAGCGCAAGCGCGGTGTCGCCCTGGAGCAGGCCATCCTCGACGCGGCCTACACCGAACTGTCCGAAGTGGGCTACACCTCCTTCAGCGTCGAAGGAGTGGCCTCGCGGGCACGCACCGGCAAGGCCAGCATCTACCGCCGCTGGCCCACTCGTGGCGAGCTCATGCTCGACGCCGTGTGCTCGCACCTGCCGACCCCGCAGGACTGTGGGTTCGACCGGGAGCTGACCGACTCGACCACGACCGCCGATGCGCTGCGCGGGGTGGCCCGCGCGATCGCCGGCGTCATCGCCAGCCCGGCCGGTGACGTCATGCGCGCGATCAAGTGCGAGGCGGTCACGG
This sequence comes from Jatrophihabitantaceae bacterium, assembly GCA_036497365.1. GTDB lineage: Bacteria > Actinomycetota > Actinomycetes > Mycobacteriales > Jatrophihabitantaceae > RYN-133. The sequence goes on along the minus strand of DASXJN010000230.1, from coordinate 25,969 downwards.
ACCCCGAACTGGCCAGGGCGATCGACGATCGGTTCCAGGAGCCGCGCCGTCAGTTCATGCTCTCGCTGCTGCATCGCGGCGTGGCCCGCGGAGAAGTCCGGCCCGGCGCAGACACCCCGCTCGTCGCGGACGTCCTGCCGGCCGTGCTGACGCATCGGATGATCCTGCAGCGCGAACCGGTCACTGCGCGGGTGATCAGCGAGATCATCGAGCAGATCCTGCTGCCGTTGATCGAGCCGCGTTGACGCGCAGATCGGTCCGGACGCTTTTGAATGAGGCCGTGCCGACCTTGTAGGCTTTCGCCCGCCGGTTGCTGCGCGTTTCGACGCGTCGGTGACCGCAGGAGGCTTCGCCTAGTCTGGTCTATGGCGCCGCACTGCTAATGCGGTTTGGGTTAAACGCCCATCCCGGGTTCGAATCCCGGAGCCTCCGCGCACCCCGGTCGGACGAGCTACCGCAACCAGGTAGACTCGGCCGTCGGTGCAAAACCGAACGAAACGGCGCCCGTAGCTCAACGGATAGAGCACTTGACTACGGATCAAGAGGTTAGGGGTTCGAGTCCCTTCGGGCGCGCAACGACAGCGTGACGACTTCGGTCGTATGATCCTGGTCTTCTTCGGGCGAGGTGGGCGCTGTGCGATCGGTCGTGTTGGCGGTGGTCCTGGTAGCAGCCGGTTCGGCACTGACGGCCGGGCCGGCCGTGGCGACGTCGACCAAGCCGGCCATCACTCAGGTCTCGCCGTCTTCGGGTGGCACGGCCGGAGGCACGACGGTGACAGTGCGGGGCGAACGGTTCGACCACGTCCGAGAGGTGCTTTTCGGCTCGGCGGTCGGCACGTCGCTGCATGTTTTGTCCGGCAAGAAGCTCACGGTCCGCGCGCCGAAACATACGGCTGGCACAGTCAACGTCCGGGTCGAGACGACCGCCGGCGAGTCGGCCGAGACGCAGAAGGATCACTACAGCTACAAGGTGATCTGGACGGCCAAGGAGGCGCCGCTACCCTCGCACGCTGCCAACCCGAACGTGGCGCTGAACTCGGTCGCGTGCGGGTCGGGGGGCTCGTGTGTCGTCGTTGGCAGCTACGTCGACGGCAAGAATCGGCATCAGGGCCTCGTTGAGCAACTTGCCGCGGGTCATTGGGAAAGCATCGCCGCGCCGGTGCCCGCCAAGGCCAACAGCGATCCCTCGGCGCAACTGGCGGCGGTTGCCTGCTCGAGCGGCGGCACCTGCGTCGCGGTCGGCACGTACCTCGACTCCGACAACCATGTTGACGGCCTCATCGACACGCTGTCGCACGGAACCTGGACGGCAAAGAAGGCGCCGCTGCCGACCGGCGTGACCGCGGGCTCGACTGCGCAGCTCACTGCTGTGGCATGCCACGGTGCCGGATCGTGCGCTGCCATCGGGACATACACAGACACCAACGCGCCCGTCGACGGTCAGCAGCCGCTGCTCGAGGCGTTTGCGAGCGGGAAGTGGTCGGCCACCAAGGCGCACCTACCACCCGACGCGGTCCGCACGCAGAACGCGCAGATGTCGGCCGTAACCTGCCCGGCGACCGGTGCGTGCAGCGCCGTCGGCGAATACGACAACCCTGAGCAGGTCGGGTTGGTCGAGACCCTCTCGAACGGACACTGGGACGCCGTCGTGGCACAGCTTCCGGGCAATGCCAGCACGACCTTCAGTCAGGCCGTCATGCTGGGGTCGGTCGCGTGCAAGTCCACCACACAGTGCAGCACCGTCGGCCAGTACCGGGACACGTCGTCGGGAAAGGACGGACTCATCGAGACGTTGCCGGTAGGCGCCACCAGCGGCTCCGAGGCCGCCGTGCCGATGGACGGCAACCCCACGCCGGACGTCGAGCTGTCCGCGGTGTCCTGCGCCTCGTCCGCCTGCGTGAGCGTCGGCTCGTACCGCGACAACACCTCATCGGTGGCCGGGTTGATCGAGCCGCTCTCCGGGCCGGGCGGTACGACGCGGGCCCCCGCCCCGGCCGGCGCGTCGTTCATAGATCTGGTGTCGGTGGCCTGTCCCGCCGCCGGTTCGTGCGCCACCGCCGGCTTCTACGTCGACGCACAAGCGCAATCGCAGGGCCTGCTCGATACCCAATCCGGAACCAGCTGGCACACGAAATCAGCGCCGTTGCCCGGCAACGCGGTCACGTCGGGGTCATACCCCGAGCTCAGCCAGATCGCCTGCCCGAGCGCAATCAGCTGCGTAGCGATCGGGGAGTACCAAACAGGTTCCAGCGTGATCGAGGGTCTCCTCGAACAGGACTGACGGCACGGCCGGCGGACGGCCTTCAGGTTCGGTCGAGCCCGTCTTGCCGGTGTTGCCGGTCTTGAGACATGAGGGGGGTTCGAGTCTTCGCGGACGCGTCAGCGGCTACATTGTCTCCGCGCCGGAACAGCGAGGTAACGAACATATCTCAATTGTCCGGATCGGCGGCATCAGTGGCAGCATGACGTGGAATCGCTCTGGCCTGCCGTGTTGTATGTAGGCAGGCGGAGTGCCGGAAGGAGCGCGGATTGACGAAGTTCATGCTGCGTCGCTTTGTCAACTACCTCATCTTGGTGTTCATCGCGACGTCGCTTGCCTACATCCTTGCCTCCGTCAGTCTGCATCCCAAGTCGAACTATTTGGGCCGTAACCCGAGGCCGTCCGACGCCGTCATCAACTCGACGCTCGACTCGATCAATGCCAACCCGAACACCCCGATCCTCGATCGGTACGGGCACTGGCTCGACGACATCGTCCACGGCGATCTCGGTACCGAGGTGCAGGGCGGCTCGGTCAACGCCGACGTCGGCCGACGGCTGTGGGTGAGCGGTCAGCTGCTCGTCATCGGCACGATCGTCGGCGGGCTCGCCGGCGTCGCTGTCGGAGCGTGGTCCGCAGTGCGACAGTACAAATTCAGTGACCACTTCTTCACGGTCACCTCGTTCATCGTGCTGTCGGTACCTGTCTTCGTCCTGGCGATCTTGCTGCAACTTCTCGCGGTCGAGATAAATAAGTGGGTCGGCCATAGGGTGCTGCAGTATTCCGGCGAGTTCGACCCGCACGTCTCGGGAACGCTCAACGTGTTCATCAACCGGCTCGACCACCTGATCCTGCCGACCGTCGTCCTTGTCCTCGTGGGTGCCGCGTTCCTATCGCGCTACCAACGCAACGCGATGCTCGACGTGCTCGCCAGCGACTACGTGCGCACCGCGCGTGCGAAGGGTCTGCGCCGACGCACCGCGCTCACCAAGCACGCGCTGCGCACCGCATTGATTCCGGCAATAACGATCTTCGTCTATACGTTCGCGCTGATCTTCGTCGGCGCCACGTTCACGGAAGAGATCTTCGGCTGGCACGGCATGGGTGAGTTGTTCGTAACCTCGATCCAGAGCAACGACATCAACGCCACGACGGCGGTCACGCTGTTCGTCGCGATCCTGGTCCTCGTAGCCGGCCTCATGCAGGACTTTGCCGTCGCGTTGCTCGACCCGAGAGTGCGGAGCTGACGATGGCATCTCCGACCGACTCGCTGCTCTCGTCGTCGACGACCCCGAACGAAACCGACGAGGCCGCCCTCGACGAAACTGCCTTACCCAGCCGCGGCCGGTTGGTGCTGCGCCGCTTCCTTCACAGCCCGCAGGGGATCATCGGCCTGATCCTCGTCGTCCTCCTGATCCTGGGCGCGTTCATCGGTCCGCATCTGACGAAATGGAGCTACACGACGCTCGACTTCGAATCGTTCGACAAGGCACCGAGTGCTGACCACTGGTTCGGCACCGACCAGGTAGGAAAGGACATGTTCGCCGCGACGATGCGCGGTGCGCAGAAGTCGATCCTCATCGGCCTGCTCGTCGCGCTGATCGGTACCGGCGTCGCCGCGGTCGTCGGTGCAGCAGCCGGGTACTTCGGTGGCTGGACCGACCGCGTGCTGATGTGGATCGTCGACCTGCTGCTGGTCATGCCGTCGTTCCTGATCATCGCGATCGCGTCGAGCCACTTCGCCGGCAACTGGCCGCTGTTCGTCGTCCTGCTGGGGTTGTTCATCTGGCAGATCACCGCGCGGATCGTGCGAGGTCAGACGCTGACGCTGAAACATCGCGAGTACGTGCTCGCCGCGAAGTTCATGGGCGTGCCGGGCTGGAAGATCATCCTCAGTCACATCCTGCCGAACCTGTCGTCCTTGTTGATCATCGATGCGACGATCAACGTCAGTACGGCGATCATCACCGAGGCCGGCCTGTCGTTCTTCGGGTTCGGCGTGCAGCCACCGGACGTGTCGCTGGGCACGCTGCTCAGCGACGGCCAGAACGACGCCACGACCTACCCGTGGCTCTTCCTCTTCCCTGCCGGCTTCCTCATCATTCTCGTGCTGTCGGTCAACCTCGTCGGTGACGGCCTGCGCGATGCCCTCGACCCGTCTTCCGGAAAAGCTCAGTGACCAGCATCGAGATTCTCCCCAGCGAGCCCGAAACCGTGCAGGACGTCCTCACGGTCAGTGATCTGTCGGTCACGTTCCCCGGTGGAGACGGCCCGGATCTCAAGGCGGTCCGTGGCGTCAGCTATTCGATCAAGCGCGGCGAGGTGCTCGCCATCGTCGGCGAGTCCGGATCGGGCAAGTCCGTGACCTCGCTCGCGGTGATGGGGCTGCTGCCGTCAAACGCGAAGGTCGACGGCTCGGTTCGGCTCGACGGTCGCGAGTTGCTCGGGCTCGACGACCGCGACATGTCCGACATCCGCGGCAAGCAGCTCGCGATGATCTTCCAGGAGCCGCTGTCCGCCCTGACGCCCGTCTACACCGTCGGTCAGCAGGTCGTCGAAGCACTGCAGATCCACAACGACATGAGCAAGGACAAGGCGTTCGACCGCGCTGTCGAACTGCTCGACCTGGTGGGCATCCCGAATGCTCGTGAGCGTGCTCGCTCCTATCCGCACGAGTTCTCCGGCGGCATGCGTCAACGCGTGATGATCGCGATGGCGATCGCGAACGATCCGGACGTCATCATCGCCGACGAGCCGACCACAGCCCTCGACGTGACGATCCAGGCGCAGATCCTCGAGGTGCTGCAGACCGCGCAGCGTGAGACCGGCGCGGCGATCGTCATGATCACGCACGACCTCGGCGTCGTGGCGGGCATCGCGGACCGCGTCATGGTGATGTACGCGGGCAAACCGGTCGAGGTGGGTTCGACCGATCAGGTGTACTACCGGCCGCGCATGCCGTACACGATGGGCCTGCTCGGGTCGATCCCGCGTATCGATGAACACGGCGGATCGTCGCTGACTCCGATCGAGGGCAGCCCGCCGGCGCTGGGGCGACTGCCGCAAGGCTGCCCGTTCGCCGCGCGCTGCCCGCTGGTCATCGACGAGTGTCGCGAGATCGAACCGCCGCTGGAACCGATCGGCGATCCCGGCCATTTCGCGGCCTGTATCCGCAAGGAGATGATCGAGAACCAGGACCTCGCGGTCAACGACGTCTTCCCACCGCCCGACCTCGGTATTGCCGCCGATCGAACTCCTCGTGACCAGCGTGAGTCTGTGCTCAGACTCGACGGACTCAAGCGGCACTACCCGCTCTACAAAGGCTCGGTGTTCAAGCGCCGCATCGGCACGGTACATGCGGTCGACGGCATCGATCTCGAGATCCGCGAAGGCGAGACGCTCGGCCTGGTCGGCGAGTCCGGTTGCGGCAAGACAACGACGATTCTGCAGATCCTCGAACTGGTCAAGCCGCAGGAGGGGGACATCCTCGTCGACGGCCGCAACACCCGCGAAGTCGATTCGCGTGCACGCCGCAAGATGCGGCGCGACCTGCAAGTGGTGTTCCAGGATCCGGCCGCGGCGCTGGACCCGCGCCTGCCCATCAGTGACGTGCTGGCCGAGCCGATGAAGACGCACGGCATGCGGCGCAAGCAGATCGAGAACCGCACCGCAGAACTGCTCAACCTCGTCGGGCTCGATCCGTCGATGGCCAGTCGCTATCCGCAGGAGTTCTCCGGCGGTCAGCGGCAGCGGGTCGGCATCGCCCGCGCGCTTGCGCTCACGCCGAAGCTCGTCGTGCTGGACGAGCCGGTGTCCGCTCTCGACGTGTCGATCCGAGCGGGCGTCATCAATCTGCTGCTGAAGCTGCGCGCCGAACTCTCGCTGTCGTACCTGTTCGTCGCACACGACCTGTCCGTCGTGCGCGTGATCGCCGACCGCGTCGCGGTCATGTACCTCGGCCGGATCGTCGAGATCGGCGACGTCGACTCGGTGTACGAGCGACCGTCCCATCCCTACACGCAAGCCCTGCTCTCAGCCATCCCGGTCCCGGATCCGGCCAAGGAGCGTGCGCGCGAGCGCCTGATCCTGAACGGCGATCTGCCCAGCCCGGCCAACCCGCCATCCGGCTGCCGGTTCCGCACCCGCTGTTTCAAGTACGAGGCGCTCGACGGTCCGAAGCGCGCGCGCTGCGAGAACGAGGACCCCGAGTTGTACGTCCAGGGCGACGACCACAAAGCCGCCTGTCACTACGCCGAACCGCTGGCAGTCGTCTAGCTGTTCGGTGGCACCACCCATCCACCCATCCATCCAGGAGGACACGTGAAGGTACGAACACGCGGCGCAGCCGTCGCGGTCACCGCGCTCGTGGTCGCGCTAGGCGTGACCGCGTGCACTTCGTCGGGCAGCGGCGGCAACGGCGGCGGCACCGGCGGCAACAACCCGACAACCCCGCCGGGCAACACATCGCCGGCGCCGGTCGTCTCGACGAACTCGCAGGGTCACACCACCGGCCTGACACCGCAGGACATCAACGCGCAGCCCGTCTCGGCGCTCAAGCAGGGCGGGACTCTGGTGTGGGGCCTCGACCAGTTCTCCACACAGTGGAACTACAACCAGGTCAACGGACCTGAGTCGTCGACGGCGAACGTGATCAACGCGCTCATGCCCGACACGTTCCTCTCGGACGCGCAGGCGAACCTCGCGCCCGACCCGAACTACGTCGAGTCCGCCACCCAGACGAAGACGAGCCCGCAGACGATCGAGTACAAGCTCAACCCGAAGGCGAAGTGGTCCGACGGCAAGCCGATCACCGAGGCCGACTGGGAGGCTGAGTGGAAGGCGCTGAACGGCTCGAACAAGGCCTACCAGGTCGCCAGCAGCACCGGCTACGACCAGATCGCCAGCGTCAAGCAGGGCAGCGACAAGTACGACGTCATCGTCACGTTCTCCAAGCCGTTCACGGACTGGAAGGCGCTGTTCGCCCCGCTGTACCCGGCGGCCTACAACAGTGACCCGACGAAGTTCAACAAGGGCTACCTGAACGCCATCCCGGTCACGGCCGGCCCGTTCGGCAACCCGCAGTTCAACAAGTCGGCGCAGACCGTCACTGTGACGCCCGACCCGAAGTGGTGGGGCAACAAGCCGCTGCTGTCGAAGATCGTGTTCAAGGCCGAGGAATCCACGGCCGCGAACCAGGCCTTCGTCAACGGTGAGATCGACTACGACTTCGACGTCGCGGTCGACCCGGCTGACTACAAGCAGATCAAGCAGGCCTCCAACGGGCACGTCACGCTGGCGGCCGGACCTGACTACCGCCAGTTCACCTTCAACGGCACCCACGGGTTCATGAAGGATGAGAAGGTCCGTCAGGCGATCATGCTCGGCACGTCCCGCGATGCGTTGATCAAGTCCGACTTGAACGGCATCCCGTGGCCGACCATTCCGCTGGACAACCACTTCTTCATGAACAGCCAGGCGGGTTACCAGGACAACACTGGCGACCTCGGTACGTACGACTTGAACAAGGCCAAGTCGATGCTTACCGCCGACGGCTTCACCATGAACGGTGACTACTTCAGCAAGGGCGGCAAGACGCTTGAGATCGGCTTCACGATTCCGGCTGGCATCCAGTCCAGCAAGAACGAGGGCGAGCTCTTCCAGGCGATGATGAAGCAGGCCGGAGTCAAGGTGGACATCAAGACGGTGCCCAGCAACGACTTCTTCGACAAGTACATCATTCCGGGTAACTTCGACGTCTCGCCGTTCTCGTGGCTGGGCACGCCGTTCCCGATCTCGTCGAGCCTGTCGATCTACGCCTCGCCGAAGGCCGGTGGCGGCCAGAACTTCACCGGCGTTTCGAACCCGCAGGTCGACACCCTCCTGAAGCAGGCGATCTCGTCGACCGACCCGCAGCAGGCGGTGTCGCTGACCAACCAGGCCGACAAGCTCCTGTACCAGCAGGTGCACACGCTGACCCTGTTCCAGCGCCCGCAGATGTGTGGCGTGAAGAACGGGCTGGCGAACCTCGGTTCGTTCGGTTTCGCGACGATCGACTACACCAAGATCGGCTACACGAAGAACAGCTGATCTCGGAGTAGCACGCAACAGCACTGAGAAAGACACAGAGCCCGGCCGGATTCTCCGGCCGGGCTCTGTGCTGGTCGCGGGCGTCAGCGCAGGACCTTGATCGGACGAGCGTGCCGCGCGTGCCCGATCGGCGAGAGGTGCAGGCCGTCCTCGATCGTGCGCAACAGGTTGTAGTGGTTCGCCTGCTGGGCGATGCGCCGGTGCGGCACTCCGTCACCGACGGCGATCGTCGGAATGCGGCTTCCTGAGTAGTCGGTCTCGTCGAAGGTGAGGACGAACAGGCTGTGATGCTTGCGTGCCCACGCGATGTAGCGGTGCAGGTGTCGCTGCAGCCAATGATCGCCGGCCGCGATCGACCCATCGTGCATGTCGTGACGCAGATTCGGAATGACGAACGAGACCGCAGGCAGCTTCGCGTAGCGATGCGGGAAAGCCGCGAGTGATCGTCCAACGCCCCGATCGATGTTGCCGTAGTCCGTCCACGGCGCGTGCCTGCGCAGGTACTCGCCGGACCAGCAGCCGAGCCAGCCGCGTCGCGGGAGGCCTTCGCTGTAGCCGGCGAACCGCATTCGGTGGCGCGCCAGTTGCCAGCCGAGGTTGTGCCCGTGCAGTCGGTGTGGGCAGCTGTCGTCCAAGCGGTGGGTGCGGCCCGCGAACAGCGCCACATAGTTCGGCTGACTCGGGTGCGTCTCCTGATGGAAGTCGGTGAAGTTCGCACCGGTACGTGCGAGGTGTCGCACGTAGCGCGCGCCGGGTGCGTGCATGACGTCGCCGTAGGTGCGGTTCTCTTCGACCACGATCAGGATGTGCCGCCACCGGCGATGCGCGTGTTGTCGCGTCGCTGCGTGGTGCGAGCTCGCGGCAGCCACGGACGATCCGGTCGGCGGGCTCGAACAAGACGAGATCGCCAGGGCGAGCACGCTGGTAACGGCGCATCGTGCGATGCGCGGGGAACGTCGCATCGCCTCATCATGCGCGCGGCGCTTCTCCCGCACGTCAGAGCAGCGCGATGCAGGTGGCCAGTCCGGATCCGGCGAGTGCGCCGGTGAGTAGCCGGAGCGCGGTCACCGATGCCACCGGCGATCGGTAGGACGACCGGCCTCGCCAGGCAAAGCCGGCCCCGGCGAGAAGAGCAAGCGCCGCGCCCACGAATTCGGCAATGGAGTCCCGGTCGAGCGCGAGTCGCAGCAGCAGCACGCCGAGACCCGCCGCGGCGAGCGCGGTACGGCCCCAGGCGATCGCGGTGCGTTCCTCGCTCTCGCCCGGAAAACGAGTCATCGACCTACCCTCGCTCCCTCGGCCTGGCTCATTTACGCTCCACGATGACCAGGGCGAGGATCACCAGGCCGACGAGGCCGAGCGAAGCCGTGAGCAGCGGCAACGCCACCGAGTAGGTCAGCTTGCGCGCGGTGCGCATCGCCCGCTCGTTGCTCTCCCAGCGCCGGTAGGCGAACACCGTCGTCGTGATGCCGAGAACGGCGAGCAGCACACCGAGCAGGGTGCGCGCGCCCTCGATCCGGAATGGTGGAAGTAGCTGCACCACGGCGACGGCGCCGGCCAACAACGACAGCGCGGTACGGATCCAGGCGAGGTAGGTGCGTTCGTTCGCGAGCGTGAACCGGTAGTCAGGATCTTCGCCTTCGTCCTGCCAGGACGGGCGAGCACGCCGGTTCAGTCGCGAAATCACACCCTCGTTCTACACCGTGCCGATGAACGAACGGATTTGTCCTGACCTTGCGGCGGCACACGATACTGGGCAGATGGGTCCACAACAGGTTCGGATGCCCGGACTGCCTGACCGCGTCACGATCCACGAGGTCGGCCCGCGGGACGGTCTGCAGAACGAGGCCGCGATCGTCCCGGCCGGCATCAAGGCCGCGTTCATCGATCAGCTGGGTGATGCCGGCCTGTCGATCATCGAGGCGACCAGCTTCGTCTCCCCGAGGTGGGTGCCCCAGCTGGCCGACGCGGAGGAGTTGCTCGGGCGGCTGACCTATCGCGACGGCGTACGGTACCCGGTGCTCGTGCCCAACGAGCGCGGTCTCGACCGTGCGCTCGACCTGGGCGTGCGCGACATCGCGATTTTCGGCAGCGCCACCGAGACGTTCGCGCAACGCAATCTGAACCGCACTGTGGCGGAGTCGATCGACATGTTCGCTCCGGTGGTGTCGCGCGCGCGCGACAAGGGCTGCGATGTGCGCGCCTACGTCTCGATGTGTTTCGGCGACCCGTGGGAGGGCGCGGTTCCGATCGACCAGGTGGTCGGCGTGGGGACGAAGCTGCTCGAGCTCGGCTGCTCGCAGTTGTCGCTCGGCGACACGATCGGCGTCGGGACTCCAGGGCACGTCGCCGCCCTGCTCGGTGCGTTCGGCGACGCCGGCGTCGGGCCGGACCGGCTCGCCGTGCACTTCCACGACACGTACGGGCAGGCGCTGGCGAACACCCTTGTCGCGTTGCAGCACGGCATCACCACCGTCGATGCGTCGGCAGGTGGTCTCGGCGGCTGCCCGTACGCGAAGAACGCGACCGGCAATCTGGCCACCGAGGATCTCGTCTGGATGCTGCACGGACTCGGCATCGACACCGGTGTCGATCTGGACAAACTCGTCGCGACCAGCCGGTGGATGGCCGATCAGCTGGGGCGGCCGAGCCCGTCTCTCGTGGTCCGCGCGCTCACCCAGTAGCGGGCGAGGTCAGACCAGTTCGCGGTCGCGGTCGGGCCGCGGTGGCGGGGTGACGTCCTCTTCGCGGTCGTTGCCGCCGCCGTGATCGCTGCACCAGGGGCACCACGGCTGGAAGCGGCGATGCGTCACGTGACTCATGATCAGGTAGATCATCGAGCACTGGATGACCGCCCAGGCGATGCGTCCCCACGTGCCGGGGAAGAAGTTCGAGCCGATCAGCACGGCCATGTACGGGATGAGGAAGCGCGGCTCGGCACCGGTGTGCGCCATCCAGAACCGCCGCTGGTAGCGGGTGGCCCGTTCGGATGCATTCAGCGGCATCGCCGCGACGCACTGCTCGCAGAGCCGGCGATCGTGCCGGCGCATCAGCAGCCAGCTGGCGACGACGAGGGCGATCAGTGCGAGCGGAACGGTGAAGGCCAGCAGGCCGGGCGGTGGGCGCAGGCCGACGACGATCGCGCCCACGATCGACACCGAGAGAATCTCCGGCGCAAGGTGGCCCCACGTATCGGCAACTCGGGCCGACCACCGGTACTCGGCGTACTCAGACATCACGAAGCCTCCCCCGATTTCGAGAGTAGCCCGCCCGGGGTGACGACCAAAGCGCAGTTGCTGACGCGCCTTTTACAAGCCGCGACCGGGACGGAATCGGTACGCCAGTCCGCCGAGCCCGGCCAGGCCCGCGGCGATCACGATGAGGTCGAGCGGCAGCTGTGACCCACCGCCGGTCGTACCGGCACCGGCCGGGACACCGGTCGGAATGCGCGTGCCCGGCGGGGCGGCCGGCTGGTGCACGACCGGCGGTGCGGCTGTCGAGGTGCCGGGGGTGGAGGGTCCCGCTGCCGCGTTGCCGAGGGCCAGCGTCGCGGCCGGGCTGCTGCCGGCTGCGGGCAGCAGGTTGATCTCGATGGCGCGGACCACGGTCTGCCCGCTGACCACCGGCGTCGCCTGGTCAGGTGTCGCCTTGAGCGCGCTGGAGAAGCTGCCGTGCGCGCCGTTGGGCTGCACGTTCACGCCGATGTCGATGGCCTTGGCCAGTCCGGCCGCGAGCGGTGCGAGCGGGTTGCTGCCGCCGGCCGAACCGAGTTGGGCGACGGCGCCGTTGATCGCGTCCTCGACCTGCTTCTGGCCGGCCTGCATGCTGGTCAGTGCCTTCTTGACGAATTTGTCCAGCGGTGGCGGGAAGGCCGCGGTGATGTCGGACAGGCAGGTGGCGAAGTTGGCCTGCATCGGGTCGAGCACGCCGTGCAGCACGTTCTGAAGTCCCTTGGCGAGCCCGTTCTTGCTGGTCAGGTAGTTGAGCAGGTAGGCGAGTGCGTCGGTGTTGGCCGGCAGGTTGTTCAGGTTGGCACCCGCCTGCTTGAGCAGCGCGGCGAGGTCCACGCTGATCGAGCCGGTGTCGGGGTCGATGGTGACCGCGCCGCCGTCGAGACTGAGCGTCGACAACGCCTGGGTCTTGAACGAGCAGGACTTCGGGAAGTTCGCCGGCAGGTTGGCGGGCAGCGGCAGCGCGGGCGCCTTCAGCGCGTTCCCGAGTTGGGCGAGCACGCCGCCGAGCGCGGGCGAGGCGAGGGTCAGCGACAGCGAACCGATCTGGTAGCCGGTGCTGCTTGCGTGTGCCGGGCCGTGGTCGAAGCCGGCGGGCGTCGAGGCGAGCGCAGCCACCGCGCCGACCGACGCGCTGATCCCGCCGAGGGCGGCCGCGTTGCCGGCGCCGGGCAGCGGGAGCTGGCCCGGGCTGGGCAGTGCATCGCCGGACAGGTTGAACGTCGCGTCAGCAGGCTCCTTGCCGTCCTGACCGCCGACCGATGCGCCGCCGGAGTTGGCCACTGCGCCGGACGCGCCGTAGGAGAAGCCGTTCGACTTGGCCTTGGCGACCTGATTGGCGGCGCCGAAGTGCACCGCGTTGCCCTTGCCGGGCTGCTGCAACTTGCCCGAGAGCGGCACGTCGCCCTGGCCGCCGACCTTCACGTCGAGCGGATTCTGGTCGCTGGTGCTGCCGGGGTTGGTCGCGCGCGCGTCCTGCGCGTCGACGACCGATTCGAGCGTCTGCGGTCCGAGTTGGCCGTCCAAGAACCGTCCGACTGCCTGTGCGCGCGGTGCGTCGCTGGCGCCGGCCGGTTCGGCAACAGTGAGCATCAGGGCGGCGCCGGCGCCGACGGTGATCGCCAGCGCTCCAGCGAGCCAGCGGGCGGATCGCGTCGAGACCTCGGACATGCCACTCCTCGTCTGTGGGCCATCACCGGCCACCGGACGGGCAGGCGATGCGGGCGCATGCGGGTGCGCTCGCCCGGATCAACGAGGCAGCGGCCTCGAGGATGCGCCGGTACCGGACATTTGGTCTGTCAGGCGGAGCGGATCTCGGGCATGCCGAGGTGCACGCGCAGCGCGCCGGGCGCGTCGGCCGGCACGACCGGGACCTTGGGCGCGACGGGTTCGATGCGCTGATACGGCGCTCCCAGCGGAGGGCGCTGGTCCGCCTCGTCCTTGTTCGGCCACAGGGCCGCGGCGCGCTCGGCCTGTGCCGTGATCGACAGGGACGGATTGACGCCGAGGTTCGCCGACAACGTCGACCCGTCCGCGACGTGCAGGCCGGGATACCCGTAGAGCCGGTGGTACGGATCGATGACTCCGGTCTGTGGCGAGTCGCCGATCGGGCAACCGCCGATGAAGTGCGCGGTCATGGGGATGTTCATCAGATCGCCCCACGTGCCGCCGGGCATCCCGCCGAGGTTCTCGGCGAGTTGCTGGGCGGCCCGGTTGGCCACCGGGATCCAGGTCGGGTTCGGCTCGCCTTCGCCCTGGACGGAGGTCAGCCGTCGCCGTCCGAACCTGGTGCGCGTGCGCAACACCGTCATCGAGTTGTTGAGCGACTGCATCACCAAGAGGATGATCACCCGCTCCGACCACCGCCGCGGGACGAGCAAGCGGACCAGCGACGGCTTGCGCAGCAGGGTGAGGACGAACTGGCGCCAACGCGACAGCCGCGTGCCCCCGTCGGTCAGCACGGTGTTCAGCAGTCCCATCGCGTTGCTGCCCTTGCCGTACCGCACCGGTTCGATGTGCGTGTTCTCGTCGGGATGCCAGGACGACGTGATCGCCACGCCCTCGGTGTAGTCGGCCTGTGGGTTGGCGATGCGCACGCCGAGCAACGACTCCGAGTTCGTCCGCGTCAGGTAGCCCAGCCGCGGCGAGATCTTCGGCAGCGTGGTGTCGCGCAGTTGGTGCAGCAGCTTCTGCGTGTTGTAGGTGCCTGCGGAGAACACCACCTGGTCCGCGGTGAACGTGCGGCCGCCGCGGGCGAACCACCGTCCGGTGCGGACAGTGTCGACTGCATACCCGCCGTCCGCGAGCGGACGGACGCCGGTGACCGTGGTGAGCGGATGCACGACCGTGCCGGCCGTTTCGGCGAGGGCGAGGTAGTTCTTGACCAACGTGTTCTTCGCGCCGTGCCGGCAGCCCGTCATGCATTCGCCGCACTGGATGCACCCTGTGCGGTCCGGGCCGGCGCCACCGAAGTACGGATCCGGGACGGTCGCACCGGGCTCGAGTTCGCCCTCGCGGCCGAAGAACACGCCGACCGGCGTCTTGCGGAACGTGTGCCCCACACCGAACTGGTCCGCCAGCCGCTCCATCTCGCGGTCGGACGGCGTGTGGCCCGGATAGGGCACGGCGCCGAGCATGCGCTTGGCCTGCTCGTAATGCGGGGCCAGTTCGGCGCGCCAGTCGGTGATGTGCGCCCACTGCGGATCGTCGTAGAACGGCTGCGGCGGTTCGTAGAGCGTGTTGGCGTAGTTGAGCGATCCGCCGCCCACGCCGGCACCGGCGAGGATCACGCAGTCGTTCAACACGTGGATGCGTTGTATGCCCGTGCAGCCGAGTCGAGGCGCCCAGATGAAATCGCGCAGGTGCCAGGAGTTCTTCGGCAACTCGCCGTCGGCGAAGCGGCGGCCCGCTTCGAGCACGCCGACGCGGTAGCCCTTCTCGGACAGCCGCAGCGCCGTGACGCTGCCGCCGAAACCCGAACCGATCACCAGGACGTCGAAGTCGCGCATCCGAGTTCCCCGACCTATTGAGCAATGATCAATAACGCCGGCGAGTCTACCTGTGACCGCGGTCATCCCCCAACGCGAGCGCTGCCAGATGCTGGCGCGGCGTTCATCTTCGGTTCATTTCCTGGCCAGGAGTTAGCAGGAATGCGTCCCTAGCGTCGGCCGCGACAGACACAGATGAGTCAAGGAGTGTGACTGACGTGGGGCGACTTCGCCTTACCTCGATCGCGGCGCTGATCGCCGCGGGTTCGCTCGCGCTTGCCGCGTGCGGATCTGACAGCAACTCGGGCGGCGGCGGCAACTCGTCCGCGCCGGCCAACACCAACACCAGCGTGAGCGGCGGCGGCGGAACGTGTGGCAGCGGCAAGCTGTCGGCGGACGGTTCGACTGCGCAGCAGAACGCCGTCAACGCATGGATCAAGGCATACAGCCAGCAGTGCTCGGGCGTGCAGATCACCTACGGTGGCGTGGGTTCCGGCCAGGGCATCACCGACTTCACCGCCGGTCAGGTCGACTTCGCCGGCTCTGACGCGGCGCTCGACCCGAGCCAGGGTCAGATGACCGCGGCCACCAAGGAGTGCGGCTCGCCGGCGCTCGACATCCCGATGGTCACCGGCCCGGTTGCCGTTGCGTTCAACGTCAAGGGCGTCACCGACCTGACGCTGACGCCGCCGGTGATCGCGCAGATCTTCACCGGCAAGATCAAGACCTGGGACGACCCGGCGATCAAGGCGCTGAACAAGAGCGCCAACCTGCCGTCGGCGAAGATCACCGTGTTCTTCAGGTCGGACGAGTCGGGTACGACGCAGAACTTCATGACCTACCTGAACACCGCCGCGCCGAAGGACTACACCGCGACTCCGAGCAAGGACTGGTCCGGCGTCGGCCAGGGCAAGACCGGCTCGCAGGGTGTGCAGTCCGCGCTGAAGAGCACCGATGATTCGATCGGTTACCTCGAGTGGTCCTACGCCGGCAGTGCCGGTCTCTCGATGGCCAAGGTCGACAACGGTGGTGGCCCGGTCGCGCTGACCGCGGACACCGCCGGCAAGGCCGTGGCGGCCGCGAAGCTGGCCAGCCAGGGCGGCGACGACCTCACCCTCAAGCTCGACTACGCGACCAAGACGCCGGGTGCCTACCCGATCATCCTGGTCACCTACGAGATCGTCTGCTCCAAGTACAAGGACGCGAGCGTCGGAGCGAAGGTCAAGGCGTTCCTGACGTACACGAGTTCTGACGCGGGTCAGAAGCTGCTGCCGACCGTCGGCTCAGCGCCTCTGCCGGCCTCGGTGCTCTCGAAGGTGCAGTCGGTCGTCGCGAAGATCAGCTGACCGGCACCGTTCCAGCTCTGCCGCGGAGCCTCGTCGGACAACCCCCGGCGAGGCTCCGCGCTGGCTAACGCTCTCCCCGCCTTTTCCTTCGTTGGAGAGAACAGACCATGTCGGACCCAGAGACCGCCACCGACAGCCGCCGGGCTGCCGGTGCGACCGAAGGAGCGTCCGTGCCCGCCTCCGAGCAACCCGGCATGACGGACGCCGAGTCGCACGTCGAATTCGAGCCGGACGAACCAGCGCGCGACGACGTCCTCGTCGGCTCCGGACGAAGCCGGATCGGCGACCGGGTCTTCAGCGGCTTCGCAACGGGCTCGGGGATCTTCGTCATCGCCCTCGTCGCCCTGGTCGGGGTGTTCCTGCTCATCCAGGCGATCCCCGCCATCAAGAACGACACCGGCAACTTCTTCGGTCATCAGTGGCAGGTCAACACCGGTGCCGCCGACTTCGGCATCAGCGGCCTGCTCTGGGCGACCGTGATCGCGTCGATCATCGCCATGGTGCTGGCAGTGCCCATCGCCGTCGGCATCGCCCTCTTCATGACGCAGTACGCGCCGAAGCGATTCACCGCGCCGATCGGCTACGTGATCGACCTGCTCGCCGCGATTCCGTCGATCATCTACGGCATCTGGGGCTTCACGATCCTGTCCGAGTATCTGCGTCCGGTGCAGCGCGCGCTCTACCACCTCGGCGGGCTGCCGATCTTCAAGGACCAGGGCTTCATCACTGGCTCGATCTTCGACGGGGGCGTGGTGTTGGCGATCATGATCCTGCCGATCGTCACCGCGATCGCGCGCGACGTGTTCGCGCGCACGCCGCGGCACCACGTCGAAGCCGCGTGGGCGCTGGGCGCGACTCGCTGGGAGATGATCCGGCTCGCCGTCCTGCCGCACGGCCGCGCCGGCGTCATCAGCGGGTCGATGCTCGGTCTCGGCCGAGCACTCGGCGAGACGATCGCGGTCAGCCTGATCCTCTCCGCACCGTCGTCGTCCGCGCCGTTCAATTTCTCGGCCTTCAACGGCGGCGAGACCTTCGCCTCGAAGATCGCGAACAGCTCCGGTGAGTTCGCGAACAATCCCGGGCCGTACATCGCTGCCGGTCTCGTGCTGTTCGTCCTGACCTTCGTCGTCAACGCCATCGCGCGCGGCATCGTCAACCGCCGTAAGGAGTTCGCGGAATGACCGCAATCGCCACCGCGCCACCGTCCGGCCTCGCGCCGGCCAAGGGCACGGGCATGCGCAAGGTGAAGAACTCGATGGCCACCGTGCTCGTCACGCTGGCCTTCCTCATCGCACTCGTGCCGCTGGTCTGGCTGTTGTGGACGGTCATCAGCAAGGGCCTGCACGCGCTCACCCGCAACGGCTGGCTGACGACCGACCAGGGCGTGCTCACCTTCAGCGACCCCGGTGGCGGTGCACTGCACGGCATCATCGGCACGCTCGAACAGGTCGCGATCACCACGATCATCTCGGTGCCGATCGCGCTGCTCGTCGCGGTCTATCTCGTCGAGTACGGTCGCGGGCCGCTCGCGCGGACGACCACCTTCATGGTCGACATCCTCACCGGCATCCCGTCCATCGTCGCGGCGCTGTTCATCTACGCGATCTTCTTCAAGTACCTGAACGCGCACTTCGCCGGCATCTGGGTCTCGCTCGCCCTGGTGTTGTTGATGATTCCGGTCGTGGTGCGGACAACCGAAGAGATGCTGAAGCTGGTGCCGAACGAATTGCGCGAAGCGTCGTACGCGCTCGGCATCCCGAAGTGGAAGACGATCGTCAAGATCGTGCTGCCGACGGCGTTCACCGGCATCATCACCGGCGTCGTCCTGGGCGTGGCCCGGGTCGCCGGCGAGACCGCGCCACTGCTGATCCTGGATCAGTACTCGAAGTTCACGAACAGCAACCCCTTCAGCGGTGCACAAGCCGCGCTGCCGCTGGTGATCAAGGACCAGGTGTCCAACCTCGGCGTCACGCACACGTTCACCGGAGGAGTTGCGGCCAACTACGCGCCCGATCGGATGTGGGGCGCCGCCCTCACGCTGATCATCATCGTCATGCTGCTCAACCTCGTCGCCCGGCTCATCGGCCGGTTCAACAAGATCGCGGAATAGGACCTCGAGATGGCCAAGCGCATCGAAGCCAAGGACCTGAACATCTACTACGGCAAGTTCCTCGCCGTCAGCAACGTCAGCTTCACGATCAACCCGCGCTCGGTCACCGCGTTCATCGGCCCGTCCGGCTGCGGCAAGTCGACCGTGCTGCGCACTCTCAACCGCATGCACGAAGTCATCGCCGGTGCCAGTGTGCAGGGTGAGGTCGAACTCGACGGTGAGAACATCTATGCGTCCAACATCGATCCGGTGAACGTTCGCCGCACGATCGGCATGGTGTTCCAGCGGCCCAATCCTTTCCCGACGATGTCGATCTACGACAACGTCGCCGCGGGCCTGAAGCTCGACGGCCGTCGTCGCTCGAAGAACGAACTCGACTCCGTCGTGGAGAAGTCGCTGCGCGGCGCAAATTTGTGGGAGGAAGTGCGCAGCCGGCTCGACAAGCCCGGTGCCGGCCTGTCCGGCGGGCAGCAGCAGCGACTGTGCATCGCTCGCGCGATCGCCGTCGAACCGCAGGTACTGCTGATGGACGAGCCGTGCTCGGCACTCGACCCGATCTCGACGCTGGCGATCGAAGACCTGATCCAGGAACTCAAAGAGCGCTACACGATCGTGATCGTCACGCACAACATGCAGCAAGCCGCGCGGGTGTCCGAGCGCACCGGGTTCTTCAACCTGTCCGGTGTCGGCAAGCCGGGCGAACTGGTCGAGATGGACGACACCGAAAAGATCTTCTCCAACCCGAGCGACAAGCGCACCGAGGACTACATCTCCGGCCGTTTCGGCTGATCCGCGGAAACCCCGCACCCATCTCCCGTCAGGAGCTGCACCACATGCGCGACATCTTCCACGACGAACTCGATGACATCGGTCGTCGCGTCATCGAGATGACCAAGCTGGCTGCCATCGCGATGGAGCGCGCCACCCAGGCGCTGCTCGACGCGAACCTCGCGGTCGCTGACCAGGTCATCGCCGACGACAAGCGCATCGACTCGCTGCGCAGTGAGCTCGAGGACCGCAGCTTCCAGCTGATCGCGCAGCAGCAACCGGTGGCGACCGATCTGCGCGTGCTCATCAGCACGATCCACCTCAGTGCAGACCTCGAACGGATGGGCGACCTCGCGCTGCACGTTGCCAAGATCGCGCGGTGGCGCTACCCGGACCACGCCGTGCCGCCGGAGGCCGAGGACGTGATCTCGCAGATGGGTGAGGTCGCCGCGTCTCTCGTGACCAAGGTCGCCGACGTCGTCGACGGCCGGGATCTGGAGCTGGCGCAAGCGATCGAGCAGGAGGACGACTCGATGGACGCGCTGCGCCGCAAACTGTTCACGTTGGTGCTGTCACCGCACTGGTCGCGCGGCACCGAGGCGGCGATCGACATGACGCTGCTCGGCCGCTACTACGAGCGCTATGCCGACCACGCGGTCGCCGTCGCGCGGCACACCATCTTCATCGTCACCGGCAAGCACCCGCACGCCGTCGTGTGAGCGACGGCGGCTGACAGAGGAGGACGGTGTGTCCGAAGCGGCGGTGCCCACGACGGCGTCCCCGAACCGATTGATCGGCGGTGACGTCGTGCTCGACCGCGCCGCGCATCTGGTGACCGTGCGGGGTCATGCCCTCTCACTCGCGATGCAGGAGTTCCGGCTGCTCGACCTGCTGATGGCCAGCGCCGACCGGGTCGTGTCGAGTTCGACGATCCTGCAGGAGGTCTGGGGATCGGAGTTCGTCGGCGACCCGGGGACAATCGCAGTCCACGTGCTGCGCCTGCGCAAGAAGCTCGAGAAGTGGCCGGGGGCCAGCCGGCATCTACGCACCGTGCGTGGCCTCGGCTACGTCTTCGACACCGAGCCGGTCATCGACTGAGTCAGCCTGCGGTCGGCGCGCGCCACTGGACGTCGAGATCGTGCTTGCCGAACCCGTACCGCTCGTAGAGCCGCACGGCCGTGCTGTTGTCGCCATCGACATAGAGCAGCACCTCGCGCACACCGCGGTCGTAGAGCGAGGCCAGGCCGCGGAGCAGCAGCACGGAACCGAGATGCAGTCCCTGCGCCTGCGGCGCCACCGCGAGTACATACACCTCGCCGGCGCCGTCGGGATGGATCTTCGTCCAGTGGAAGCCCACGAGCTCGTCGCCCCGCCAGGCAAGCAGGAACCCATCCGTGTCGAACCAGTCCTCGTCCTCACGGGCCGCGAGGTCGGCGCGGGTCCAGGAGCCCTGTTCCGGGTGGTGCGCGAACGCTGCGGCGTTGATCGCCACCCAGGCGTCCTCGTCGGCGCCGACCACGAATGGCCGGATCTCGACCTCTCCCGGCACCTCGCCGGGCTCGGGTCGGTCGGTCAGGGGCCGCCGCAGTTGGTACAGCTCGCGGCGGCGGTCGAAGCCTCGTTCGGTCAGCGGTGCGACAAGCCGGCTGTGTTCGCCGTGCGTCCACACCAGCACGTCGCGGCCGGCGAACGCGTCGAGCAACGGTCCGGCGGCGGTGTCTCGCGCCGCCACTTCGAGCGAGTCGCCGTCGAGCTGTGCGTAACCGATCACGTCGTCGCCGTCGACGGCAACCGCGTGTTCGACGTCGGTCGACCCGAGTCTTGTCAACGCCTGGTCGGAGAGCGGATCCCGTCCGTCCTGCGCGGCGATCGTCCCGATCAGCGCACGGACGGCCGCGCGTGACGCATCGTCCAGTGCGCGCGGGCGGTCGATCGAGAGCGGCACGCGGCCACGCTATCGCCCCGAGTCGATCGCCCCGTGGTGGGTGCGCAGCTGGGCGGACAACTCTGCTGCGGGGTCGGCGGCCGGGCGCGCCGTCCTCTTCGCCTCCGACGCAGGACGGACGAACTTGTAACCGACGTTGCGTACCGTGCCGATCATCTGTTCGTGTTCCGGGCCGAGCTTGGCGCGCAGGCGCCGCACGTGCACGTCCACCGTCCGCGTGCCGCCGAAGTAGTCGTAGCCCCACACCTCTTGCACCAGGTGCGAGCGCGTGAACACCCGTCCGGGATGCTGCGCGAGGAACTTCAGCAGCTCGAACTCCTTGTAGGTGAGATCGAGCGCGACCCCGGACAGCCGCGCCGAATAGGAACTCTCGTCGATGGTCAGATCGCCGATGTCGACGTGATCGGATGCCGGCTCGGACGTCGCGGCGCGACGGTCGATCGCCAGTCGCAGGCGGGCGTCCAACTCGGCCGGGCCGGCGGTGTCGAGAATGATGTCGTCGACGGTCCACTCCGCCGATATCGCGATCAGTCCGCCCTCGGTCAGCACGCCCACGATGGGCACGTTCGCCCCGATCGCCGACAGCACCCTGGTGAAGCTGCGCACGGACGCGAGATCGCGCCGCGCGTCGAGCAGCACGACGTCACCGAGTGGACGGTCGACGAGCGCGGCCGCGTCCAACGGGAGGACGGTCACCCGGTGCGGAAGCAGCCCGAGTGCAGGCAGCACCTCGGCGGTCGGTTGCCGCGCCGCGGTCAACAAGGTGAGATCCACCGATTGCCTCCCGATCCTCGCGGCTGAGCGGTACCCACCCTGACGGGTCAATGTTTCGGATGGGTTTCCCTGGTCGCCGACGTGACGGACGGGCCGCGCTGCCCTGATTCCTCGTTAGGGACAATACCGATCGTGCTTGTGCCGCAGGACGTGCAATTGGTGACCTCGGACGAGATCCGGCTCACCGCGCTGCACTGGGATCCGGGGCTGCGCGACATCGGGTGTGTCGTCGCACACGGTTTCACCGGATCGGCCCGCAATCCCGATGTCCAGGCCATCAGCCGCGCCCTTGCCGGGCACGGCCTGGGCGTTCTCGCGATCGACTTCCGAGGCCACGGGCGAAGCGGTGGACGCAGCACCGTCGGAGCCGAGGAGATTCGCGACGTGGCCGCGGCAACGGCGTGGCTCCGCGAGCACGGCTACGACCGGGTCGCCACGCTCGGCTGGTCGATGGGCGGGTCAGCAGTGCTCCGGTACGCCGGCCTCGGCGGTGACGCCGATGCCGTTGTCAGCGTCTCGTCGCCCGCGCGCTGGTACGAGCGGGGCACCCGTGCCATGCGGATCGTCCAGTGGCTGTGCGAGACCCGCACCGGCCGCGCACTGTTGCGCTACGGCCGGCGTACCCGGCTCGACCGCACGGCCTGGAAGGAGATCGTGCCCGAGGCGCCCTACGAGGTGGCCGGGCTCATCGCGCCCACGCCGCTGCTGATCGTGCACGGCGACGGTGACCGCTACTTCCCGTTACCGCACGTGCACCTGCTCCGGGACTCAGCGCCGACGGCCGAGGTGTGGATCGAGCCCGGGATGGGCCATGCCGAAAGCGCCACGACGGTCGATCTCATCGAGCGCATCGCCGAGTGGCTGCGCGCGGCTGCGGTGCAGCCGAGGGGCACCAGGGTCTGCCACGATGGCAGCCGTGACTGACGGCGCGAGCGGATCGTCCGACTCCCGCAGCGCCCTATCGGACACCGGCTACGACGATCGGTACAACCTGGCCGGTGTCGCGATCGTCGCGCTGCTGGTCGGCGTGCTGTTTGCATGGACCGCGCGGTCCAGCGCGGTGGCACTGCTTGTGGCGGTTGCGGTCGGCCAGGCCTTGCTCGCCTCCGCGTGGGTGCTGAGCATCCGCCGGCCCGGACGCAACGGCGCGCTCGTCATCGCCGCGCTCACCGCGGGCGCGGCGGACGCCGCCGTCTCGGTGTGGCCGCACAGCCGGCTCGGCTCGCTGGTCGCCGTCCTCGCGCTGGCGATGTCCGTGCTCTTCGTGCACCAACTGCTGCGCGGCGCGGCCCGCGTGCGCGTACTCGATTCGCTCGGCGGTGTCGCCGTCCTCGTCCTCGCCGAACTGGCACTGCCGGCCCTGTTGCAGGTGCGGCACGAGTTCCCGACCGACGTCGACGTGGCATTCGGCGTGGCCCTCATCGCGGCCGGCGCCCTGCTGGTCGGCGCGTTGGCCGACCTCACCTTCGACGGCCTGCGGTTCGACGACGCCGTGCCGCGTGGCGCGTTCGGCGTGCTCGGTTCGACGGTCGCGGGTGCCCTGCTCGGTGATCTGACCCTGCGCAACTCCGCGCTGTTCGGCACCGGCCGCGGGCTGTTCCTCGGCGCGGCGCTCGGCGCCCTGGTCGCGCTGTTCGCCGTCGCGACGTCGTTCATGGAGCACACCACACCGCTGCCCGATTCGGGATTCCCGCGGCGCGGACGTCCGCTGGTCACGGTGCTGTTGCCGCTGAGCCTGCTCAGCCCGGTGGCCTTCCTGCTGTGCATCGCGATCCACGCCTGAGCTCCGATGACCATCGCGCTCGTCCTGCTCGCCCTCGCTGCCTTCGCCGGGCTGGTCGTCGTCGGCTTCGGCGCCGCCGATCGATTCGCGCTCGCGCAGGCACAGACGCACGCGACGGAGTACCTCTCCGCGCCGCTGGGCAAGGCGGCGCGAGTGCAGGTGCACGGTTCGCCGTTCCTGACCCAGGCGGTGCGCGGCCGGTACGGCGACGTGGAGGTCTCGGCCAGCGACCTGCAGATCGGCACGATCACCGGGACCACGCTGCACGCTCATCTGGTCAACGTGGAACTCCCGCTCCGCGACCTACTGGGCCGCAGGGCACGTGAGCTGCCGGTCGAGCACGTGCACGGACACGTGGTCATTCCGTACGCGGAGCTGGCGCGGATCAGCCAGCTGCCCGGCCTGCGGTTCCGGTACCGCGACGGCCGGCTCCTCGCCGTCGCCTCGATCCCCATCCCGGGCATCAGCCAGCTCGCCCGCGTCAGCGGCGACGCCGTCGCTGCCGTCGACGACACCGGCGGCGTCTGGCTGCGGGTGCGCAATCTGTCGGTCGCCGGGCTGGCGGTGCCCTCGCTCGTGCTGACCCAACTGTTGCCCGCGTTGGCCTTTCCGATTCCGCTGCCCGAGCTGCCCTACGGGTTGCGGCTGGAGCAGCTGACCCCGACCGAGGACGGTCTGCGGGTGGCCGGCTCGGCCCGAGCGGTGGTATTTCGCGCGGCCGGTTAGGCTGTCGGTATGGGCATCGCGCTCTTCTCGCGCCGCACGGTCGACCTGTGCCGTGTGGGCAGCTGCCTGTGTCGCGGCTGACCCGCTGACCCGCCCCTCTGCGCTCTCCGGCACCCGTGTGCCTGCGTGCTGTCGCATTCCACATCTTTTGCGTTCCACATCCACATCAGAGGAAGTGAAAACATGAGCCGTGCAGACGTGCTCGTCTCGGCCGACTGGGCCGAAGAGAACCTGAACACCGATGGTGTCGTGTTCGTCGAGGTCGACGAAGACACCGCGGCGTACGACGGCGGGCACCTCCCCGGCGCCGTGAAGCTCGACTGGAAGACCGAACTGCAGGACCAGGTCCGCCGCGACTTCGTCAACAAGGAGCAGTTCGAGCAGTTGCTGTCCGAGAAGGGCATCGGCAACGACGACACCGTCGTCCTGTACGGCGGCAACAACAACTGGTTCGCCGCCTACGCGTACTGGTACTTCAAGCTGTACGGCCACGGCCCGGTCAAGCTGCTCGACGGCGGCCGCAAGAAGTGGGAGCTCGACGGTCGCGAGCTGTCGAAGGACAGCGTCACCCGCGAGAAGACCTCCTATACCGCCAAGGACCAGGACGCCTCGATCCGTGCGTTCCGCGACGAGGTCGTCGACGCGATCGGCAAGAAGAACCTCGTCGACGTGCGCTCGCCCGACGAGTTCAGCGGCAAGCTGCTCGCGCCGGCGCACCTGCCGCAGGAGCAGAGCCAGCGTGGCGGTCACATCCCGACCGCGCTCAACGTGCCGTGGTCGAAGGCCGCGAACGAGGACGGCACCTTCAAGTCCGACGACGACCTGCGCAAGCTCTACGGCGACGAAGGCCTGGACGACGGACGCGACACGATCGCCTACTGCCGCATCGGCGAGCGGTCCAGTCACACCTGGTTCGCGCTGCACGAGCTGCTCGGCCACGAGAACGTGAAGAACTACGACGGCTCGTGGACCGAGTACGGCTCGCTGGTCGGCGTCCCGATCGAGAAGGACGTCTGACATGTGCGGAGCTCCGGCACAGACGCCGACGCTGCCGCCCGGTATCGACCTGACCAAGGAGACGGTCATCTACGGCGTGGTCAGCAAGGACGACGCACCCGTTCCTGCCGCCTACGTGCGGCTGCTGGACGAGACCGGCGAGTTCACCGCCGAGGTGGTCACCTCCGCGACCGGTGACTTCCGGTTCTTCGCCGCTCCCGGGAAGTGGACGCTCTCGGTGCTGCATCGCGACGGCAAGGTGCGCAAGGACGTCATCGCGCTCGAACCGGGACTCGTCGAGACCTCGCTCGTCCTGCAGTAAACCCCTTCGATGATCATGCACGGATGCACGCTCTGACCCGCATCCGTGCATGATCATCGCTGTTTTGGGCGCGGCCGAGCGCGTGTGGGTTGACCGCGCGATCGTGTCCGGTCAGGTCAGATAGGTATATACCT
>DASXJN010000229.1:0-5344 GCA_036497365.1 Jatrophihabitantaceae bacterium | reverse complement strand
CTACCAGGTGGCCGACCCGCAGCGTTACGGCGTGGCTGTGCTCGACGAATCCGGCCGGCTCGTCGACATCGAGGAGAAACCGGACGAACCGCGCTCGAACGTCGCCATCACCGGACTGTACTTCTACGACGGGGACGTGGTGTCGCTGGCGCGCGAGCTCAAGCCGAGCGACCGCGGCGAGCTCGAGATCACCGACCTGAACCGGCGCTACATCGACCGCGGCGACGCTCGGCTGGTCGATCTCGGCCGGGGCACCGCGTGGCTCGACACCGGCACCCAGGACTCGTTGCTGCAGGCCGCGCAGTTCGTGCAGGTGCTGCAGCAGCGGCAGGGCGTCACCATCGCCTGCCTCGAGGAGCTCGCCATGCGCCGCGGCTGGATCGCGCCCGACGACGCACTCGCGATCGCCGGCGCGATGGGCGATTCGCGCTACGGCGCCTACCTGCGCCAGGTGGCGATCGAGTTCGGAGCCGCCCGGTAGTTCGGGCGCCTCAGCCCGTCCACAGCACCGCGCGCTCGCGGCCGGCGCGAGTGTGCGACCCTGGAACTATCCGGCGGGAGAACTCCAGCGGGTCGGATCGACCCTCGAGGAGCAGCCGGTGACCTCCGTTCTTTCCGCGCGACAAGGCAGCGACTACGCCGGGTTGAGCCGCGCGGTGCGCGCAGCCCGGCTGCTCGACCGCACCCCGTGGGCCTATCTGCTGCGCACCGCTCTCACGTGCGCGTTCTTCGCGGGTTGTTGGTATGCCCTCGCCGTGGTCGGAAGTTCGTGGGTCGCACTGATCGTCGCTGGGCTGCTCGGTCTCGCCTCGACCCAGATCGCGTTCCTCGGCCACGACGGCGGCCACCAACAGATCACCAAGACCCGCAGGGGCAACACGGCAGTCGGTCTCATCGCAGGGAACCTCCTGACCGGGCTGAGCATCGGCTGGTGGGTCGACAAGCACAACAGGCATCACGCCAATCCGAACAAGGAAGGCCACGATCCGGACATCGGCGAGGGCGTATTGGCCTTCACCACCATGCAGGCCGCGCAGCGGCGCGGCCCGATCGCCCGCGCGATCACCCGCAATCAGGCGTTGTTGTTCTTCCCGTTGCTCACCCTGGAGGGGCTGAACCTGCATGTCGCGAGCGCGGCGTACCTGCTCCGCGCGAGATCGACCCGGCTACGCCGCACCGAGATCGCGCTGTTGGCCGGGCACGCGCTGCTGTATTCAGCGGGGATTCTGCTCGTCCTTCCGCCCGTGCAGGCGCTCGCGTTCGCCGCGGTGCACCAAGCAGTGTTCGGGTTCTACATGGGCTGCTCCTTCGCACCGAATCACAAGGGCATGCCGATCATCGGCGCGGACGAGACCGTCGACTACTTGCGCCGGCAGGTGCGTACGTCGCGAAACGTGCGCGGCGGCTGGTTCGTAGACCAATTACTCGGCGGGCTCAACTACCAGATCGAACACCACCTGTTTCCGAGCATGCCGCGAGCGAGACTGCGCCGAGCCCGGCAGGTGGTGCGCGAGTACTGCGCGCGCTATGACATCGCCTACACGGAGACGAACCTCATCGCGTCGTACGCGGTGGCGCTGCGTTACCTGCATTCCCTCGGCGCACCGTTGCGCTCGGCTCAGCTCGCAGATACGGCGTCAGGGCCGTGACGGGCAAGCGGGCCAGGCCCGGCGGCTACCCGAGCCCGGCGCAATACCGGAGCTTCGCCGAGGAGAGTGCCTGGGGCGACTGCGAGACCGACGACTGCCCGCGAACAGCACGCACCGCCTGCCCTCGCTGCGGCGGGCAGTTCTGCCTGCGGCACCACACCCACCCCGGCCACTGCGACGCGAACGCAGCCGCGGCCGAGCCCGCCTGAAGTGCACCGCGAGAGATCGTCGCGTTAATCGCGCGAGCGCAGGCATCGCGGCTGCGATTCGCTTACGCTAAGGCGTGGTGAAGCCGACGACCGTCACGCCGATGCGCATCGAGCAAACGGCGATCGACGGAATGCTCGTGCTGCACCCCAAGACCGTCGACGACGACCGCGGCCAGGTGCGCGAGCTGTTCCGGCTGTCCGCGTTTGGTGCTGCCGGCGTCGTGGTGCCTTCGCGGTGGGCGCAGATGAACCTGACCTTCACCGCGCGCGGTGCGTTGCGCGGACTGCACGGCGAGACGATGACCAAGCTCGTCGGCGTGGTGCGCGGCACCGCGCATGCGGCCTATGTCGACGCGCGTCCCGACTCGCCGACGTACAGGGTAGTCGTCGAGCGCGAGCTCGTACCCGGCATGCAGGTGCTCGTGCCGCCGGGTGTGTGCAACGGCTTCCAAGCAACCAGCGACGACGGGTGTGAGTACCTGTACTGCTTCGACACCGAGTGGTCACCCGACCTGCCGGGGGTCGCGGTGAATCCGCTCGATCCGTCACTGGGCATCAAGTGGCCGCTCGCGCCCGTCCTCTCCGCCAAGGACGCCAACGCACCGACACTGAGCGCGATATGACAACCGGAGTAAACGCTCATAAGGCGCTTCGCGGGGCGACCAGCCGAATCCTCGTGACCGGCGGTGCGGGCTTCATCGGCTCGTACTTCGTGCGCGCGCTGTTGGCCGACGAGTACCCCGCGTTCGAAGGCGCGCACGTCACGGTTTTCGACAAGCTGACCTATGCAGGAAACCTGTCGAATCTCGCGCCGGTTGTCGACAGCCCGCGTTACGCGTTCGTGCGCGGGGACATCTGCTCGTCTTCGGCTTTGGACGCCGCCCTGCCCGGGCACGACATCGTCGTCAACTTCGCCGCCGAGTCGCACGTCGACCGCTCGATCGGCGGGGCCGCAGCCGACTTCGTCACCACGAACATTCTCGGCGCGCAGCAGGTGTTCGCTGCGGCGCTGCGGCACGGTGTGGGCACGGTGCTGCACGTATCGACCGACGAGGTGTACGGCTCGATCGAGCACGGCTCGTGGACAGAGGACCACCCACTCGAGCCCAATTCCCCTTACTCCGCAGCGAAAGCGGGCGGCGACCTGATCGCGCGCGCCTACGCCGTCACCTACGGCCTGGACGTGCGGATCACCCGCTGTTCGAACAACTACGGCCCGTACCACTTCCCCGAAAAGGTCATCCCGCTGTTCATCACGAACCTGCTGGACGGGCTCCCGGTGCCGTTGTACGGCGAGGGCGAGAACATCCGCGACTGGCTGTGGGTGGGCGATCACTGCCGGGCGCTGGCGCTGGTGCTCGAGAAGGGGCAACCGGGCGAGGTCTACAACATCGGCGGCGGACGCGAGCTGTCGAACCGGGCGCTGGCCGCGCTGCTCGTCGCGGCGACCGATCGGGACTGGAGCCTGGTGCGTCCGATCGTCGACCCGCGCGGCGCCGGCCACGACCTGCGCTACTCGGTCGACTACTCGAAACTTGCCGCGCTCGGCTACGCGCCTGCAATGCCTTTCGAGGACGGGCTCGCGCTGACGGTGCGGTGGTTCCGTGACAACCGTGACTGGTGGGAGCCGTTGCGCGCCCGCGCCGCGCTCTGATGCGGTGGCTCGTCACCGGCGCGGGTGGGCAGCTCGGCTCGCACCTCGTGGCGCTGCTCGGACCGTCCGCGGTCGGGGTCACTCGTGCGTCGCTCGACATCACGTCTGAGTCTGCGGTGCGTTCGTGTGTCGCGGACGTCCGTCCCGACGTGGTCGTCAATGCGGCGGGGTGGACGGGCGTTGACGCGGCGGAATCTTCGGAATCCTCGGCGTTTGCGGTGAACGCGACTGCGGTCGGGCACCTGGCCTCCGTTGCGGGGCCGCGGCTGATCCACGTGTCGACCGACTACGTGTTCGCGGGTTCCGGCACCCGTCCGTACTGCGTCGACGACGAGCCGGATCCGCGCACCGCCTACGGGCGCACCAAGCTCGCCGGCGAGCGGCTGGCGCTGGCGGCCGGGGCAACGGTGGTGCGCACGGCATGGGTGTACGGCGGGCCGGGGCCGAACTTCGTCGACACGATGCTGCGGCTGGCGGCGTCGCAGGAGTTCGTCGACGTGGTTTCCGACCAGGTCGGCTCGCCCACCTGGGTGCGGGATCTGGCGGCAGGACTGATCGCGTTGGGTCCGCGCGGCGGGCTGTTCCACTTCGTCAACAGCGGCCAGGCGTCGTGGTACGACCTGGCGCGGGCGACGTTCTCGCTGCGCGGGCACGACCCTTCCCGGGTCCGGGCGGTGCCGACGTCCGCGGTGCCCCGGCCGGCGCCCCGTCCGGCCTGGTCGGTGCTGTCGACGTCGTCGTGGACGTCCGCCGGGCTGCCGGCGCCGCGCGCTTGGCAAAGTGCGCTGGCCGAGTGTCTACAGTCGCGGGATGCATGACCTGCGCATCGTTCTCACGGTGCTCGCGCTGCTCGCCTCGATGGTGCTGTGCGGTGTGCTCGGTCTGCGGCAGCGGTTGGCGATCGTCGTGCTGGCGCTGCTTTCGTTCGTGTGGCTCACCCTCGACAGCGACTTCGAAGGTGGCGTGCTGATCAGCTTCACCAACGAAAACGGGCTGACCGCGTCAGACCTGGTCGGCGTCGCGGGTTTGGTCGTCTGCGTCGTTTTGTGGTGGCGGCTGCGTCGCCGCTAGCGTCGCGACGACCACGCTGTCGGGCACCTCGCGGAAGTCGTCGTAGAGCACGCTGACCGCGCCGAAGCCGGGGAGGATCTCGACGACGTCGACCCGGTCCGCGCTGCGCTCGAGCATGCGCAC
This sequence comes from Jatrophihabitantaceae bacterium, assembly GCA_036497365.1. GTDB lineage: Bacteria > Actinomycetota > Actinomycetes > Mycobacteriales > Jatrophihabitantaceae > RYN-133. The sequence continues at coordinate 638 of DASXJN010000229.1, read as the reverse complement.
CGCGCCGGGCGGGGCGATCGGGGCGGCGACGATCACCTTCGCGGCCTTGAGCAGCCGGGCCGATTCGACCGCCGCTTGCACCGTTGCGCCGGTGGCGATGCCGTCGTCGACCAGCACGACCGTCCGTCCCTGTAGGTCGACGGGTCGGAATCCCGGCGGCCGGTAGCGCTGCTCTTGCACGCGGACCTGATCCAGCTCGTAGGCGATCTCCTGCTCGTCGCGGCGGCGCGCGGCGGGGTCGATCCAGCACACGCCGCCCGAGGCGACCGCGCCGAAGGCGAGTTCGGGGTGTCCGGGGGTGCGCAGCTTGCGGACGACGAGCACGTCGAGCGGCGCGCCGATCGTGCGGGCCACCTCGAGGGCGACGGGCACTCCGCCGCGGGGCAGCGCGAGCACGACCGCGGGTTGGTCGACGCCGCGCTGTGCGACCAGCCGGGACAGCTCCCGTCCGGCCGTCGTTCGGTCGCGAAACCGGGCCATCCGTCGATTGTGACGCTTTGCATTTGTCTCGCGGAGAAGATGCTTCGCAGTTCGGGTACCGTTGCGACGGAGGGATGATCTTCATGGCTAGCAGAGTTCGACGGGTACGTCGCTGGGCGCGCACCACCCCGAACGGCCAGATCGGCATGACGCTGATC
>DASXJN010000228.1:0-15287 GCA_036497365.1 Jatrophihabitantaceae bacterium | reverse complement strand
GTCGTCATTGGCAGATCGGTCATGAGACCCCGACGTCCCGATTGGCGAGCAGCCGGGCGAGCAACGCGTCCTCTTCGGCAGCCCTCTGCTCGTCACTCAGCTCGCCTGCCAACCACCGTTCGTGCGTGTCCTGAAGCGCTTGCCGGATCGTGGCGGGGTCGGTGAGTTGCCGCAGCGCCTCCCGCCGCAACTGCTCCGCGACCCACACGACCCCGCGCGCCGGCGCCAGCGGCAGGGTGAGCAATCCGAGAAACAGTCCCACGTCGAAGCCGACCTCAGGTGTTCGGCACGAAGTCGTACGGTGCGAGTGGGCCGAGCAGCCGCAACCGCATCGTGTCGGCGAGATCTCGCGCGAGGCGTTCCAGCGTGTCGATGAACTTGTCGGTGCGGTCGGACCTCACCAGGCAGGCCAATTGCGCGACGGAGTCCGGATCATCGGCCAGCGTGACGCGAAGAGCGCGGACCCGCGGAGCCAGCGTGAACCGGATGTGTTCCGCGTCAGCGGGCCGACGGCGTCCGATCGCGGCGACGACGAGCTCGCCGAGCCGCATCTTCGCCGCGGTGCTCGCCGCTGGATCACCGGCCACCGCGCGCGCCGACAGAACGTTCGGATCGCCGGCGAGGATCTCGCGTAACAGCCCGGTCCGCTCGTAGCGGACCTGCACGGTGAACTGCACAACGCCGGTGAGCTTGTCGAGCGCGGCGGTGTACGCGTCAGCGTTCGGTTCGAGCAGGTCGCTCACCACAGCAGCGCGGTCGGCGACGGCCGCGCCGAAGCGCATCGGGAGCACGGGAATGCCGGAATCGACGAACGAGGCGATGACGCGGTCGTGTCTGCGTAGGTCGTCGGCACCGAGTGGCCGGTCGGCCGGCACGCTGCCGACGACCGCTGCCACCGACCCGTTCGAGACGATGTCGATGCCGTCGCCGCGCTCGACGCTTTCCGCGACATCGTCAGGGACGATGCCGAATACGTATACCGCTTCGGCGACCGCTGTCATTCGTCGTCCTCGCGGCTACGCCGTCGGCGCTGTCCGGACGACGCCGGGCGCCGCCGCTGCCCGCCGCCGCTACTACTACTACTGCGGCTGCTGCTGCTACTGCGGGACTGCCGACGCGGACGATCGCCACTGTCGTCGTCGTCATCATCGTCGCCGCCGCCGGAGAAGGTGTCCGACACCTTGTCCATCGCACCGGACAGTGCGCCCTTCGTCTTGTGCTTGGCGCCGCCTTCCTGCATCGAGTTGAACAACTCGGGAAGGTCCTTTCCGCCGTGCTCGTAGAGATCGAGCCGGTTCGTCGCCTCGGCGAAGCGCAGGTACGTGTCGACGCTGGCGATCACGATGCGTGCATCGATCGTCAGCAGTTCGATGCCCACGAGCGAGACGCGGATGTAGATGTCGATGACCATGCCCTTGTCGAGGATCACCTCGATGACGTCGGCCAGGCTGCTCGATGCGGGCCGTTCGACGTATCCGCCGGTGCGGTTAGCGACAGCTGTAGTCATCGGTCACCTCCGCCGAGCCGCCGGCTCGTCTTCGTCCTCGTCTTCGTCCTCGTACTCGTCCTCGTACTCGTCGTCGGCTTCGTCATCTTGCGCCTCGTCCTCGTCCTCGTACTCTTCGTCGTCGGCTTCGTCCTCGGCTTCGTCCTCGTACTCGTCCTCGTATTCCTCGCCGTCGTCCTCGTCCTCGGCATCCTCAGCACTGCGGGTGACCTTGCCGTCGTGGATCTCGCCCCGCCAGCCGTCGACCTCGTCCTCGTGCAAGAGGTCTTCGGTCATGACCTGGCGGCGGAAGTGCTTCAGTTCCAGGCGCACCCGACGTCCTTGCGCGCGCCACAGATTGCCGGTGCGCTCGAACAGACCCTGCGGGTAGTACTCGAGCACCACTAGTACGCGGGTGAGCTCGGGCGCGAGCTCGTGGAAGGTGACGGCACCGTCGACGTGCCCCTTCTCACCACTCGACCGCCAGACGATTCGCTTGTCCGGTACCTGCTCGAGGATCCGACCGGTCCACTGCCGGTGCGACCACAGCACCTGCGCCTTGAACTCGACCTTGGTGTCTTCGTCCTGGTCGACCGACTCGACCTTCTTCATGAACCCGGAGAACTCCTGGAACTGCGTCCACCGGTCGTACACCAGATTCACCGGGGCGCCGATGTCGACTTCCTCGATGATGTTGGTGACCTTGAGTCGCTTGCTGCCCTTGCCACCTTGGGAACCGCCGCCCCCAAAGGCGCCGCTGACCTTGTCCTTGATGCCTTCGGCACCGGCCGACAGTGCCGCCTTGATGGGCGACTTGCCCTCGGCCACCTTCTCGCCGGCCTTTGCGGTGGCTTTGGCGCCGGTCCCACCATTGTCGGCGAAGTCGGTGAGCTTGTCGGTCAGCGAACCCATGTGGTCCGACGCGCCCGACCCGACCTTGCTCGCGACGGCGGACAGCAGGTTGTGGAACTCCTCGTTCAGGCGCTCGCGTGGGTCGTTGCCGTTGTCGCCGTTGTTGCCGTCGTTGCCGTCGTTGCCGTTTCCCTTGCGGGAACCGCTACGACGCTGCCCGGATCGTGAGTCAGCCACGGCGACCTCCTCGGCTGCCGGTGGCGCGCGAGCGCGGCGCTCGCTTCGCCGTCTTCTTGGCAGCCTTTCTCGTAGTCTTGCGGGCGTTCTGGGACGACGCTTTCTTCGCCGGTGCCTTCTTCGCCGCCGACTTCTGCCCGGCCGACTTCTGCCCGGCCGACTTCTGCGCGGCAGCCTTCTTTGCCGGCGCCTTCTTCGCGGCAGACTTCCGTGCCGGGGCCTTCTTCGCCGCAGACTTCCGTGCCGGGGCCTTCTCCGCCGCAGACTTCCGTGCCGGTGCCTTCTCCGCCGCAGCCGACTTCGCCGGCGTCTTCTTCGCGGCCGGCTTCTCCGGCGCCTTACGCGCGGCCGTGCGCTTGCGCGGCGCGCGCTTGCCGGCCGACTTCGCCGGCTTGCGTGGTGTCCGCTTCGTCGCCTTGCGGGCGGACCTGCGCGTCCTCCTCCTCCGGGCGGGCTCGGCGTCGCCGTCGTCGCCGTCGGCGTCGTCGTCTTGCTCGTCCTCGGGCTCGTCGGCTTCGTCGTCGCCTTCGTCGTCTAGCTCGCCCTCGGGCTCGCCCTCGGCTTCGTCGTCGCCTTCGTCGTCTAGCGCGCCCTCGGGCTCGTCGTCGGCTTCGTCGTCGGCCTCGTCGTCATAACTGTCGGCTTCGCCGTCGGACTCGCCGTCGCCTTCGTCCTCGGCCTCGTCCTCGTACTCGTCCTCAGGCGCTCCGTCTTCCTCGTCTTCCTCGTCTTCGTAGTCGCCGGCTTCGTCCTCGTCGTCGCCTTCGTCCTCGGCCTCGTCCTCGTACTCGTCGTCGTACTCGTCCTCGTCGTCGGCCTCGTCCTCGTCGTCGGCCTCGTCCTCGTCCTCGTACTCGTCGTCGTACTCGTCCTCGTCGTCCTCATCGTCTGACGTGCCGAGCGAATTGACTCGTTCGGTCACCCGGCCCATGGCGTTGGTCGCGGCCGCGAACGCAGCACCGCGACCGGCAGACATCAACTTGTCGCGAACGTCGCCACGCAAACCCTCGAGTTCGGGCGCGGTGCGGAGCACTTCGAGTCCCTGGCCCAGCAGGCCGCCCTGGCCGGAGAGCTTCCGGCCGGCCACCATGCCGCCGAGCGTCAGGGCCAGGCGTCCCTTCTTCGTCCGACCCAGCAGGTATCCGCCACCGAGGGCGAGCGCTAGCCGCGCGCGTGCCTCCACTGTCGATCACAGCTCCTCACGTTGTCGGGAGCTCCCTCCGGCATCGGGAGCTCCTTGCAGCGAGAGCTACCCGACCATCCGTAACGAATGACTTCAGCCCGGACAATCTCGGAAAAGCTGGCATAGAGGTGCCAGGGCGTCCGCGCGTCAAAACCGCGTCAACCGGCTACGCAACACAGAGGTTTCTCCGACGCGAAGTCCCGGATTTATTGACGATCTCGGCCCCGCCGATCACAGTCAGGTGAGCACCCCGTGAAGCCAGGCCGTAGATAGCTGGGTGCTCGTGACCCACCTAAAGCGTCAGCGATACAGACCGCTGAGGTGTTACTGACGAGTGTCGGCACGAACTGACGTCGTCGCGGATCAGACGTTGAAGCGGAACTCGACCACGTCACCGTCGGACATCACGTAGTCCTTGCCCTCGATGCGCACCTTGCCGCGCGACTTCGCCTCGGCCATCGATCCGGCGTCGACCAGGTCGTCGAACGAGACGATCTCGGCCTTGATGAAACCCCGCTCGAAGTCGGTGTGAATGACACCGGCCGCCTGCGGTGCCGTCGAACCGGCCTTGATCGTCCAGGCGCGCGACTCCTTGGGACCTGCGGTGAGGAACGTCTGCAGGCCGAGCGTGGCGAAGCCGATCCCGGCCAGCTGGTCGATACCCGACTCCTCCTGGCCCATCGACTGGAGCAGTTCGAGCGCCTCGTCGTCGGGCAGCTCGATGAGTTCGGACTCCGTCTTCGCGTCGAGGAAGATCGCCTCGGCCGGCGCGACGAGCGCGCGCAACTCGTCGGTGAACGCCGGATTGGCGATCTCGTCGGGATCGACGTTGAACACATACAGGAACGGCTTGGCCGTCATCAGGTGCAGCTCGCGCAGCGGTCCACGATCCAGTCCGGAACCGAAGATCGTCCTGCCGGTCTGCAGCACCTCTTGGGCCTGCTCGGCGGCAGCCACGAGCGACTGCTTGTCCTTATTGAGCCGAGCTTCCTTCTGCAACCGCGGGAGCGCGTTCTCGATCGTTTGCAAATCCGCGAGGATCAGTTCGGTGTTGATCGTCTCGATGTCGTCGGCCGGCGAGACCTTGCCGTCGACGTGGACGACGTTGGGGTCGCTGAACGCGCGGATGACCTGGCAGATCGCATCGGCCTCACGGATGTTCGCGAGGAACTTGTTGCCCAGCCCCTCCCCCGTGCTCGCGCCGCGGACGATGCCGGCGATGTCGACGAACGACACCGTGGCGGGCACTGTCTTCGCCGAGCTGAACAGTCGGGACAGCACCTCGAGGCGGCGGTCCGGCACGCCCACGACCCCGATATTCGGGTCGATCGTGGCGAACGGGTAGTTGGCTGCCAGCACGTCGTTCTTGGTCAACGCGTTGAACAGCGTGGACTTGCCGACGTTGGGCAGCCCGACGATGCCGATGGTCAAACTCACGGGCCGTCAGTCTACGGAGCTACCGGAAACTGTCCGACCGCCGTGTCAGCATCCGAGGTATGGACGTGATCATCATCGGAATCGTGCTGGCCGCGGGCATCGCCATCGGCTACCTCGTCGCGGCGCAACGTGCCGAGCGGCGCGCGAGCACCGGCGCCTCGCTGCGCGACGTCATCGGTGCCGAGGCCGCCGACGCGCTCGAGCGGGTGCAAGAACAGCTGGTCACCCTCGATCGGGGCCGCGTGCGTTCCGAGGTGGCGCTGAGCGAGCAGATGCGCATGATGGCCGAGAGTTCGCACCTCCTGCGGTCCGAAGCGGCGCAGTTGGTCACCGCGCTGCGCGCGCCGCACGTTCGCGGCCGGTGGGGCGAGATGCAGCTCGAACGGGTCGTCGAGGCCGCCGGCATGACCGAGCACGTCGACTTCGACACCCAGGTGAGCCTGACCGGCGACGGCACCACCCAACGACCCGACCTCGTCGTCCATCTCAGCGGCGGCAAGCAGGTGGTGGTCGACGCCAAGGTCGCTTTCAGCGCCTATCTCGAGGCACTCGAAGCGGCCGACGAACCCACCCGCAACGCCCGGATGCGCGCGCATGCCAAGCAACTGCGCAGCCACATCGATGCGCTGGCAGCCAAGGCGTACTGGCAGCGCTTCACGCCGACGCCGGAGTTCGTCGTGTGTTTCGTCCCGGCCGACACGTTTCTCGATGCGGCGCTGCGAGCCGATCCGAGCCTGCTCGAACACGCCTTCACGCAGAACGTCGTGCTGGCGACACCTTCGACGCTGGTCGCCTTGCTCCGCACTGTCGCCTATACCTGGCGGCAAGAGGCGCTGGCACGAAATGCCGAAGCCGTGCACGAACTGGGCCGCGAGCTCTACCGGCGACTTGCCACCATGGGCGGGCACGTGGAACGGCTGGGCCGCAGCCTCGGCGGGGCCGTGGCCGCGTACAACGATGCCGTCGGCTCCCTGGAACGCCGTGTGTTGTCAACAGCGCGGCGGATGAACGATCTCGGTGTCGTGGCGGCCGATGCCCGGCTCACCGCGCCCGAGCCGCTGCTCGATGCGGTACCGCGCCCGTTCAGCAGCGCGGAGCTGGGCGAACTGCCCCGCAAATCGTCCCCAGAATCAGCTCAGAGCCCGAGAATCGCCTGAGCGTGCGACCTGGATCTGCCGATTTCTCAAGCTGAGACGCTAACGTGAGGCAGAACGCACATCCATCGAAGCGCGGCTCCGCGCCGAATTCTCGGTGGTAACCGACGCGACGAAAGAAGGTCTTGTGGCTGACGCATCAGCGCCGCGGGGCTCGGCCGACGGCTGGGGTCCCTCGACATCGGTGCGCTCCGCGTCGGCCGACGAGTCGCCCGGCTATGCAGGCAGCCGGTCAAGTCGCTCCGACGACGGGAATGCCCTCGACGCGGCGTTCTACCCACAGGCCTATCCACAGGCTGCCAAGACGCGCGCCTCGGCGCGCGAGCGTCTCGAGGCGGTCGGTCAACCAGCCGCACGCGAGCGCGGACTGCCCGGCTGGGGCGGCCTGCTCGTGCTCGTCGGGATGACCACCCTCGGCATCCTGTTCGACACCGTGCGCGGCCATCAACTCGCGCTCGGGTTCAACGTGGGCATCATCTCCGGCGCGGTCATCGCCATCCTGGTGGTGCGCCGGTCGGGCATGTTCCCGGTCGTCGTGGCGCCGCCGATCGTCTATTCGCTCGGCGCCGGCATCTCGCTGTATATCCGTTCCGGCGGGCTGAGCGACCGCAGCGTCCTGATCGACGCCGCCACCAACTGGCTCGTCTACGGCTTCCCGGCCATCGCCGCGGCCACGGCCACCGTGCTGATCATCGGCGGTATCCGCCTCATCGTCCGCCGCTGACGGCTGGTCAGTCCGGCGCCTGGCAGGTCGGGCACCAGAACAGGTTTCGGCCGGCCAGCACCTCGGTGCGGATCTCCGTCCCGCACACCCGGCACGGCAGGCCGGCGCGGCGGTAGACGTACACCGACTCCTCGCGAGTGAGCGGTCCGCGCTTGCGCGCTCGGTCTTCGGGCCGCACGGTGACGATCTGCCCGGTGCGGACGCCGGAAGACATCAGCGTGCGCAGGTCGGCCCACATGGCGTCCCAGACCGGCTGCGGCAGGCGGTTGCCCGGCAGGAACGGCCACAGCCGGTGCCGGTACAGCAACTCCGCGCGATACACGTTGCCGATCCCGGCGATTACCTGCTGATCCATCAGCAACCCGGCCACCACGCTCTTGGATCGGGTGATCCGGGCCCAGGCTGCAGACCCGTCGGCGTCGCGGCGCAACGGATCGGGTCCCAGCCGAGACAGCACCGCTTTGCGTTCGGCCGGCGTGATCAGTTCGCAGGCGATCGGGCCGCGCAGATCGGTCCAGTGTCCGTTGCCGACCAGGCGCAGCCGCAATGCGCCGAGCGGTGCAGGCGGCTCACCGTCACCGTCGGCGAACTTGCCGTAGAGACCCAGGTGGACGTGCAGCAGCCCACCGCCGTAGTGGTGGAACAGGTGCTTGCCGTATGCCTCGGTGCGACGTAGCACCGTCCCGTCGATCAGCGCGGCACCGTCGGCGAACCGTCCCTGCGGACTCGACGCCGCGACGATGCTTCCGCCGAACAACTTCTGATGTCGGCGGGCGAGCCGGTGCAGCGTGTGCCCCTCCGGCACGCGCGGGCCTAAGCCTTGCCGGCGCGCAGATCACGCCGCAGTTCCTGCGGCAGCGCGAAGGTCAATCGCTCCTCGGTGTGACTGACCTCGTCGACGTCACCGAAGCCGTGCGCGGCGAGCCACGTCAGCGTCTCTTGCACCAGGACTTCCGGTACCGAGGCGCCTGAGGACAGGCCCACGCTCTCGACGCCGTCGAGCCAGGATTGGTCGATCGCATCGGCGTTCTCGACCAGGTACGCCGATTTCGCGCCGGACGCGAGCGCGACCTCGACCATCCGCACCGAGTTGGAGGAGTTGGACGAGCCGACGACGAGGAACAGGTCGACCTGCGGTGCGATGGTCTTGACCGCGGCCTGCCGGTTCTGTGTGGCGTAGCAGATGTCGTCGGACGGCGGTGCCTGCAGCATGGGAAACCGCTCGCGGAGCGCGTCGACGGTCTGCATCGTCTCGTCCACCGACAGCGTGGTCTGCGAGAGCCACACCACGCGCTCGGGATCTCGGACGTGCACGTTCGCGACGTCGTCCGGGCCGTCCACGAGCGTGATGTTGCCGGGCGCCTCGCCGGTGGTACCGACGACCTCTTCGTGACCTTCGTGGCCGATCAGCAGGATGTCGTAGTCGTCCTTGGCGAAGCGGCGCACCTCGTGGTGCACCTTGGTGACCAGCGGGCAGGTGGCATCGATCGCACGCAGTTGCCGCGCTGCGGCCTGCTCGTGCACCTCAGGTGCGACGCCGTGCGCCGAGAACACCACGATCGAACCTTCGGGAACCTCGGTGTTCTCTTCGACGAAGATCGCGCCGCGCTTCTCGAGCGCCTGCACGACGTGCAGGTTGTGCACGATCTGCTTGCGCACGTACACCGGCGCGCCGTAGTGCTCGAGCGCGTGCTCGACTGTCTGCACGGCGCGGTCGACGCCGGCGCAGTACCCGCGCGGCTTGGCGAGCAGCACGCGGCGACGAGGTGTCGAATCGGTGGTAGTCATCCCCGCTCATGGTACGGACAGGGCCCATGGGGCACTCTTGACACATGCCCCCGCTGCCCTCGGCCGTGCGAGCCGCACTCGGTCTGGTCGTCACCGTGCTGGACGAGGCGAAAACGCTGCCCGACAAGGCGATCGAGCTGCCCATGGTGGCCATCAGCAAAGCCTTGCAGTTCTCGTTGCGCGCACAGCGCAGCTACGCCGCCCTCGCCGCGCGGGGTGACGAAGTTCTCGCTGCGCGCAACATCACCGACGCCCCGCCGGAATGGGCCACCTTCGACGCGCCCGTCGAGGACGCGGTCGCGAACGGGGTCATCGGCGCAGCGGTCGACGACGAGCCGTCGGCACGCCCGGCGAAGTCGATCCGGGCGCCACGCAACGGCAAACCGTCGGCCTTCGACACCGTCGCCGACGACTGAGCCGTGCCCAAGCTCGACACCTCGCCGGAGTCACCCGTCCCGGTCCGCGTCATCGCGATGAAGATCGGCGAGTGGATCGCCCGGCTCGGCGAGGTCTGGATCGAGGGGCAGATCGCCCAGCTGACCCGCCGTCCTGGTGTGTCGACGCAGTTCCTGACGCTGCGCGATCCGGACGCGAACATCTCACTCACCGTCACCTGTCCGCGGAGCATCCTCGCCGACAGCGTCGTCGAGGGCACCCGGGTCGTGCTCCGGGCCCGTCCGGACTTCTACGTGGAGCGCGGCACGCTGAGCCTGCGCGCCAGCGAGATCCGGCAGGTGGGTCTCGGCGAACTGCTGGCCCGGCTCGAGCAGCTGAAGAAGCTGCTCGCCGCGGAGGGCCTGTTCGCGCCCGAGCGCAAGCGACCTCTGCCGTTTCTCCCTCGTCGCATCGGTCTTGTCACCGGACGCGCCAGCGCGGCCGAACGGGACGTCGTCGAGAACGCCCGCCGACGCCTGCCCGGAGTCGCCTTCCAGATCGAGAACGTGGCCACGCAGGGCGCCACGGCGGTCAACGAGGTCATGGCGGCGGTCGAACGCCTCGATCGCGACCCGTCGGTCGATGTCATCGTCATCGCCCGCGGTGGGGGCAGCGTCGAGGACCTGCTGCCGTTCAGCAACGAGTCGCTGGTACGCGCGGTGAGCGCCGCGTTCACGCCGGTGGTGAGCGCGATCGGCCACGAGACCGACGTGCCGCTGCTCGACCATGTCGCCGACCTCGCCGTCTCGACGCCTACCGACGCAGCCAAGCGGATCGTGCCCGACCTCGACGACGAGTTGCGGACTATTGCCGACTTGCGGCAGCGGGCCCGCGACACGATCCATCGCCGGCTCGAGCGCGAGGCCGAGCTGATGGCCGGCCTGCCGGAGCGGATGCGCGGCGCGGTCTCGGCCCGGATCGCGCGTGAGCGGGACGAGGCGAAGTCCGCACGCGACCGGATCCGGCGCCGCGTACAGGCGCTGCTCGAGGCCGCCAGCGCCGATCTGGACCACGTCCGCGCTCGGGTGCAGGCGCTTTCGCCGCAGGCCACGCTGGACCGTGGCTACGCGGTGGTGCGCCGTCCTGACGGGACGGTCGTCCGCGATGCCGCGGAGGCGCTCGGCGCGCTGCGCATCCGAGTCGCGCGCGGCGAGTTCGACGCCACCGTCCCGTAGGGTCGAAGGCGTGTCCGAGTCGAGCGACCCGCCCAGTTACGAGGCGGCCCGCGCCGAGCTGCGGGACATCGTCGCCAAGCTCGAGTCCGGCGGTCAGTCGCTCGAGGACTCGCTCGCATTGTGGGAGCGCGGTGAGCAACTGGCCGACATCTGCCAGCGCTGGCTGGACGGCGCGGGCGCCGCGCTCGACAAGGCGATCGCCGAGCACGACGCCGACAGCTGAGCTCGGGTTCGCCTCCGCACGCCGGAATCCCGTGTCGAGTGGTCAGTTCCGTCCTCGGGTGGTCACCTGCGCCCGACCACTCGAGCCATAACTGACCACTCGAGGCGGCCGAGCCGCACCGGGCGCGCGGGCCGGAGCCGGCTCGGCCGGTAGAGCGGCGGCGGCTCGGGGTCCGGGAAGCGGATGTAGAGCGCCGCGATGGCCGCGAGCAGCACCGCACCGCCGATCAGGCCGAGCGCACCGAGCCGCTCGTGCAGCGCGATCGCGGCGAGCACGGCCGCGGCCAGCGGCTCGAACAGGCTCAGCACCCCGGCCGTCTCCGAGGGGACCGACCGCAAACCCAGATAGAACAGTGCATAGGCGACGGCGGTCGGCACGATGCCGATGTAGACCAGCCAGCCTGACGAGATCCCGTCGTGTGGCCAGTACAGGCCGGCCGGGAGTGCGAACGGGACGAGCACGACCGCCCCGATGAGGCTGGTGGCCCCGGTCAGCAGCAGTGGATCGCCGTCGGCGGCGATCTTGGCGTTGACGACCGTAGTGGCCGCGTAGCCGAGGCCTGCCGCGAACGAGGCCAGCAGCCCGACCATCGGATGCGACCCGCCTGCCTGGGCGCCCCGTCCGATCGAGATCAGCACCAGACCGGCGACTGCGGCACCGACCGTCGCGGACGGCAGGAGTCCGGGCAGCCGGCGCCGGGTGACCGAACCCCACGCCGTCAGCGCCACCGGCGCGACGGCGAGACTGACCAGCGTCGAGACGCTCACCCCGACGTACTGGACGCCGAGGAAGTACAGCGCCTGGTATCCGCCGAGCCCGGCGCCGGCCGCGACCAGCCGCCAGTGGTGCCGCGCGAAGGCGGTGCGCGCCCGCTGCCAGCCGCTGCGGCCGAACAACGCGAACAGGGCGATCGCGGCGATCCACAACCGTAGGCACCCGATGGGCACCGCCGACAGGCCGCTGCGATCGTGCACGATCGCGACGGCGACTCCGGTGGTGCCCCACAACAAGGCGCCCGCGCTCACCGCGAGCATGCCGGCGCGCGCACCCAGCCGGGTGCGCAGCCGCGAAGAGATGACCATGAAAGCGCTCCGTGTCAGGTCGCGAAGGACTGCGATTCAGGACGGGGATGGAGCGCCTGCGGCGCCCCCGCTCAGCGGGGTGGGGGAAGGATCGCGCAGCTGCCGGTCATGGCGGCGAGCGTAGCGCCCGCGGCGCCCCGGCTCGACGCGATTGATGAAAAGATGGGACCCCGCCGCGCACCCGTGCCGAGAGGACCCGACATGACCGACGGTTCGGCCGTCCCCCCCGAACTCGCCGTCTCGCGCCAGGCGCCCGACCGCAACCTCGCGCTGGAACTGGTCCGCGTCACCGAGGCGGCCGCCATGGCGGCCGGCCGCTGGGTCGGCCGCGGCGACAAGAACGGCGGCGACGGCGCAGCCGTCGATGCGATGCGCGCGCTGATCGGAACCGTCTCGATGCGCGGTGTCGTGGTGATCGGCGAGGGCGAGAAGGACGAAGCGCCCATGCTCTTCAACGGCGAGGAGGTCGGCGACGGCACCGGTCCGCTCTGCGACGTCGCCGTCGACCCCGTTGACGGAACCACCTTGATGGCCAAGGGCATGCCGAACGCGGTGGCGGTGATCGCGGTCGCCGAGCGTGGGGCGATGTTCGACCCGTCCGCGGTCTTCTACATGGACAAGATCGCGACCGGTCCTGAGGCCGCTGACGTCATCGACATCACCGCGCCGGTGGCCGAGAACATCCGCCGGGTCGCCAAGGCCAAGCACGTCAACAACGAGGACGTCACGGTCTGCATCCTCGACCGGCCCCGCCACGGACAGCTCGTCGACGAGGTCCGCGACGCCGGCGCGCGGATCAAGTTCATCACCGACGGCGATGTCGCGGGAGCCATCATGGCGGCCCGGCCCGGCACCGGCGTCGACCTGCTGATGGGCGTGGGCGGCACACCCGAGGGCATCATCGCCGCCGCCGCGCTGCGCTGCATGGGCGGCACGATGCAGGCCCGGCTCTGGTCGACCGACGACGACGAGCGGCAGCGCGCCATCGACGCCGGCCACGACCTCGATCGAGTGCTTCAGACGGCCGATCTGGTGCAGGGCGAAGACATCTTCTTCTGCGCGACCGGCGTGACCGACGGCGAGTTGTTGCGCGGTGTCCGGTACTTCGCGGACTCCGTCCAGACCGAGTCGATCGTCATGCGATCGAAGTCGGGAACCATCCGGCTGGTCGACTCTCTGCACCAGCTGGGCAAGTTGCGTGCATACTCCGCGGTGAACTTCGACAGGCATTCCTGAGCGTTACTAGGGAGGGAACGTCCATGCTGGTCGTCACGACCGATGAGATCCACGGCTGGGATCTGCAACGCGTGTGCGGCGAGGTGGTCGGCGTCGTCCTGCGCGCCAAGCCCGCCGCCGGCAGCGAGGGGCAGAGCGCGTTGGCCGATAGCCGCAACGACGCCATCGCGCGCATGCTCGAGCAGGCTCGCACCAAGGGCGGTAACGCCGTGGTCGGGCTGCGCTTCGAGAGCGCCGGCCTGGACGAGGGGACGAGCGAGCTGTGCGCGTACGGCACAGCGGTCGTCGCGGTGCCCGTCGACGAGGGCGCCCGGCAGACCGCGACCGCGCTGGGCTACGGCCAACCCGGCTCGGATCAACAGGCGCAGCAGCAGGGCCAACAGCAGGCACAGACCCAGCAGCAGGGTTATCCGCAGCAGTACCCGGGCTACGGCCAGCAGGCTCCCCAGGGCTATCCCGGCCAGCAGGGCTACGGCCAGCAGCAGTACCCGGGCTACGGCCAGCAGAACCCGCAGAACCCGCAGGGCTACCCCGGCCAGCAGCAGTACCCGCCGCAGCAGGATGGCCAGCCCGGTTACCAGCAGTACCCGCAGCAGGGATATCCGCCACAGCAGTAGCCCGATCCGGCTGCGGCGCGGCCGGGGCGTCCTAGGCTCGGAGGAGCAGTTGTTGCCGAGCGTTGGAGATCAGCCGTGTCCGAGTACCGGGTCGAAAAGGATTCGATGGGCGAGGTGCGGGTGCCCGCCGCCGCGAAGTGGCGCGCCCAGACCCAGCGCGCGGTCGAGAACTTCCCGATCTCGTTCCGCCCGATCGACCGCGACCTGATCGGCGCGCTCGGCTCCATCAAGGGCGCGTCTGCCGCGATCCGTTGCGAGCGCGGCATGCTCGACGCCGACAAGGCCGGTGCAGTGACAGCCGCGGCAGCTGAGGTCGCCGACGGCAAATGGGACGACGAGTTCCCGATCGACGTGTTCCAGACCGGGTCGGGGACCTCGTCCAACATGAACGCGAACGAGGTCATCGCCTCGCTGGCTGCCGACAAGCTCGGTGCCCCCGTGCATCCGAACGACGACGTGAACGATCCGTTCTCGTCCAACGACCAGTTCCCCGCCGCGATCCACATCGCCGCGACGCGCGCCATCAAGGTCGAGCTGATCCCCGCTCTCGAGCACCTGGCGTCGGCGCTCGCCACGAAGTCGGGTGAGTTCGAGACGGTGGTGAAGTCGGGCCGCACGCACCTGATGGACGCGACGCCGGTCACGCTCGGCCAGGAGTTCGCCGGCTACGCCGCGCAGATCCGCTACGGCGTCGAGCGGCTGGAGTCCGCCCTCCCCCGCGTCGGCGAGCTGCCGCTCGGCGGCACGGCCGTCGGCACCGGGATCAACGCCCCCGTCGGGCTAGCCGCGGCGGTCATCGCCAAGCTCGCCGATGACACCGGCCTGCCGTTCACCGAGGCACGTGATCACTTCGAGGCGCAGGGCTCGCGCGACGCGCTGGTCGAGGCGAGCGGCGTGCTGCGCACGATCGCGGTGAGCCTGAACAAGATCAGCAACGACATCCGCTGGATGGGGTCCGGGCCGCGTACCGGCATCACCGAGCTGTTCCTGCCCGATCTGCAGCCGGGGTCGTCGATCATGCCGGGCAAGGTCAACCCCGTCCTGTGCGAGGCGGTGTGCCAGGTCGTCGCGCAGGTCATCGGCAACGACGCCGCGGTCGCCTGGAGCGGCGCGGCCGGCAACTTCGAACTCAACGTGATGCTGCCCGTCATCGCGCGAAACCTGCTCGAGTCGATCCGCCTGATCGGCAATGTGTCGCGCGTTTTCGCGGACCGGTGCATCAGCGGCATCGAGGCGAACATCGAACGCTGCCGCGAGTACGCCGAGTCATCACCCTCGATCGTCACGCCGCTCAACCACTACGTCGGTTACGACGAGGCGGCCAAGATCGCCAAGCAGGCACTGGCCGAGCGGAAGACCATCCGCGAGGTGGTCATCGAGCGTGGGCACGTGCCCGGCGCGATCACCGAGGAGAAACTGGACGAGGTTCTCGACGTCCTGTCGATGACGCGCCCGAAGTAGCGCGTCGCTCCCGCCGTCCCGCGACGAGCAGTACCGTCCCTGCGCCGATGAGCAGCACGGCGCCGGTGACGAACAGGACGGTCGCAAAGCCGGTCGCGGCCAGGCCCGAACCGCCGCCGGGACCGTTGTTGCCGGAGCCGCCGTGGTGATGCTTGTGGCTGTGCTTGCCGCCGACGCCGGAGCCGCCGTGCTTGCCG
>DASXJN010000227.1:0-13785 GCA_036497365.1 Jatrophihabitantaceae bacterium | reverse complement strand
CGGCGGCGGTTGACGCACTGCACACGCACGGCCCGCTGGCCGGCTTCGACGACCAGGTCGTCGCGCTGGTCGAGGCCAAGCTCGCGCGCGAGCCGATCGAGGATCTGCGCATCGACTTCGAGGACGGCTACGGCCTTCGTCCGGACGACGAGGAGGACGCCGCGGCGCGAGCCGCCGCGATTGCTTTACGACGGTCGGCTGCGCCCGCGTTCGTCGGCATCCGGATGAAGTCGCTCGAAGCACCCACCCGCCGGCGAGGGCTGCGCACGCTCGACCTGTTCCTCGACGAACTCGGCGCCGTCCCGCCCGGGTTCCGGGTGACGCTGCCGAAGGTGACCAGCGTGCGGCAGGTCGAGGCGATGGCCGAGGTGTGTGCCGCCGGCGACCTGCGTTTCGAGATCCAGATCGAGACGCCGCAGGCCGTGCTGGGTGCGGATGGCGCCGCGCTGGTCGCGCGCATGCTGCACGCCGCGGGCGGGCGCTGCGCCGGGCTGCACTACGGCACCTACGACTACAGCGCGTCGCTCGGCATCGCTGCTGCGTACCAGTCGATGGAGCATCCGGCCGCCGATCACGCCAAGGCGGTGATGCAACTGGCCGCCGCCGGCACCGGCGTGCCGGTGAGCGACGGCTCGACCAACGTGCTGCCGGTCGGCGACACCGACGCGGTGCAGGCGGCGTGGGCGCTGCACCTGCGGCTCGTCCGCCGCAGCCTCGAGCGCGGCTTCTACCAGGGCTGGGACCTGCACCCGGCCCAACTGCCGACGCGGTTCGCCGCGACCTTCGGCTTCTACCGGGACGGCAGTGCCGCAGCCGTCCAGCGACTCCGGGCCTACCTTCAGCGGCAATCAGGCGGCGTGCTGGACGAACCGGCGACCGCCCGCGCACTGGCCGGCTACCTGCAACGCGGCATGGACGCCGGCGCGCTGGCTCCGGACGACATCGCGGCAGCAGTCGGGATTGCGCCCGCCGAGCTGCTCAGCCTCGCCGGCCGCTAACCCCACCCCCTCCTTGATTTGGTATCGACTCACCATTTCGATCATGAAAATCTGGTCAGTCGGTACCAAATCAAGATGGGGTGAGGGGTTCGGGGTTAGGTGCGTTTGCCCGTCGGGGTCGGGTCGATCGTCTCGGACGCCGGACCGACCGGCTTCGGGCCACCTTCCACTCCGTCACCGCTCGCCGCGTCGCCGCCGGCTGCGGCCGCTCGGGCGGCCTGCATGCCGGACATGGTCCGCAGCGGGACCTCCTTGAGCATGAACGAGAGGACGACCGCGACCACCAGCACGCAGGCGCCGACGAGGAACACCACGTCCATCGCGTCGGAGAAGCCGACCAGGATCGGGTGCTTCACCTGATCCGGCAGGGTCGCCAGCTTGCTCGTGTTGTTCAGGTCGACGGAGCCGGCCGCCGAGGCCGGCACACCGGCAGCGGCCAGATTCTTCGGAATGTTCGTCGCGGCCTGCGAGAACAGGATCGTCAGGAAGATCGCCGTACCCAGCGAGCCGCCCACCTGGCGGAAGAACGTCACTGCCGAGGTGGTCACACCCATGTCGCGTGGCTCGACTGCGTTCTGCATCGCCAGCACGATGCTCTGCATGTTCATGCCGAGCCCGGCGCCGAAGACCAGCATGAACAGGTCGGTCGTCCAGAGCGCGGTGTCGGCACCGACGCGTGACATCAGCAGCATGCCGGTGACCAGCAGGATCGAGCCGATGACCGGGAAGAGCTTGTAGCGACCGGTGCGCGAGGTGACCTGGCCGGCGAGCAGCGAGGACGCCATGATCCCGGCGACCATCGGTAGAAGGAGCAGGCCTGCCTTGGTCGGCGACGCACCCTTGACGATCTGCAGGTACAGCGGGATCGAGACCATGCCACCGAACATGCCCATGCCGACCACGAACGACTGGCTGGACCCGACCGAGAAGACGCCGTTCTTGAACAGGCGCAGCGGCAGCAGGGCTTCGTCGCCCATCCGGCCCTCGACCCAGACGAACAGGGCGAGACCGACGGCGGCGAGCAGGTAGCAGACCCACGCGCCCCCCGACGCCCAGCCCCAGGTGCGGCCCTGTTCGGCGATGATCAACAGCGGGACGAGGCCGAGCACGAGCATGCCGGCACCGGCCCAGTCGATGCGGTGGTCGTGGCGGGTGTGGTCGAGCTTGAGCACCGCCTCGACGACGATCAGCGCGACGATGCCGATCGGCACGTTGATGTAGAAGATCCAGCGCCAGCCGGAGATACCCAGGATGCTGGCCTGGCCGGCGAAGAATCCGCCGGCGACCGGGCCGAGCACCGACGCGGTGGCGAACACCGCCATGAAGTAGCCCTGGTACCGAGCGCGCTCACGCGGCGGAATGATGTCGCCGATGATCGCCAGTGCCAGCGGGAACAGCCCGCCCGCGCCGATGCCCTGGAAGGCGCGGAACGCGGCGAGTTGGTACATCGAATGCGCCAGACCGCAGAGCGCCGAGCCGAGGATGAAGATGGTGATCGCGAGCATGAACAGCGGCTTGCGGCCGTAGATGTCGCTCAGCTTGCCCATCAGCGGGGTAGCGATGGTCGAGGTGATCAGGAAGGCCGTGGTCACCCATGCCTGCACCGACAACCCGTTCAGATCGTCACCGATGGTGCGGATAGCGGTCGACACGATCATCTGGTCGAGTGCGGCCAGGAACATGCCGAGGATCAGACCCGACAGGATCGTCAGGATCTGCTTGTGCGTCAGGCCTCCGCCGGTGTCGGGGACGGTTGCAGGAGCGGTGGCGGACATCAGTTCTTCCCTTCCGCCGAGACGTGCCGTGGTGCGGACTGCTCGGGATTTGCGGGGCGGATCGTGGTACTTGCGGAGTCGAAGTCGAGGGTGAATCGGGCGAGCAGTTCGGCGAAGGTGTGCAGGTCGCGGTCGGACCAGTCGGCCAGCATCGCGGCGAAGTGCTCGAGGCGCAGTTGTTCGTGGCGCGCGATGACGTCGCCGGCGCGCGGGGTGAGGACGAGGATGCTGGCGCGGCCGTCCTCGGCGTCGGCGCGCCGCTCGAGCAGGCCGTCCTTGACCAGGGCGGCAACCTGCCGGCTGACCGTGGACGGATCGGACTGCAGGCAGTCGGCGAGCGCGCTCGCGCGCATCGGTCCGTTCACCGACAGATGGCGCAGGATGATCTGGGCGGACCACTCGACGTCGTGCTCGGCGGCGGCCAGGAACCGGGCCTTGGCCCGTCCGAAGGACCGCATCAACCCGACGAAGTTGTCCGCCACCTGCCGGACGGGCGCGCCGGGAGTCGTCCCTGCCTCGTCCAGCGCGGCCAGTGCTTCGCTCATGCTTCGCATCCTTGTGTGCGTCATACAACTAGTTGCTTACTACAACTATCTACTCTATTCGCGCCGCGGATGCAAATGACTTCAGCCAGAACACAGCACAGCGCCGCACCGGAATCGGTGCGGCGCTGTTGCGGTGCCAGAGTTCGCGGTGCGAACTCCCGGTCTAACCAGCGATCAGGCGTCGATCGTGGCGTGGGTGTTGCCCTCGAGCAGCGAGCGAACCTCGGACTCGCGGTAGCGACGGTGGCCACCGAGGGTGCGGATGGAGGTGAGCTTGCCGGCCTTGGCCCAGCGGGTCACGGTCTTGGGGTCTACGCGGAACAGCGTGGCGACCTCGGACGGCGTGAGCAGCGGCTCGGATTCCGGGCGGTGACGGGGAGTCGTCATCGGGGCCCCTTTCTGGGGATTTCAGAGGTTGAAGCTCAGGGCGATCCAGTCGAAACAACGACGCAGGAAAGTTGTCAGCTGATTCGCCTTGAGTGCGTATCGCGGGTCCTGTACCGCGGTACGTGGCAAGTATGCATACGGGAAGTGTGTCTGCCCACGCACAAAAGTCCTCATGTCCACTGTGTGCCACGCGTAGCGCGGTGTCCGAATCGTCCGGAAGCTTAAATCGGACTTAAGAGGGCAGGTTGGACACGGCACGACGCGTCTTCGTCCTGCGTGCAGCTGAGGTTTCGCGCGCGGTAGTCTTGATCCCACGACGATGCCAATTTCCCCGGACGTGTTGTCTGCCTCGCGCGCGATGCCACACCACGCCGGATGACCGGGTAAGCGAGGGGGTCGAGCCATGGGGCGCGGCCGTGCCAAGGCGAAGCAACAAAAAGTCGCTCGGGAGCTCAAGTACAACTCCCATTTCACCGACCTCACTGCACTTCAGCGAGAGCTGTCCGGATCCTCGACATCCGAGGACGGCGAGGACAGCGAGCTGGAGGAGGACTACGACGACAGCGACGACGGCGACGACTGGGCTGAGTCCCGTCGCTGACCGCCGAGTTCGGCGCTGATCTGGATCGTGCTCATTTCTTGATCGGGCGTTGAGTGCTGTCCTGATCATTTGTTGAGCATTGAACCGCGGCTCCGCAAGTCAGTTGCTGCGACAACCAGTTCTCAACTTGATCAATTTCGATCGGGTCAATCCGTGCCAGGGATGTCCCTATGTTCGCGACACGGTAGATACGCCTCTTCCGGGTCGCTAGGCCCGATATCCGGCGGAACCGGTGTAATTCGATGCCATTTCGACGCGGCACGCAGTCTCGGATGATGTGAGGTCAGCGTGTGCATCGACGCGGCCCACCGGCCAGGCGGGCAGGTTGCGCGCGGCGGAAACCGCCAGCGCATCGCCGAGGCGCTCGGCCGGAACGACCGCGATCATGCCCACGCCGAGGTTGAAGGTGAGCTCCATCTGCTCGCGTGACACCGCGCCGACCCCGGCGATGAGGGCGAACACCGGCGGCGGCGCCCAGGTGGCCCGGTCGACGCGCGCCACCGCGCCGGCCGGCAGCACGCGGGCGAGATTGCCGGCCAGCCCGCCGCCGGTGACGTGAGCGAAGGCGTGCGCCCCAGCGTCGGCCGCCAGTGCCAGGCAGTCCTGCGCGTAGATCCGTGTCGGGGTGAGCAGTTCGTCGGCCAGGGTGCGGCCGCCGAGCAGGTCCGGGGTGGCGTCCAGTGCCAGCCCGCCCCGCTCGAGCAGCACGTGTCGCACCAGCGAGTAGCCGTTGGAGTGCAGTCCGGACGAGCCGAGCGCAACCAGCGCGTCGCCGGGCTGCACGCGCTCGGGGCCCAGCACCGCGTCGGCGTTCACTACACCGACCCCGGTTCCCGAGACGTCGTACTCGTCCGGTCGCATGACGCCCGGATGCTCGGCGGTCTCGCCGCCGACCAGCGCGCACCCGGCCTGCACGCAGCCCTCGGCGATCCCGCTGACGATCGCGGAGATCTTCTCCGGCACGACCTTGCCGGTGGCGATGTAGTCGGAGAGGAACAGCGGCTCGGCGCCGACGACGACCAGGTCGTCGACGACCATCGCGACGAGATCGATCCCGATCGTGTCGTGCCGGTCGACGGCCTGCGCGATGGCGATCTTGGTGCCGACGCCGTCGGTGGAGCTGGCCAGAATGGGCTGGGGGTACTTCGCGAGATCCAGCGCGAACAGTCCGGCGAAACCGCCCAGCCCGCCCAGCACCTCGGGACGGCCCGTGCGCTTCACCGCGGACTTCATCAGCTCGACGGCACGGTCGCCGGCCGCGATATCGACGCCGGCGGACTGGTAGGAGGTCATCGGGGCAGGCTCACGGCCGCGACAGCGCGTCCTCTGCCGCGTAGCCCGGCGCGTGCTCCGGCTCGCGGCCGGCGCCGGCCACGCCCTTCTCGATGCCCTCGAGCACGTGCTTGCCGACGATGTCGGACAACTCGATGGGGTAGTTGCCGTCGAAGCAGGCCATGCACAGCCGGCTGCGCGGCTGCTCGCTCGCCGCAACGAGGTTGTCGAGCGAGACATAGCCGAGCGAGTCGGCGCCGATCGAGCGGCGGAT
Organism: Jatrophihabitantaceae bacterium; assembly: GCA_036497365.1. Taxonomy (GTDB): domain Bacteria; phylum Actinomycetota; class Actinomycetes; order Mycobacteriales; family Jatrophihabitantaceae; genus RYN-133. Next base: position 7,933 of record DASXJN010000227.1, on the reverse strand, counting down.
GCCCTCGTCGTCCAGCCCGCTGGCGACCAGCTCGGCCTTGGAGGCGAAGTCGATGCCGTAGAAGCACGGCCACTTGACCGGCGGCGCCGAGATGCGCACGTGCACCTCGACCGCGCCGGCTTCGCGCAGCATCCGCACGAGCGCACGCTGCGTGTTGCCCCGGACGATGGTGTCGTCGACCACGACGAGCCGCTTACCGCGGATGACGTCGCGCAGGGGGTTCAGCTTGAGCCGGATGCCGAGCTGGCGGATCGTCTGCGACGGCTGGATGAAGGTCCGTCCGACGTAGGAGTTCTTGACCAGACCGACGCCGTACGGAATGCCGGACGCCTCGGCGTACCCGATCGCGGCAGGCGTGCCGGATTCCGGCACCGGAATGACGAGGTCGGCCTCGGCCGGGTGCTGCTTGGCCAGCCGGCGACCCAGCTCGACCCGCGCCGAGTGGACGGATCGTCCGGCGATCGTGGTGTCGGGGCGGGCGAGGTAGACGTACTCGAACAGGCAGCCCTTGGGTTCCGGCTGGGCGAAGTGCTCTGAGCGCAGGCCGTCCTCGTCGATCGCCAGCAGCTCGCCGGGTTCGATCTCGCGGACGAAGCTCGCGCCGACGATGTCGAGCGCTGCCGTTTCGGACGTGACGACCCAGCCACGTTCCAGCCGGCCCAGGACGAGCGGGCGCACGCCCTGGGGATCGCGCGCCGCGTAGAGGGTGTGCTCGTCCATGAACACGAGCGAGAACGCGCCGCGCAGCTTCGGGAAGACCTCGAGCGCGGCCTGCTCGACGCTCACGTCCGGACGAGCGGCGAGCAGCGCGGTGAGCAGGTCGGAGTCGGTGGTCGCGCCGAGCACGTTCTGGCGCAGGATGCCGAGCTCACGTGCCTCGGCGAACAGGTCGACGGTGTTGACGAGGTTGCCGTTGTGGCCCAGCGCCAGGCCGGTGCCGGCGGGCGTGGTGCGGAAGCTGGGTTGCGCGTTCTCCCAGGTCGTCGAGCCGGTCGTGGAGTAGCGGGTGTGGCCGACGGCGAGGTGGCCCTGCAGGGTCGCGAGCGTGGCCTCGTCGAAGACCTGGCTGACCAGGCCGAGGTCCTTGTACACCAGTAGCGCGCTGCCGTCGCTGACGGCGATGCCGGCGGCTTCCTGGCCACGGTGTTGCAGCGCGTACAGGCCGAAGTAGGTCAGCTTGGCGACCTGCTCACCCGGGGCCCAGACGCCAAAAACCCCGCAGGCGTCCTGCGGGGCCTTTTCGTACGGGTCGATGTCGTGGGTCAAGAGTCCATCGCCTCGTGCCACGTCTCGAGTGTACGTGGCTTCGTATTGCGGACGGGGACGTCCCGCCCGCTCTGAACGGGGATGTGCCGGATGCTGCGGGCGGGGATGCCTGGTCCGCTCCGAACGGGGGACGTCCCGGCGCACGACGTTTCCTCGTGGATGTCCGGTTCCGCGCGCGAAACCGGGCACTCGAGAGGAAAAGTCGTTTCCGGCGAGCAGCGCTAGGCGAGGAGGGGGAGGTGGGCGGTGAGGTCGGCGCGGGTGCCGCTGGCGGTGACGGCACCGGTGGCCAGGGCTTCGGCGAAGCCGAGCCGGCCGGTGGCCAGGCGTAGCCAGGTCAGCGGGTCGGTCTCGACCACGTTCGGGGGGGTGCCGCGGGTGTGGCGCAGCCCTTCGATCGCCTGCACCGCGACGAACGGCGGAACGCGTAACTCGACAGAGCGACCCGGCGAGAGCGCGGCGAGCATCTCGGCGAGCGTGCGCACCGTCGAGGCCAGCGCCGGACGAGCCATCGGCACCGGGTCGTGATCGGGCAGGGAGCGCGAGAAGTCGTCGCAGTGCACGACGAGATCGAGCACCCGCGTCCGGGCGAAGTCCAGGGCGGTCACGGGGCCGCGCGGCCCGGCGATCACGACGTTGTCGGCGCGCTCCGGTGTCGCGACCGGCGTCCGCAGGTCCGCGATCAGTGCCTCCGGCGAGCGATCACCGGTGATCGCGATCGACTGCGCCGAGATGTCCGCGGCCGCCGGCGCGTAGGCCTGGACGTACCGAGCGGCGGGTAGCGGACGGCCTGAGCCGACCGTGTCGAGGTGGCTCGCCAGTCCGTCCTTGCTGCCCACGATGTGGCCGAGCAGCGTGCGCAGGTCCCAGTCCGGCAGCACGGACGGCGCGGCCAAGGAAGGCACCGTTGCCAGCCAGTCGGCGAGCAGCGCGCACTGCGCGCCGTACGCGTCGAGCTCAGGACGAAGCCGGCCGGCCATCACCCGAAACGCGCGGGCAGCGTGCCCTTCCACGCCGCACGCAGCTCGCGCAACGCGACGGTGAACTGCCCGTCGATCTCGAGGCTCGGCCCGAGCACGTCGATCGTCCCGATCCGCGCCGCGGGCAGCCCGCGGTCGGCGCACAACTCGGCGAACGCAGCCTCGTGCGGACGCGACACCGACACCACCGCACGCGCCGTCGATTCGCTGAACAACGCCACGAACGGATCGAGGCCCTCGGGCAACGTGATGCGCGCACCGCTGTCGCCACGCAACGCGGCCTCGACCAACGCCTGCGCCAGGCCGCCCTCGGACACATCGTGCGCCGAGTCGAGCAACCCGTCACGTCCCGCGTCGATCAGCACCGAGGCCAGCAACTGCTCGCGCGCGAGGTCGACCGCGGGCGGGCGGCCGCCGAGGTAACCGTGCACGACGTAGGCCCACTCCGAACCGGCGAACTCGTCGCGCGTGTCGCCGAGCAGATAGATCGCCGCCCCGTCGCTGCGGAACGCCTGCGGAATCCGCTTCGCGACGTCGTCGATGACGCCGAGGACCCCGATGACCGGCGTGGGCAGGATCGCCGAGCTGCCGGTCTGGTTGTAGAAGCTCACGTTGCCGCCGGTCACCGGCGTGCCGAGTTGCCGGCAACCGTCGGCCAGCCCGCGCACCGCCTCGGCGAACTGCCACATCACCGCCGGGTCCTCCGGCGAGCCGAAGTTCAGGCAGTTCGTCACCGCGAGCGGACGGGCGCCGGTCGCCGCCACGTTGCGGTACGCCTCGGCCAACGCCAGCTGCGCACCGGCGTACGGATCGAGCTTGCTGTACCGGCCGTTCCCGTCGACCGAAAGGGCGATGCCGCGCGGCGTCGAGTCGTCGAGCCGGATCATCCCGGCGTCCTCCGGCTGTGCCAGCACGGTGTGCCCGAGGACGAACCGGTCGTACTGGTCGGTGACCCACGACTTGTCGGCGAGATTCGGTGACGCCACCAGCCGGAGCAGCGTCTTGCGCAGTTCGTCGCCGCCCCGCGGCCGCGGAAGGGACGAGCCGTCGTGCGCCTGGATCGCGTCCTGGTCGAACGGCCGCTCGGTCGGACGGCGGTACACCGGTCCCTCGTGCGCAGCCGTGCGCGGCGGAATGTCGACGATCGTCTCGCCGCGCCAGGTCATCCGCAGCCGCCCGGTGTCGGTGACCGTGCCGATGACCGTCGCGGTGACATCCCACTTCGCGCACACATTGAGGAAGTCGTCGAGCCGCTCCGGCGTGACGACGGCCATCATCCGTTCCTGGGACTCGCTCATCAGGATCTCTTCGGGCGCCAGCGTCGGGTCGCGCAGCGGCACCACGTCGAGGTCGACGTCCATGCCACCCGTCCCGGCAGCGGCGAGCTCGGTCGTCGCGCACGACAGGCCGGCCGCGCCGAGATCCTGGATGCCGACGACGAGGTCGGCGGCGAAGATCTCGAGGCAGCACTCGATGAGCACCTTCTCGGCGAACGGGTCACCGACCTGGACGGACGGCCGCTTCGACGGCTTCGCATCGTCGAAGGTCGCGCTCGCGAGCACCGACGCGCCGCCGATGCCGTCGCCCCCGGTGCGTGCACCGAACAGCACGACCTTGTTGCCGGGACCGTCTGCCTTGGCCAGCTTGATGCCGTCCGTGCGCATCACCCCGACGCACAGGGCATTGACGAGCGGATTGCCGAGGTAGGACTCGTCGAAGTACACCTCGCCACCGATGTTCGGCAGGCCGAGGCAGTTGCCGTAGCCGCCGATCCCGGCGACCACCCCGGGGAGCACGCGTGCCGTGTCGGGCGCGTCGAGCCGGCCGAAGCGCAGCGAGTCCATCACCGCGACCGGCCGTGCGCCCATGGTCAGGATGTCGCGGACGATTCCGCCGACCCCGGTCGCCGCGCCCTGGTACGGCTCGACGTAGGACGGATGGTTGTGCGACTCGATCTTGAAGGTGACCGCCCACCCGTCGCCTGCGTCGACCACGCCGGCGTTCTCGCCCATGCCGACGAGCAGGGCGTCCGTCTTCGGGGCCTTGTCGCCGAACTGGCGCAGGTGCACCTTGGACGACTTGTAGGAGCAGTGCTCGCTCCACATCACCGAGTAGATGGCGAGTTCGGACGAGGTGGGACGGCGGCCGAGGATCTCGCGGATCTGCCGGTACTCGTCGTCGGCGAGCCCGAGCTCTTTCGACGGCTGCGACTGGTCGGGCGTCTGCTCGGCCTGCTCGACGGTGTCGATACTCACGCGGCGACACCCGTCAGGCTGAGGAAGAAACCCAGGCCATCGGCGCCGGTGCCGGTGAGCGGGTCGATCGCATGCTCGGGGTGCGGCATCAGCCCGACGACGTTGCCGGCCTTGTTCGTGATGCCGGCGATGTCGCGGTAGCTGCCGTTCGGATTACCGAGTCGATACCGGGCGACGATCCGTGCGTCGGCTTCGAGCTTGTCCAGTGTGCGGTCGTCGGCGACGTACATCCCGTCCATGTTCTTGATCGGGACGACGATCTCTTGCCCGGCCCGGTACCCGCTCGTCCACGACGTCTTCACGTTCTCGACGCGCAGCGACTGCGGACGGCAGACGAACTTGCGGCCCGCGTTGCCCACCAGCGCGCCGGGCAGCAGGTGCGACTCGCACAGCACCTGGAAGCCGTTGCAGATGCCGAGCACGGGCAGCCCGTCGCGGGCGGCCGAGACGAGCGACTCCATCACCGGCGCGAACCGTGCGATCGCGCCGGCCCGCAGGTAGTCACCGTAGGAGAACCCACCGGGCAGGATCACTGCGTCGACGTCGTGCAGGGACGGGTCCGCGTGCCACAGCGCGACCGGTTCGCCGCCGGCGGCGCGGACCGCCCGCGCCGCATCACGATCGTCCAGGCTGCCCGGGAACGTCACCACGCCTATCCGCACCGGCACGCGCCCAATCTACCGGCCTGCGTGCGCACCTCTCGGCGGCTCAGCGGGAGATCGTGAAGTTCTCGATGACCGGGTTGGCGAGCAGGGTGTCGGCGAGCTTGGCGATGGTGTCGTCGTCGACGCCGTCCTCGACCTCGAGCTCGAAGTGCTTGCCCTGCCGCACGTCGGTGACACCGGTGATGCCGAGCCGGCCGAGCGCGCCGACGATCGCCTGCCCCTGCGGGTCGAGGATCTCCGGCTTGAGGACGACGTCCACGGTCACGCGTGCCACGGCGCAGAGCTTAGTCGCGCCTCACCCGGCCGCACGCGCATACCGCTGCGCGATCCGGCTGACCGCGGCAGAGAGTTCGGGCGAGTCGACGACGTCGAAGTCGGTATCGAGCACACCGAGCCAGAAGGCGATGTCCTCGACCGAGCGGCCGCCCAGCTTCATCAGGCACCGTTGCTCGCCGACCGGTTCGATCGAGCCTTCGGCCCAGCTGCCCATCCGCGCCGCGACCTCGGCGGCCGGGGCGTGCACGACGACGGTGCCGGTGACCTTGCGCTGCACCTGCCGGGTCTTCGCTGCGACGTAAGCCGCGATGTCGTCAGCCGGCAGCGGGCGCAGGGCGAACCGGTGCCCGACCGAGCGGGTCTCGCTCATCCGGTCGACCCGGAAGGTGCGCCAGTCGTCGCGGTCGACATCGAACGCGACGAGATACCAGCGGCTGCCCCAGTTCACGAGGCGGTATGCCTCGATGCGGCGCTCGCTCGCCGACCCGGAATGGTCGGAGTAGCGGAACCGGACGACCTCGCGATCGCGTGCGGCCGCCGCGATCATCGCCAGCAGCTTGCCGTCGACATCCGGGCTGCGCCGCCGGCCGGTCACCCGGACGGTGTGCGACTGCAGCGCATCGACGCGCCGGCCGAGCCGTTGCGGCAGCACCTGCTGCAGCTTGGTCAGCGCACGGAGTGCGGTCTCTTCCAGTCCGTCCACGGCCCCGCCGGACGCCGTGCGCAGGCTGACGGCGATCGCCACGGCTTCGTCGTCGTCCAGCAGCAGCGGGGGCATCGCCGCGCCTGCCGACAGCCGGTAGCCGCCGATCGCACCGCGCGTTGCCTGCACCGGATAGCCGAGCTGGCGCAACCGCTCGACGTCGTTACGCACCGTCCGGGTCGTGACGCCGAGCCGGTGGGCCAGCTCCGGGCCGGGCCATTCACGCGGCGTCTGCAGCAACGACAGCAGCTGCAGCAACCGTCCCGAGGTCTCTGCCATGTTCTCGAGATTAGTCCGCCAAGCGGAAAGAAACGTTCCTAATGGACTTCTAGCGTCGTCCTTGACCGAACGACCGAAGAAGGAGTTCCAAATGACAGCAGTGCTCGAGCGGCCGACCGTCCTCGCCGCGCCGCGCGAGGCGGGCCCGCGCCGCCAGATGTGGACCGGCTTCGCCGTGATCCTCGCCGCGTTGATCATGAACATCCTCGACTCGACGATCGTGAACGTCGCGGCGCCGGCCGTGCAGCGGGATCTGGCCATGTCGAGCTCGGCGCTCGAATGGATCGCCGCGGCCTACACGCTGGCGTTGGCCGTCGGGCTCATGTCGGGCGGACGGCTCGGTGACAAGTTCGGGCGCCGGCGGATGCTGTTGATCGGGCTCACCGGCTTCGTCGCGACGTCGATGCTGTGCAGCGTCGCGTGGTCGGGCGACGCGCTCATCACCGCGCGGGCGCTGCAGGGGCTGGCCGCCGCGCTGATGGTGCCGCAGGGGTTCGGACTCATCCGGGACGTGTTCCCGCCGGCCCAGATGGGCAAGGCGTTCGCCGCGCTGGGCCCGGTGATCGGGCTGTCTACGGTGCTCGGCCCGGTCGTGGCCGGACTGTTGATGAAGGCAGACCTGTTCGGGTCGGACTGGCGCGCGTTGTTCCTGATCAACGTGCCGATCGGCGTCTTCGCCCTCGTGGTGGGCGCGCGGGTGCTGCCATCCTCGGCCGGGGCACGTGACCGGGTGCGGCTGGACTCGCTGGGCACGGTGCTGCTCGGCGTCGTCAGCGTGCTGGTCGTCTTCCCGCTGGTGGACGGACGGACGCTGGGCTGGCCGACCTGGATCTTCGGTGTGCTCGCTGCCGCAGTTCCGGTGTTCGCGGTCTTCGCTCTGCAGCAACGGCGCCGGGTGCGCTCGGGCCGCAGCCCGCTCGTCGAGCTCAGCGTGCTGCGCAAGCGGTCCTACGTCTCGGGCGTCGTGTTCACGTTGGTGTTCTTCGGCAGCATCGTCGGGTTCTCGCTGACCACCGGCCTGTTCCTGCAGCTCGGGCTCGGGTTCAGCCCTATGAAGGCCAGCCTGTACCTGGCCGCGCTGGCGGTCGGCGCGTTCTTCGGCGCGGGCATCGGCGCATGGGCGGCGAGCGCGGTGGGCCGGCCGATCCTGCACGTCGGGCTGACGCTGATGGCGGCCGGTACGGGCGTGTTCTACGTGTCGCTGCGTGCGGTCGGCTCGGGCGCCGTCGGGTTCGCCCAGCTCGCGCCGGGACTGGCGATCTTCGGCTTCGGCATGGGGATGATCTTCGTCCCGCTGTTCAGCATCATCATGGGCGAGATCGACGACGCCGAGATCGGCTCGGCGACCGGCCTGCTCGAGTCGCTGCAGCAGCTCGGCGCGTCACTCGGCGTGGCGGTGCTCGGCACGCTGTTCTTCGGCAAGCTTGCGCTCGAGCGGGGTGGCCCGACCGCCGCACGTGCGGCCGGCCGGCACCTGATCGCAGCAGAGGACACCCTGGTCGCCGTGCT
>DASXJN010000226.1:0-2200 GCA_036497365.1 Jatrophihabitantaceae bacterium | reverse complement strand
TGAAGCTGTCGTCCGGTCGTCCCCAGCTTCGCGGGGGCCCCAGAGCGCCCGGCGCAAGGGCATCATTCTGGTCTCCTGCTGCCTGAGCCTGCTGATCGTGTCGATGGACGCGACGATCGTCAACGTCGCCATTCCGAACATTCGCGCCGACCTCGGTGCGTCGGCGTCGCAGCTGCAGTGGGTGATCGACATCTACACGCTGGTGTTGGCGTCACTGTTGTTGTTGTCCGGCGCCGCCGGCGACCGGTTCGGGCGCAGGCGCACCTTCCAGATCGGGTTGACGGTCTTCGCGCTGGGGTCGCTGCTGTGCAGCCTGTCGCCGAACATCGAGACGCTGATCGCCGCGCGTTTCGTACAGGCCATCGGGGGCTCGATGATGAATCCGGTCGCGATGTCGATCATCACGCAGGTGTTCACCGGTCGGGTCGAACGAGCACGTGCGATCGGCGTCTGGGGCGGCGTCGTGGGCATCTCGATGGCGCTCGGCCCGATCGTGGGCGGCGCGCTGATCCAGTTGGTCGACTGGCGCGCGGTGTTCTGGATAAACCTGCCGATCTGCGCGCTGGCGATCCTGCTGACCGCCATCTTCGTACCGGAGTCGAAGTCGGCAACGATGCGCGACATCGACCCGATCGGGCAGGCCCTGGGTATGGCGTTCCTATTCGGCGTGGTGTTCGTGCTCATCGAGGGGCCGGGAATGGGTTGGACCAACGTCCGTACCATCGTCGTGGCCGTCATTGCCGTGGGGGCGTGCGTCGGCTTCCTGCGTTACGAGGCGCGCCGTCGCGACCCGTTCATCGATCTGCGGTTCTTCCGAAGCGTCCCGTTCGCATCGGCGACGATAATCGCGGTGTGCGCATTCGCTGTGTGGGGTGCGTTCCTGTTCATGATGTCGCTCTACCTGCAGGACGAGCGAGGCCTCTCCGCGATGCACACCGGGCTGATCTACTTGCCAGTAGCCGTAGGCGCGTTGATCTTTTCGCCCCTGTCGGGGCGGCTGGTCGGCCGCTTCGGCAGCCGCCCGTCGCTCCTGGTCTCCGGCACCCTGATCACCGCGGCGACGGCGATGCTCACACGGCTGACGGCGACCACGCCGGTGTGGATGTTGCTGACGATCTCCGCCGTGATCGGCATCGGGTTCTCAATGGTCAATGCACCGGTCACGAACGCGGCGGTCAGTGGCATGCCGACAGATCGGGCCGGTGCCGCCTCAGCGGTGGCCTCGACAAGCCGGCAGGTGGGCGTGAGTCTCGGCGTGGCGCTGTGCGGTTCGCTCGCGGCTTCCGCGTTGGGGACGGCGGGGGCGGACTTCGCCGCGGCCGCCCGGCCGCTGTGGTTCGTCTGCGCGGGACTCGGGTTGGTGATCTTCGCGCTGGGTCTGTACTCGACGTCACCACGAGCCTTGCGCTCGGCCGAGCGGCTTGCGCCGTTGGTCGCCGGTTCTGACGCACAATTCGAGGGTGCTCGTGCGACGTAATCCGTTGGCCGACGAAGTTTGGCGCGCGATGGCGGCAGCGGTGATCGACAACCGTGATGCCTGGAGACGCGCGGTGATCGCGGAGACCGGATTGCCGTTCAGCAGGATTCGGATTCTGCGACGGCTGGCCCGGAAGCCGATGACGGTGAAGCAGGTCGCACACGCCGCGACCATTGACGCTCCCGCGGCGACGGTGGCGGTCAACGACCTCGAAGAGCGTGGACTCGTGTTGCGCGAGACCGATCCGACCAATCGCCGGTGCAAGGTGGTGTCGCTGACCGCGGCCGGCCGCGAGATGGTCCAGGTGATCAACGGCATCGATGATCCGGCTCCGGATGCGCTGACCTGGCTCGACGACCGCGAACTGAAGGCGCTGAAGGCGGTCATCGACAAGCTCGCGAAATAGCATTCCCGGTCGTCAATCGCGCGCTTTGGCAGCCGTGGCTTCTCTCTCGGCGAGAGAATGTTCCCGTGGCGATGTCGTGCGGTGCGTGCGACGCCGAACTGCGAGACGGTGCGCGATTCTGTGATGCCTGCGGTTCGCCCGTCGCCACGAAGGACACTCACGCCGAATACAAGCAAGTGACGGTGCTGTTCGCCGATGTCGTCCACTCGATGGACATCGCGGCGGCGGTCGGGGCTGAACGGCTACGCGAGATCATGACCGAGTTGTTCAATCGCTCCTCGAAGGTCGTTCAGCGATACGGCGGCAGGGTCGACAAG
>DASXJN010000225.1:0-4109 GCA_036497365.1 Jatrophihabitantaceae bacterium | reverse complement strand
GGCCCTGACCGATCGGCGCATCGCCGGTGCCGCGCTGGACGTCTATGACGTCGAACCGCTGCCCGCCGACCATCCGTTGCGATCGCTGCCGAACACCCTGCTGCTGCCGCACATCGGCTACGTCACCACCGACAACTACCGCGACTGGTACGGCGCGGTCGTCGAGGACATCGTGGCGTGGCGCGAGGGCGCGCCGATCCGCGAGCTCTGAGCTATCCGACGACCTGCGAACTGTTGATCTTCAGCACGCCGTCCTGCCGGACGAGGCCGAACTCGGTGCGGTCGGTCGACTGCCGGCCGTTCTTGAAGAAGTAGGTGATCGTGGCGTCTGCCGTGCCGGGTGAAGACCCGCTCACGTCGGTCAGTTCGACCCGGTCGATGCTGTGCCACCACTTGTTGTACTCACCGCGTCCGCCGGCCGTGCCCTGCTGGTAGCTCGGCGTGAGCAGGGTCCAGCCCTGGTTCAGGTCGCCGGGAACGATCGAGTAGTAGTGCGTGATCGCGCTCGAGAGATCGCTCGAGCTCGGCGGGCCGCTCCTCGCCGGCGGCGACGAGGGCGGCGGCGCGGACGACGGCTGTGTCGACGGCTGTGTCGACGGTGCCGTGCTCGGCGCGGACGGCGGGTTCGACGCCGGGTGCTTCGAGTGCGTCTTCGTCGGATGGTGGGACTTCTTCGGGTGGTGCGACTTCGAGTGCTTGCCCTGGCTGGGATTGATCTTCGTTTGCGTTGCCGGGGCGGTCGGCAGGCCGCTCGGGCTGCCACCGCCGGTGCCCGCGTTGCTGAGCAGGTAGATGGCCAGGACGGTGCCGAGCAGGATCACGATCGCGGCCGCGGCGATCGGTACCCACGAGCGGTGTCGCCGCTCGTCGACCGGCGGTGGCCCGAACTGCATCGGCGGTGGCTGCTGAGCCGGACGTGGCAGCAGCAACGGCGGCGGGACGGTGGGCAGTGCCCGGGTGGCGTCGGCCGGCTCGTCGCGGGGCGGCGGCACCGGGTTGTGCTGCGGGATGAGTTCGGTGACCGCGCCGGCGATCGGCACGTTCGGCCGGGTGACCGCGTCGTCGGTGCGCAGGGTGCCGAGCGCATTCGCGACGGTGACCATGTCCGGCCGCCGGCCGGCATCGGTCGACATCATGTCGCGCAGGATCGGTGTCAGCGCGCCGGCGCGTTGGGCCGGATCCGGCTGACCGGATGCGACGCGGTGCAGGACCGCCATCGGGTTCTGATCGGTGCCGAACGGAGGGCGGCCTTCGACGGCCATGTAGAGCGTCGCGCCGAGGGAGTACACGTCGGAGGCGAAGCTCGACGGCGCACCGCGCGCAACTTCGGGAGCGATGTATGCAGGCGTGCCGGTCACCATGCCCGTCGAGGTGACCGTGACGTCGTCGAGCGCATGCGAGATACCGAAGTCGGTGATCTTCGCGGTGCCGTCGACCGCGATCAGGACGTTGCCGGGCTTCACGTCACGGTGCACGATGCCGGCGCGATGCGCCGCGGCCAGGGCGGCGGCGACCTGAGTGCCGATGCGGGCGACCTCGGACTGCGGCAGTGGGCCACGGTCGCGGACGATGTTCTGCAGGCTCGTGGACGGCACGAACTGCATCACGATCGACGGATGTCCGTCGTCGTCGACGATGTCGAACACCTGCACCGCATTGGGGTGGTGCAACCGGGCGGTGAGCCGGGCCTCGCGCTGCGCGCGCTGGATCGCGGCCTCGCGGTCGACTTCGCTCAGGCCGGCTTGCAGGTGCAACTGCTTGACGGCGACGGTGCGCTGCAGTCGCTCGTCCCAGGCCTCCCACACGGTGCCCATGCCGCCGGCCGCCAGCTGTTTGACCAGGCGATAACGGCCGGCAATGACGGCGCCTGTCCCAGACACCGCCATCACCTCCACACGTTCGTATCGGGCATACCGCTGAACTTGCCTATCTCACCGACTCTACCCAGCTGGCTCCGATCGTCGTCGTTATCCGGCTCGGCTGCACCTGTGGTTAAGCTTTCGCACAATGAACGACCTGGTCGGCGGATCCACAGCAGCGAGGCTCGAGTTCGACGGCGTCGTCGATTTCGTGACCGCGCCCCAGATCCAGCAGCGCGGGGTCGAGCTGATGGGTAGGCCCGGCTTGCACACCCTCGTGGCGGACCTCGCCAAGGTCACTTTCATCGATTCCAGCGGGCTTTCGCTCCTCGTTTATCTCAAGGGGCGCTGTGACGAACGCGGTGTGCAGCTAGAGCTTCAGCACGTTCCGAGGCGCGCCCGAGCTCTCATCGATTCGCTGGGATTGGGCGCGTATTTCGCGCTGAATTGAGACAAAAGCCGCGGAGGGCCGACGTCCGAATTCGGCGGTTGTGAAGCGACAGTTGCGCACGGCTCATGACAGCCTCTAACTTCCGCATCATGCGCACCATTGGCATCGGCAAAGGCCATGCCAGCAGTGTTCTCGTCGCGGACGACGACGAGGATATCTGCGCGCTGGTGGCCGCGATCTTGACGCGTGCCGGTTTCCGCGCCGAGATCGCCGACGGCGGGCGCTCGGCGCTGGCTGCCGCACACAAGTCGGCCTCTGCGCTGTACGTACTTGACGTGCGCATGCCGGACGTGAGCGGGTTGGACGTGTGCCGCGAGTTGAAGCGCTCGCTCGACCCGTCGGCGCCGGTATTGCTGATCAGCGCTGAGTCGACGCTCGACGACCTGGCCGCGGGTTATGCGGCCGGTTGCGACGACTACCTGCCCAAGCCGTTCAGCGCGCGCGAGTTGGTGCGCCGCGTCGACCAGTTGCTGGCCAAGGACGTCGCGAGCTGATCGTCACTCCGTTCCGGCGTGTCCGCGCTCCTGCAGGACGAGCGTGTTGCCGTCCGGGTCGGCGAAGTCGGCGAACGAGTTGTAGTCGGTGTGCGCGCGATCGACACCGTCGACGAAGCCGTCCGGTGTCATGTGCCGGATCGAGCTCACCTCGACTCCGCGGCCGACCAGTTCGGCGCAAGCCGTCTCGATGTCGGTGACCACGATGTGCAGCCCGCGCACCGCGCCCGGGGCTGCGTCGGTGATGCCGCGCCCGACCAGGACCGAGCACGCCGATCCCGGCGGTGTCAGCTGCACGACGCGGAAGTCGTCACCGGCTCGATGGTCGACATCGCAGGTGAAGCCGAGCTGTTCGGTGTAGAACGTCTTGGCGCGGTCGACGTCGGCAACCGGGAGCGGGATGACCTCGAGTTTCCAGTCCATGGCGCGCATTGTCCCCGCCGGAACCGATCCCACGTGCGGAGAGTTTTTCCTACTGTGAGAGCCATGGCCGAAGCGCAGGCGCCTCCGTCGCGTCGTTTTGCCCGCCTGCAGGCCTTCCGCGCGCGGGTGCGCCGGACCCGCGCCGGCCGCATCGGCTGGCGCATCGTCGTCACGTTGCTGGGCGTCGTCGTCATCGCGGGCGGCATCGTCCTGCTGCCACTGCCCGGGCCTGGCTGGCTCATCATCTTCGGCGGGCTGGGGATTCTCGCCACCGAGTACGAGTGGGCGCGCCGGCTGCTGCGCTTCGCGCGGGCGAAAGTGTCGGAGTGGACCTCGTGGCTCGGCCGCCAGAATCGCCTCGTGCAGGTGTTGGTCGGCCTCGCCGGGGTCGCCCTGCTCGTCGCCCTGGTCGGGGGAGCATGGTGGATCTACGAGCGCTGACGCCCGTGTAACCTGTTGAGGCTGCGACGGGACGACCCGTCACGGGCGATTAGCTCAGCGGGAGAGCACTGCCTTCACACGGCAGGGGTCACTGGTTCGATCCCAGTATCGCCCACACTTCGGGCCTCGAAATTGCTCGGTTTCGCATCGAAATGTCTTGCTCCAGAACAGCGGTTGCCGTCGGTCGAGCGACCTGTACAATTTTCTGTACAGGAGGGTGCGGTGAAGACCATCAGCTACACCGAGTCGCGAGCCCGTTATGCCGAGGTTCTCGACAGCGTTGTCAATGACCGCGAGGAGGTCGTGGTGACCCGCGCCGGGCACGAGCCCGTCGTCATCGTCTCTCTTGCCGACTTCGAGTCGCTGCGCGAGACGGCGTACCTGATGCGCTCGCCAGCCAACGCTCGCCGCCTGCTCGATGCCATGGAACGACTGGAGAGC